>CAZCPU010000071.1:0-9036 GCA_964499855.1 uncultured Dehalococcoidia bacterium | reverse complement strand
CCGACGAGGCGTCGGAGGACGAAGAGAAGGCCGAGTAGAGCGACCTCTGAGAATCGATTAGAACGGGCCCCGATGTGGGCCCGTTTGTCGTTTAGAACACCCCCAACTGTCAAGCGAGGAGACTGCTCAAAACTGGCGTTTCAGATGCTGGATTGGGCAGCCATGACTGGTCTTATTCTTGTCCTTTCTCACGCCACCCTTGGCGGGCGTGTGCGCGTGGTGTAGCATAGCACACATGTTCGCAATGGATAGAACGATGGTCTACGCGGAACGGATACTGCCACACGACATAGAGGCGGAAGAGGCGGTGATTGGGTCGCTGCTGATCGACGGCGACGCCATTCACCAGGTGACGCCGGTGCTGCGGGCTTCGGACTTCTACCGGGAGCGGAACCGGTGGTGCTACGAGGCGGCGCTGGAGCTTGCGCAGCGGCCGGAGGCGATAGACCTGGCGACGCTGGGGCACGAGATGGCGCGGCTGAGCCGGCTGGAGGAGGCGGGCGGGTACGAATACCTGAGCCAGCTTTCGGCGACGGTGCCGACGTCGGTGAACGTCGAGTACTACGCGCAGATCGTGCGGCGGACGAGCATCATGCGGCAGCTGATCCACGCGGCGTCGGGGATCGCGAGCCTGGGGTACGAGAACGGGTCGGACGTGGACGAGACGCTGACGCGGGCGGAGGACCTGCTCTTCCGGCTGCGGGGCGCGGGCACGGGGCGGGACTTCGTACACATACGCGAGGTGCTGGACCGGTACCTGGAGGAATCGGCGCAGGTCACGGCGGGCCCGCTGGGGCTGGCGTCGTCGCCGGTGCCGACGGGGTTCTCGGACCTGGACCAGATCCTGGGGGGACTGCAGCGGTCGGACCTGCTGGTGATGGCGGCACGGCCGGGGCTGGGCAAGACGGCGCTGGCGCTGAGCGTCGCGCGGAACGCGGCGCGGTACGGGGCGACGTCGGCGATCTTCAGCGTCGAAATGAGCCGCGACCAGCTGGGGCAGCGGCTGCTGGCGGCGGAGTCGGGGGTCGACAGCTACCGGCTGCGGCAGCACCTGTACTCGGAGCAGCAGGAGCAGCGCATCGTGGACGCGACGGGCGTGCTGTCGGACCTGCCGATCTACATCGACGACACGCCGATGCTCTCGGTGATGGACCTGCGGAGCAAGGCGCGGCGGCTGCACCTGGAGCGGGGGGTGGACCTGATCATCGTGGACTACCTGCAACTGATGCAGGGGACGGACACGCGAGGGAACGCGAACCGGGTGCAGGAGGTCAGCGAGATCTCGCGGTCGCTGAAGGCGCTGGCTCGGGACCTGAACGTGCCGGTGCTGGCGCTGTCGCAGCTGAGCCGGGCGGTGGAGAACCGGCCGTCGCACCGGCCGCAGCTGTCGGACCTGCGTGAGAGCGGGAGCATCGAGCAGGACGCGGACGTGGTGATGTTCATCTACCGGGAGGACATGAACGTCACGCAGGAGGAGTGGGAGTCCCGGTTTGTGGACAAGCCGTACCCGAAGGACATCGCGGAGCTGATCATCTCGAAGCACCGGCACGGGGCGTTGGGGTCGCTGCACCTGCGGTTCGAGAGCAGGCTGGCGAAGTTTGTCAGCCTGACGGACCGCCCGGAGCCCTCGTGATGGCGGGAGACAGGCCCTCGGACGTGGTGCCGGTGCCGTCGGCGCTGTTCGGGCCGCTGCTGGAGCGGGTGACGGACGTGACGTCACTGAAATGCTCGCTGCGGGCGGTCTTCGTGCTGCACCGGAAGCAGGCGTCGCCGGAGCGGCGGGGGCGAACGGCGACGGTGACGGCGGGGGAGCTGGCGGGGGACCCTGCGCTGGGCGCGGGGGACGAGGGCGTCGTGGAGCGGGCGCTGGCGGCGGCGGCAGAGGCCGGCGTGCTGCTGCGCCTGGGGGCGGGGTACTGCCTCGACACGGCGGCGAACCGTCGCGCAGTGGCGGCGGGGATGGTCGCGGGGGAAGGTGAGGCCGAACCGGGGCGCCCTTCGACGGGCTCAGGGCGAAAGGTGGCGGGTGAGGCAGTCGCGGGGCGCCGGCCGGAGGTGTTCCGGCTGTACGAGGAGAACGTGGGGGTGATCACGCCGATGGCGGCGGAGCGGCTGAAGGACCTGGAGCAAGAGTACCCGCCGGAATGGATCGCGGAGGCGTTTGGGGAGGCGGTAGCGAGCAACGCGCGCAGCCTCCGGTACGTCGAGGCGGTGCTGCGGCGGTGGAGGGACGATGGCAGAGGAGATGGAGCGGCTGGGGGACGTGCTGGCGCGGTTCGCGCCAGCGAGATCGTCCGGCGTTCCGGACGATAGCGCCGAGGAGGAGCTGGGGCCGGACTGCCCGCTGTGCAACGGCACACGGTGGGTGCGAGTCGACGTGCCCTTCGGGCACCCGCGCTGGGGGTCCATCGACCCGTGCTCGTGCTGGGAGCAGGAGGGGGCGGAGGAGCGGCGCGACCGGCTGCTGCGGTACAGCAACCTGGGGGTGCTGGCGCGGTTCACGTTCGACACGCTGGAGGAGGACGGGCGGAGCGACGACCCGGACGACCGGCGGCTGTTCCGGGCGGCGGTGGAGGCTGCCAAGGCGTTCGCGGAGTCGCCGTCGGGGTGGCTGGTGTTCGCGGGGCCGAGCGGGTGCGGGAAGACGCACCTGGCGGCGGCGGTGACGCACCGGGCGGTAGAGGCGGGGACGCCGGCGCTGTTCATGGTCGCGCCGGACCTGCTGGACCACCTGCGGGCGGCGTACGCGCCGACGAGCGACGCGGACTACGACCTGCTGTTCGACCAGGTGAGGAACGCGCCGGTGCTGGCGCTGGACGGACTCGGGGCGCAGGCGTCGACGCCGTGGGCGCAGGAGAAGCTGTTCCAGGTGCTGAATCACCGCTACAACCTGGAGTTGCCGACGGTTGTGACGCTGGCGGCGCCGCTGGAGACGCTGGAGGAGCGGTTCCAGACACGGCTGGCGGGGGCGGGAGCCGGGGACGTACACACGCTGGCGCTGCCGCGGTCGTCGACGGGGCGCGGGCTGGGGACGCTGCCGGAGCAGATGCGGACGATGACCTTCGACGCGTTCTCGGTCGCGGGGAACCGGGCGAGCGCGCGGCAGCGGGAGTCGCTGCAGGCGGCGCTGGCGGCGGCGCAGTCGGTGGCGGCGGACCCGACGGGCGTGTGGCTGGTGCTGGTGGGGCAGACGGGGGTCGGGAAGACGCACCTGGCGGCGTCGATCTGGAACGAGCGGATGCGGCAGGGGGAGCCGGCGTTCTTCGCGTTCGTGCCGGAGCTGCTGGACCACCTGCGGTACACGTTCGCGCCGAACAGCGCGACGACGTACGACGAGCTCTTCGAGCGGGTGAAGGGGGCGGAGCTGCTGGCGCTGGATGACCTGGGGTCGCAGGCGACGACGCCGTGGGCGCAGGAGAAGCTGTACCAGCTGCTGGTGCACCGGCACAACGCGCGGCTGCCGACGGTCATCACCATGCAGGGCGACACGGCGCTGCAGCCCTCGATCGCGTCGCGGCTGAAGGACGACCGGTTCGTGACGGCGCTGGAGATGGAGGCGCCGGACTACCGGGACGGCTCGCCGCCGGCGGCTGCTGCGCGGCGTGGGGGCTCGCGGTAGGGGGCAGGCTGCGTTTGCGCTAGCCGCTTAATGTCGGCGCAATTGACTCGGAATTTCTGTGACCGTAGAATACGTGTGCGCTGTAAAGGAGGCAGTATGTGGTTCGGAGATACTCTCTACTATGACAAGCCGATCGACATTACCATCGCACTGCCGCCGGAGCAGGCCACGCTCACCACTTTCATGAGCGACACAGAAATCGTGATGGAGGTTGGGGGTAAGCAGTATGGCGCCGTAGTGCCGAGCTGGACGGTGAATGAAGACCACCGGACCGTGCCTGCGCTCAGGGCGGGGCGCCGCGGCGACCTGGAGATCGTGTACTTTCCAGTGAGTAACGAGGGGCGGCCCACGTGGGTCATTCCCTTCTGTGATCTAGAGACGATCCTGGTCAAATAGACTTCTATACGTAAGGACCTGATGTCTGATGCTGCTATCCGACGGTGAAATCCGGGAGTCTCTTGCCGCTGGTGACCTCATCATCGAGCCGCTAAATGACGCCAACATTCAGTACGCCTCTGTTGACCTCAGATTGCACGAAATACTCCACGTTCAGAGCCGGGAACCCGTGGCCGGTGTCAGCATTGACCCCGAATTGTTGCAGATCCGGCCGTTCATCCAAGCCAACACCACCGAGGTGGACCTGTCCGGCGAGCGCATTTGGAAACTGGAGCCGGGCGCGTTTGTCATCGGGGAGACGTTGGAGATTGTCGGGTTTCCGCTGCACCTTGCGGGGCGGGTGGAGGGGCGGAGCCGGCTGGCGCGATTGGGCGTCGGGGTGCACATCACGGCGCCGAAGATCGACCCGGGGTTCCGCAACAGGATCACCCTCGAGATCTTCAACCTGGGGCCGTGGGCCATCGAGCTGAAGGCGGGCATGCGGATATGCACACTCATCGTGGAACGGCTTGGGCGGGCAGCGCAGGCCGGTTACGCGGGAGTGTTCCAGGGCACGTAGTTGCAGGGCGTGGGTTTTGCTACAATGCGGGCGTGTTGCCACCATTATGTGACTCCGCTTGTCCTGCAGGGTTGCGATGAAGATAGCCCTGGTTTCCCCGTATGACTTCGCCTTTCCGGGCGGGGTGACCGTCCACATCGAGCAGCTGGCGCAGGAGTTCATACGCCAGGGGCATGAGACCTGGACGATCGCGCCGTCGTCGCAGCCGGCGAACACGCTACCCGTCGACAACTTCGTGCGGCTAGGCGTGCCGGTGCCGGTGCCGGCGGGGGGGTCGGTCGCGCGGCTGTCGCTGTCGCCGTGGCTGGTGCGAAACGTGCGGGAGCTGCTGGAGCGGGAGCGGTTCGACGTGGTGCACGTGCACGAGCCGCTGACGCCGCTGCTGCCGTGGCTGGTGCTGCACTGCTCCAAGACGATCAACATCGGGACGTTCCACGCGTACCACGGACGGAGCCACATCTACCCGTGGGCGGCGCCGACGCTGCGGCACTGGCACAAGAAGCTGCACGGGCGCATCGCGGTGTCTCCGCTGGCGAAGATGTTTGTGGAGCGGCACTTTCCGGGCGACTACCGGGTGATCCCCAACGGCATCGACATCGGGCGGTACCACGACGACTTGCAGCCGTTTCCGCAGTTCCTGGACGGGAAGATCAACATCCTGTTTGTGGGGCGGATGGAGAAGCGGAAGGGGCTGAAGTACCTGCTGATGGCGTACAGCCGGCTGAAGTGGCAGTTCCCTAACCTGCGGCTGCTGGTGGTGGGGCCGGGGACGCCGGACAAGGACAGCTACCGGGTGCTGGGCGAACACAGCCTGCGGGACGTCGAGTTCCTGGGCGGGGTGTCGCAGGAGGACCTGTTGCGGTTCTACAAGACGGCGGACATCTTCTGCTCGCCGGCGACGGGGAAGGAGAGCTTCGGGATCGTGCTGCTGGAGGCGATGGCGTCGGGGACGCCTATCGTGGCGTCGCGGCTGGAGGGGTTCGCGACGGTGATGGAGGACGGGATGCAGGGGCTGATGGCGGCTCCCCGGGACGACGAGGCGCTGGCGGAGGCGCTGCAGCGGATGATCCAAGACCCGACGATGCGGTCCGCGATGGGGGCGTTTGGGGAGCGGCGGGCGTACGAGTTCCGGTGGGAGCGGGTGGCCGGGCAGGTGCTGGAGTACTACGAGTCGGTGCGCGAAGAGGTGGAGCGCGCGCGGCTCTCGCCGGCCGGGGTCTAGCGTGGCGTTGCCGCTGGACCGGGCGCGGCTACGGGCGGCGGTGAGCCGCTACTACGAGGAGCCCATCGCGCGGGGGCTCATCTTCCTCAAGATCGGGCCGAACGCGGTCACCCTCCTGGGGCTGGCGCTGGCGGGCGTGACTGCGTACCTGATCGCCATCGACCAACTGCTGTGGGGCGGCGTGATGCTGCTGGTGTCGGGCGGGCTGGACTCGATCGACGGGGCGGTGGCGCGGATGAGCGGGAAGGCGTCGGCGGCGGGGGCGCTGCTGGACTCGGTCGTGGACCGGGCGGCGGAGGGGGTCGTGCTGTTCGGCGTGCTGTGGCTGGCGGTGGAGCAGGAGGACGGGACGCTGACGCTGCTGACGTTCGTGGCGCTGCTGGGGTCGCTGCTGGTGAGCTACGTGGTGGCGCGGGCGCAGGCGCTGGGAGCGGCGCGGGCGGTGGGGCTGATGACGCGGCCGGAGCGGGTGATTGTGCTGGCGGCGGGGCTGGTGACGGGGTTCCTGACGGTAGCGGTGGCGGTGATTGCGGCGCTGGCGACGCTGACGGCGGTACACCGGCTGGTGTACGGGTTCTCGACGCTGCGGAAGGGCGGCGAGGCGGAGGCGTCGGGGGAGTAGGCGGCGGGGCTTGTGGGTGTTCCGGGGTCCTTCCTCTTGGTTTGTTTCCCGTTTGTGATGGCCCTGGGTGGGGTGCGTTTGCGGGCTTGGGGCGGCCCCGCCCTGCGTCCGTTCATACTTCGATTTCCCTCAGCACGAACGGACGCCCCGGCCCCGGTCTTCCACTGGCACCTCGGAAAGGCAAGCTGGTCTGATTTGTAGCTGACCGCCTGATTCTGGGTTCGAGACGAGAGGTTGCCCCCGCAAGAGCAGCCTAGCCGCCGGGGCCGTAGCGGACCCGGTCGTCGATGAGGACCATGCGGGAGAGGACGGTCATGGCGAGGAGGAGGAGTTTGGGGTCGAGGTCGGGGTCATGCAGGAGCTCGTCGAGCTTGACGCGCATGAGGGCGATCTCGTCGACGAGGGCGTAGGCGGAACGGGCACGCTCGAACAGCTCGCGCTTGTCGGGAGCGAGCTGTCTGAGGTAGAGGCCGCGCTTGCGGGCGGACCGGTTGGCGGCGGGAGCGCGTCGCTTGGCGGCGGGCGGTTCGGGGTCTGTCATGCGGGTCCTCCGGTGGGTGTGTGGGAGGAGGGTAGCGATGGGGGAGGGTTTGGCGCGAGGGGGTGGTGGCAGGGTTGGGGGGGGTGGTGCTAAATATGGCAGGGACTGCTGGAAAGGCGGGCCGAGGGGGTTTCCATCATGGGACAACTGCACGAAGGAGGCTGGTGAGAAACTGTTGGGCGTTCAAATCGGCTGCTGGTTCACTATAGACGGGGTCCCTTCTCCGCCTTTGGCCATTCGCGGGATTTTTTGACATCAAGAAACATGCGGCGTTGTACGCCCTCTCCCTAACGAGTTTTCGGCAAAAGAGTTCATAGCGCTTTGCATAAGAGGCACCATCAAATTCCTTGAAGACGGGAAAGTGTGGTTCTGGGTTGCGGACTACATTACGCGACTTAGGATGGTCTTCTAGCACGAATAGGTAACCGAGCCATGGTTGCGATGACTGAAGGAACGCCCCTTCTCTATAGGCGGTCCAAAGATCGAATGCACTTCCCATCGCTTCCTCGGTGCGGTTGTTAAAGTTATTTCCGAAGGAAGGACCGACCTGTCCCTTAAGTTCCATCGCCGCAAGAAACTTCTGGTCGCGCACAACCAAAAGATCCCATTTCTTGGCTGGACGGAAAAAACCGGGCAACTCTAAATGTCCAGTTTTGTGCAGTTCGCAATCAGTGAAGATATCGTCGGCAGAAACGCCATGTTCTAGTAATAGCTTGACCACTGAGGCCTGCACGCCATCTAGATGCATCCCTCCCCTAACACTCCGTCCTTGCCCCTCGCCTCCCTGGGCGCTTGTAGCCTGCCTAGTTCTTTGGAGCCAAAAATAGTTAATTGCATCCAAGAAGACATTAGGGGGAATGGTAAAGCTGCCTATCATGTGGGCAACCTCTCAGTCATCAGACCGCCAAGTGACTCTGTATTTGACGCTTGCTAGACAGCGCGGCTGCTGCCATCTCGAAGTACTTCGGTTCCACCTCAAAGCCGATGCTGTTGCGTCCCAACAGCGCAGCTGCAATGTTGCTCGTACCAGTGCCCATAAAGGGATCGATTATGGTATCGCCTACAAACGAGAACATGCGAATTAGTCTCTCTGCGAGCTTCCTTGGGAAGGGTGCTGGATGTCTCCCGGTAGATGCCCCGCCTATCGTCCAAATCTGTTGGAAGCACTCTCGGTGCAAGGTCTCAGGGATCACAGACATTATTCTTGCCGCAAGTGTTGGGCTTCGGTAACCACCAGCCTTCCGTTGGAACAGAATAAACTCGATGTCATTCTTGATCACTGCGTTGGGCTCATAGGGCTTCCCCAAGAAACTTGAGCCATTGGCAACTTCGAAGCTTGCATTCGCAATCTTGTGCCAAATTATGGGGGCGAGGTTGTCAAAACCCAATTCACGGCATTGCTCTTGGATGCTAGCGTGAAGAGGGACAACCACGTGTCGCCCAAATTTCCTACGGGAGAAGCAAACGTCGCCAACAACAACGATAAGACGCCCGCCGGGCACCAGTGCGCGGTGGACACCCTCCCACACGGCATTGATTGCCTTCAAGAAGGAGTTGTAGTCAGCTACATGACCTAGCTGTTGTGGGTGATCCTCATAGAGCTTTAGAGTCCAATAAGGCGGAGAGGTGACTGCTAGGTGAACGGACTCGCTCGGTAGCTGCGCAATTAGATCTCTGGCATCTCACAAGAGAAGCCGATGTGTGGATGGTAATTCTCGTAATAGCCCCTCAATGCTCGCAGTGGCCTCTTTGTCCCTGGCAATGGCTGGAATGGAGCGCTGCGGATCCGCAAGGGCAAACTGCATCAGCGGTCCCGGGACGAGGTCTTCGAGTTCCTTGTCCGCAGACTCTTGGTTTCCCCATGCGACGCTTAGCTCATGCATGAACCCTAGAGACACATTGTTTAGCAACTGGTGTACCCCAACAATTGGAGTCGGACGCGATTGAATTGTGCTTGAGTATACCAAAGAAAAGCCAATCTAAACTACTGGATGGGAAGGCGAGACTGACTGCAAGACAAGGGCAACTGACTGTTCTCCGCCCCTCTGGATGCCGGCCTGCGCAGGAATGACGCGGG
>CAZCPU010000070.1:0-9105 GCA_964499855.1 uncultured Dehalococcoidia bacterium | reverse complement strand
CCGTTACGCTATAATGAATCCGTCACACAGGCGCGATAGCTCCGTGCTGCGCCTCAGGGGGAAGCAATGTCCATGAACCCGCGCTGGACCTATCGCCGAGACACCGGCCTCCAGGTCCGTATGTACTTCACCATGTTCATGCTGGCCGCCCTATACCTCTTCTTCGTCACCGTCATGTTCGGCCTCGGCGTGCCCATCGAGTTCGTCATCATCATCGCGGCCGTCATGCTCGGCATCCAATGGTTCGCCTCCGACAAGCTGGTGCTGCGGACCATGAACGCCAAGGTCGTTACGCCCGAGGAGGAACCCAAGCTCCACGCCATGGTCGACCGCCTCGTCGAGCGCGCCGGCATGCCTAAGCCCAAGGTCGCCGTCTCCATGACCCACGTCCCAAACGCCTTCGCCACCGGCCGCAACCAGGCCAACGCCCTCGTCTGCGTCACCCAGGGCATCATGCAGCGCTTGGACGATGCCGAGCTCGAGGGCGTGGTGGCCCACGAGCTCATCCACATCAAGAACAACGACGTCCGCGTCATGACCATCGCGAGCTTCTTCGCGACGGTCGCCGCCATGCTGATGAACATGCTCATGTGGATGAGCCTCTTCGGCGGCCTGGGCCGTCACCGCGAGGGCGGGGGCAATTTCGCCGCCGCCCTCATGCTCGCCTACGTCGTCTCCATCCTCGTCTACTTCATCGCGACGCTGCTCATCCTCGCCCTCTCCCGCTACCGCGAGTACGCGGCCGACTACGGCGCCGCCTACCTGACGAACGCGCCATCCAAGCTCGCCTCCGCGCTCCAGAAAATATCCGGCGTCATCTCGCGCATCCCCACCGACGACCTCCGCAAGGTGGAGACCGCCAACGCCTTCTTCATCGTCTCCTCCCTCAAGGGCGAGTCCCTCGCCGGCCTCTTCGCCTCCCACCCGCCCATAGACAAGCGCGTCGCCCGGCTGAATGAGCTCGCCCTCGAGCTGGAGGGACGGCGCTGATGCCCCTCTTTGGCGGAAAGGGCAAGTCCGGCCAGGCGTCCGGCGACGACGCCATCCTCGCCATCGCCGTAGCCGAGCCAACGCTCTTGACGATGCAGATGTACAGCGCCGGCCGCGCCGGCCTCACCTACAAGCCCGCCACCGGCGAGGCCTTTGAGGAGCTCGAGGAAGAGGTGCGCGGCCTGCTCCACTCCGGGCAGCAGGCCACCGGCACGCGCTACACGCTCGAGACCGACGAGTACGGCTACCGCTGGGTCCTCGTCGGCGATGACCAGTTCGAGGACATGGCCATGGGCCTCTACGTCGTCGGCCAGAGCTTCATCGAGCGTGGCGGCAAGGACCTTCTCCTGGCCGCCGTATTTCCCTTCACCTACCAGGGCCAGGAGGTCCACTGGATCTTCACCTACAAGCGCGGCACCTTCTACCCCTTCGCGCCCGTCCCGGAGACCCAGCGCCGCAACAATGAGCTGGAGATTGATCTTGCCGCCAAGGTCGCCGAGCACCTTCCCGTAGAGAAGCGCCTCGAGCAGTGGTTCGCCTTGTGGGGAGCGCCCTTTGAGGCGATCTAGCCCGCATCCCGTCCATTGCGCCGCCAGCTACGGCCAGATATACTCAATGTGAGCCTATGGACAACACACTGCAGCCCGCATACCCGCTGGACCAACCCCTGGAGGAGCGCCGCTCCGTGCTCCGTCGTCACGGCCGTCTCATTGTCGGCGGGACGCTCTTCCTCGCCGCGCTCGTCTACTTCGCCTGGCTCGCCTTCCAGGGCTCCACGGTCTACTACCTCACCGTCGATGAGATCCGTACGCAGGGCAGCGCCGCCTACGGCATCCAGAACCGCGTCTCCGGCAAGCTCGTCCCCGAGAGCTTCGAGCGCGAGCCCCAGGGCACACTCGCCAGTTTCGCCCTCGTCGACGAGGGTGGCAGCTACACCCTGCCCACCCAGTACAACGGCGTCGTGCCCGACCTCTTCTTCAACGAGCACTCGGAGATCATCGCGGAGGGCAGCTACAGCCCGGACGGCGTCTTTCATGCCGATCAGGTCATCGTGAAGTGCCCGTCCAAGTACGCCTCTCAGGCTGATTCCGGCGTCCAACCCGACTACTCCGTGGTGGAGACCGAGTCCAGTTAGCCCCCGTCGCGACGTCTCTTTCGCTCGCCGCGCCGCGTGCGCGATTCCTGAACATTCACGCCTGTTTTTCGCGAACGGTGAATTGTAACAACACTGTAACATCCAGTATTTGACAGATTTCGTCACGCCTTCGTACGATGGTTGTACCACTTTGCAGTAGAGGTAATTCCGTATGGATGAACTGGACCGCAAGATCATCCAGATCCTGCAGGACAACGGCCGCGCCAGTAATGCCCGCATCGCCCGCGATGTCGGCGTGAGCGAGGGCACCGTGCGCCGGCGCCTCCAGTCGCTCCTCCAGGAGGGCATCATCAGGGTCGTCGCCCTCCCAGACCCGGAGGTCCTCGGCTACAACACGGAGGCCCTCGTTGGCATCCAGGTGGACCCCGACAAGATCGACGAGGTCGCCCGCCAGCTCGCCGCGCTCCACGAGAGCTCGTGGGTCTCCGTCACCACCGGCTCCTTCGACATCTTCTGCTGGGTCACCCTCCCCTCCTCGGAGGACCTCGGCAACTTCCTCAAGTCGGAGGTAGGCACCATCTCGGGCGTGCGCCGCACCGAGACCTTCGTCAGCCTCATGGTCCGCAAGCGCAACTACGGCATCAGTCTCTAGGCACGCCGTTCCCGTTTGCGAATCTCGTGTGGTACAATCGCCGATGTTTCGGCAAGTTCGTCTCCACGACATTTCCAGATAGAGGAGGCCCGACCCAAATGACCCACGTTATTGTCACTCCGTGCATCGGGTTGAAGGAAGGCAGTTGCATCGACGTCTGCCCGGTGGATTGCATCTACACCACCGACGACGACAACCAGATGTTCATCGCGCCCGACGAGTGCATCGACTGCGGTGCATGTGTGCCGGCCTGCCCGGTCAACGCCATCTTCCTTGAGGACCGCATCCCCGCCGACCAGCAGCACTTCCTCCAGCTCAACGCCGAGTACTTCGAGGGCAAGGACATGGCCTACCTCAAGCAGGCCACCAAGACGGCGAAGAGGAATATCGGCGGGTAGGCGGGGCGCATTCGCGCTGTGCTATACTCGTTACGCGCATTGGCGGCGGGGCCGTAGCCGCTTGGCGCCCAATTGACATAGAGCCGAAAGGGGGATTCCCAACTCATGACCTACATCATTGTCTCACCGTGTGTCGGCGTGAAGGACGGTGCCTGCATCGACGTCTGCCCGGTCGACTGCATCTACACCACCGCCGACGACAACCAGATGTTCATTGCACCTGACGAGTGCATCGACTGCGCAGCCTGCGAGCCGGTCTGCCCCGTCAACGCCATCTTTGCCGAGGACCAGGTCCCGGCGGACGAGGAGTCCTACATCCAGGTGAACTACGACTACTTCGAGGGCAAGGACATGGACGCCCTCCGTGTCGCCACCCAGGAAGCTCCCCGCAACATCGGCGAGGGCTAACGCCCCACGCTTTCCCCGCAAATGTGAAGCCCCGCCCGGATTAGGGCGGGGCTTCTGCTTGGCGTGCGATTCCGTTCCCCCAGAGCCACTCGAAGCCCGTCATGAGGCTCTCGAAGGGGGCGTCACGCCCGGTCCGTCGCGGTCCCGGTGTCTACCCCTCGCGCAGCAGCCGCCGCAGCACCGTGTGCAGCACCCCGCCCTGCTTGTAGTAGTCGATCTCCACCTGATTGTCGATCCGCAGCGTCGAGTCGAAGGCCAGCCGAGAGCCGTCGGCCCGCACGGCCTGCACCTGCACCGTCTGCCCCGGCGTCAGCCCCTCGGAGATTCCGATGACCTCGAAGGTCTCGCGCCCCGTCAGCCCCAGGCTCTCCGCGCTCTCGCCCGGCTTGAATTGCAGCGGCATCACGCCCATGCCCACCAGGTTGTTCCGGTGGATCCGCTCGTAGCTCTCCGCCACCACCGCGTACACCCCCAGCAGGTTCGGCCCCTTCGCCGCCCAGTCCCGCGAGCTCCCCGAGCCGTACTCCTTGCCCGCGATGATCATCGTCGGCACGCCGCCCTCGATGTACTTCTGCGACGCCTCGAAGATGCTCGTCTCCTCGTCGTTCGGCAGGAACACCGACCAGTCGCCCTCCTTCTCGGGCGTCAGCTTGTTCCGAAGCCTGATGTTGCCGAATGTGCCCCGCACCATCACCTCGTGGTTGCCCCGCCGGGAGCCGTAGATGTTGAAGTCGACGGACTCCACGCCCTTCTCCAGTAGGTACCGGCCCGCCGGCCGGTCGGCCGGAATGGCCCCCGCTGGCGAGATGTGGTCCGTCGTGATCGAGTCGCCCAGCATCGCCAGCACCCGCGCGCCGAGGATGTCCGTCGGCTCGTCTACGTCCATCTTGAGGTCCAGGAAGTACGGCGCCTCCCGGATGTACGTCGAGTCCGGGTCCCACTCGAACAGGTCCCCCGTCGGCGCCGGCACCGCCTTCCACGCGTCCGATCCCTCGGTCACCGTGCTGTACCGCGCCCGGAACATCTCTGGGTTCAGCGAATGCGCGATGGTCTCCTGGATCTCGCCCTGCGACGGCCAGATGTCGCGCAGGTACACCGGCTGCCCTCCGTCGCCCTCGCCCAGCGGCTCTGTCGACAGGTCCAGGTCCACCGTCCCCGCGATGGCGTACGCCACCACCAGCATCGGCGACGCCAGGTAATTCGCCTTGACCAGCGGGTGAATGCGCCCCTCGAAGTTCCTGTTGCCGCTCAGCACGGACACGGCCACCAGGTCGTTGTCCTCCGTCGCCGTCGCCACTGGCATCGGCATCGGCCCGCTGTTGCCGATGCACGTCGTGCACCCGTACCCGACGGTGTGGAAGCCCAGTGCCTCCAGCGAAGGCGTCAGCCCCGCGGTCGCCAGGTAGTCGGTCACCACCTGCGACCCCGGCGCCAGGCTCGTCTTGACCCACGGCTTGGCCGACAGCCCCTTCTCGACGGCCTTCTTGGCCAGCAGCCCCGCGCCGATGATCACCGACGGGTTGGACGTGTTCGTGCAGCTCGTGATCGCCGCGATCACCACCGCCCCGTGCCCGATCTTGTGTGTTTCGCCCTCGATCTCCGTGTCCGCCGTCAGCGGGATGTTGCCGTTCGCTCCCGCTGTCTGGTCCGGGAAGGCGCTGCGGAAGCTGCGCTTCATCTCGCCGAGCGCCACCCGGTCGTGCGGCCGCCGCGGCCCGGACAGGCTCGACTCCACGTCGCCGAGGTCCAGCTGCAGCACGTCCGTGTACTCTGGGTCCGGCGAGTCGTCCGTGCGGAAGAGCCCCTGCGCCTTCGCGTACGCCTCGACCAGCGCCACCTGCGCGTCGTCCCTGCCGGTTCCCCGCAGGTAGTCCAGCGTGACGGAGTCGATGGGGAAGTATCCGCACGTCGCCCCGTACTCCGGCGACATGTTCGCCACCGTGGCCCGGTCGGCCAGCGGGATGTTTGACAGCCCCGGCCCGAAGAACTCCACGAACTTCTCCACCACGCCGCGCGCCCGCAGCATCTGCGTCAGCGTCAGCACCATGTCCGTCGTTGTCACGCCCTCACGCAGCGTGCCGCTCAGTTTGACGCCGATGACCTCTGGCACCTGCATGTAGTACGGCTGCCCCAGCAGCACGGCCTCCGCCTCGATCCCCCCGACGCCCCAGCCCAGCACGCCCAGCCCGTTGATCATCGTTGTGTGCGAGTCCGTCCCGATGACCGTGTCCGGGAATATGGTCAGCCCATCGTCCGTGTCACGCGTCGTGACCACGTCCGCCAGGTACTCGAGGTTCACCTGGTGCACGATGCCCGCGCCCGGCGGCACCAGCCGGAAGTTCTTGAACGCGTTCTGCGCCCACCGCAGGAAGCTGTACCTCTCCTGGTTGCGCTCGTACTCCCGCTCCACGTTCCGCTGCAGCGCCACCTGCGACCCGAAGTAGTCGATCTGCACCGAGTGGTCGATGACCAGGTCGCAGGGGATCAGCGGGTTGATCTTCTGCGGGTCGCCCCCCAGCCGCGCCATCGCGTTCCGCATGGCCGCTAGGTCGACCAGCGCCGGGATGCCGGTAAGGTCCTGCATCAGCACCCGCGCCAGCATGAAGGGGAAGGTGCGGTCCGGCTGCTGGCTCGGCCGCCAGCTCGCCACCGCCGCGATGTCCTCCTCCTCCACCAGGTACCCGTCCACGCTCCGGAGCGCGTTCTCCAGCAGGATCCGGATGGTGTACGGCAGCCGGTCGAGGTTCGTCAGCCCCTCCCTCTCCAGGTATGGCAGGCTGTAGTAGACCCGGTCGCCCTGCGGCGTGCTCAACGTCGATCGGGCGCCAACGTGGTAGCTCTGGCTGGTCATGGGGACATTCTCCTCTGCGGGGTGAATTTGGACACCTGCACTATACCACACGCCGACGCCGCATCGGTGCCGGCCTGATGCGCTGTGCTACCATGCCGGCATCTGCTCCGAGGAAGCGAATCGTGCGCCGACGACCCCTCTTGTTCCCAGCCCTCCTCGCCACCGCGATGGTCCTCGCCGTCGCGACGACGGCTTGCGGCGACGAGGAGCGTCCCCCCGTCACCGTCTTCGCCGCCGCCAGCCTCGCCGATGTCCTCCAGCCCCTCGGCGACCGCTTCACCGAGGAGTACGGCAGCGAGGTCCGCTTCAGTTTCGGCGGTTCCACGACACTCGCCCAGCAAATCGTGCGAGGCGCGCCCACCGATGTCTTCATCTCCGCGGGCAAGGGGCCCATGGACCACGTAGAGTCCGCCCGTCTCGTGGCCTCGGGCAGCCGCGCCAATCTCCTCGGCAACGTGCTCGCCCTCGTCGGCCCGAGCGGCGCCGCTGCGCCCGTCGCCGCGCCCAACGACCTGCTCCGCGACGACGTCACCCGCGTAGCCATCGCCGACCCCTCCCTCGCCCCCGCCGGTGAGTACGCGCAGCGTGCGCTCCAGAACCTGGACCTGTGGGAGCCCCTGCAGCCCAACATCGTCTTCGGCCCGGACGTGCGCACCGCGCTGCAGTTCGCCGCGTCCGGCAACGTCGACGCCTCCATCGTCTACGCCACCGACGCAGCCGCCGCTGAGGGCGTCGACGTACTGTGGCGCTTCCCTGCTGACGCCCACCCGCCCATCGTCTACCCCGTGGCGGCCCTCACCGGCGCCGTCAACCCCGGTGGCGCCGCTGCTTTCATCGGCTTCCTCCACTCTGAGGAGGCGCAGGCCGTGTTTCGGCGGCACGGCTTTCCGGCCCCGTAGCGCCCCTTCGCGCCACCCCTCCTGCGCCTTGGCACGATAGCCCGCACCCGCTACCATTTGTGCATCCCAATGCAAAGGGGTGTCCCGTATTGCCAACGCCTGAAGAGTATTCCGTCCTCTTCCTCTCGGTCCGCGTTGCGCTGGTAGGCACGCTCCTCGGGCTGCCCGTCGGCCTCGCGGTGGCGTGGACCCTCGCGAAGACCTCCATGCGCGGGAAGGTGTTGCTGGACACCCTCGTCTCCTTCCCCCTTGTGCTGCCTCCCGTCGTGACCGGCTACGCCCTCCTCCTCCTCCTTGGCCGCAACGGCCCTCTCGCCGGTCTGCAGCGCAGCCTCGACGTCGAGCTCCTCTTCACCTGGTTCGCCGCCGCAATGGCCGCAGGCCTCGTCGCCCTCCCCCTCATGGTCCGCTCGATGGAGGTCGCCATGGCCGGCGTCGACGCCCGCCTCGAGCTGGCCGCCCGCACCCTCGGCGCGAGCCGTTGGAGGGTCTTTGTCGGCGTCACCGTTCCCCTCGCCTTCCGCGGCATCGCCGCGGGCGCGCTCCTCGCCTTCGCCCGTGGCCTCGGCGAGTTCGGCGCGACCATCATCGTCGCCGGCAACATCCCCGGCTCCACCCAGACCCTCCCCCTCGCCATCTACACAAACCTCCAGACCGGCAACGACGACGCTGCCGTGCGCTTCATCTCCTTCTCCCTCGTGCTGGCCCTGGCCGCGCTCCTCGTGCATCGGTGGCTCATCAAGAAGGCGGTGGCGTAGTCATGGGCGAGCCCTACCTGGAGCTGCATTTCCGCAAGAGCTACCCGGACTTCAACCTCGAGCTCGACGCCTCGTTCACCGCGGGCATCACCGCCGTCTTCGGCCCCTCCGGCAGCGGCAAGAGCACGACGCTCAACTGCATCGCAGGCACCGCGCGCCCCGACTCTGGCGTGCTCCAGCTCTGGGACCGCACCCTCTTCTCCAACGAGAACCGCTTCCTGCCCGTCAACCGCCCCCCGGAGAAGCGCCGCGTCGGCTACGTGCACCAGGACGGGCTCCTCTTCCCCCACCTGCGCGTCCGCGAGAACATCCTCTTCGGCTACAACCACACCCCCAAGCACCGCCGCTACCTCCTGCCCAACGACCTCGTCCGCATCCTCGAGGTCGAGCCCCTCTTGCACCGAATGCCTGCCACCCTCTCCGGAGGCGAGCGCCAGCGCGTCGCCCTCGCCCGTGCCCTTGCGGCCTCCCCCGAGGTGCTCCTGCTCGACGAGCCCCTCGCATCCCTCGACCTGCCGTCGCGTGGCCGCATCCTCCGCCGCCTCCGCGCCGTCCACAAGGAGACCGGCATCCCGATGGTCTACGTGTCCCACGCGCTCTCGGAGGTGACCGCGCTCGCCGAGCAAGCCCTCGTCCTCGACAGGGGCCGTCAGGTCGCCCTCGACGCGCCGCGGCGGGTGTTGCACGAGGGGCCCGTGCTGCCCCTGCTGGAACCCGCGCACATGGAGACGCTGCTGGAAGGAAGAGTTGTCGCCCATCATCCGGACAGCGGCCTGACGGAGGCGGCCTTCGCCGGCTTCACCCTCTGGCTGCCCGCCATCGATCGACTGGAGGGCGAGGAGATCGCCGTGTCCGTGCCCGCCTCCGACGTCCTCGTCGCCGCCGAGCCCCCGCACGGCCTCAGCGCCCGCAACGTCCTCCGCGCGACGGTCTCCGCCCTCGATCGCGTGGGTGATAGCGTGCTCGTCTCGGCCGACGCGGGCGCGACGGTGCTCGCGGCCCTCTCGCCGGAAGCGGCGTCATCCCTCGAGCTCCGCCCCGGCGCGGAGGTGA
>CAZCPU010000069.1:7980-9207 GCA_964499855.1 uncultured Dehalococcoidia bacterium | reverse complement strand
GTTATCGGGTACCCTATGCCCCTGTTGGCCGGGAGCATCGAACCGGGGGTGGGCCCAATGCCGTTTCACCTGTCGCGAGAGCGCGCGTACCTGGCGATTTTTGGCGCGATACTGATCGCCTTCCTGGGTATGGTGTTCTGGCTGGGGTCCGTACTGTTGCCCTTCGGCATCAGCGTGGTCGCGGCGTACGTGCTGCTGCCCGTCGCGCAGTTTCTGGAGCGGCTCATGCCGTGGCGGCGTACCCGGCCCAACCTGGCGCGATTCGTCGCGGTGGCCGCCATCTTCGTCGCCGCGCACGCTGCCTTCATCGGCGTGCTGCTGCTCCTCATCCCGCCGATCATCGACCAGGGCCGGCAGTTCGCGAACGACTTCCCGGAGTTCCTCAGCGGGGCTCGCGTGACCATCGAAGGGTGGACGGAGCGGTACGTGGACACCGTGCCGGCCGACGCCCGCGAGCAGATCGAGGTGGCGCTGTCGGACGCCGGCGAAATCGTGGGGGCCGCGGCCTTCAACGTGGCGCAGCAGACCATAGGGGCGATAACCGGCTCGTTCGCCTTCATCCTGGCGCTGGCGACGGCGCCCGTGCTGATCTTCTACCTGATGAAGGACTCCAGCATGATCACGCACTCGCTGCAGTACCCGTTTCCGGGCGACCTGCGGCCCCACCTGCACAACCTGCTGCGCGTGGCCGACCGCACCCTCGGCGGCTACCTGCGGGGCCAGCTCACCCTCGGCGTCGTCGTAGGGGTGCTCGTCACCATCGGGCTGTGGGCGCTGGGCATCAACGCGGCAGTGATGCTGGGGCTGGTCGCCGGGCTGACCGAGCTGGTGCCGATCATCGGCCCGTGGATCGGCGGCGCGGTCGGGGTCGTCGTCACCCTGGCCACCGAGCCGGAGAAGGTGGTGTGGGTCATCCTGCTCTACCTGATCATCCAGCTGCTGGAGAACACGCTGCTGGTGCCGAGGATCCAGGCGGAGACGCTGAACCTGCACCCCGTGGTCGTCATCCTGGTCATCACCCTTGGCAGCCAGTTCTTCGGGCTGTGGGGCGTCGTCCTCGGCCCGCCGCTGACGGCGCTGGGCCGCGACCTGATCGTCTACTTCCACCGCCAGTGGAACCGGGCGCCGTCCTTCGACCCCGACCTCATCTCCTCGGCCCCCGACGCGCACCCGCTTCACGCACCGCACCCGCTGATGCCGGAGGACCCGGGAGGCGGCGAAAGTTAG
>CAZCPU010000069.1:4662-7880 GCA_964499855.1 uncultured Dehalococcoidia bacterium | reverse complement strand
CCATGCCCATCCATGTCCTGCCCCACGAGGTTGCCGCGCGGATTGCCGCGGGTGAAGTCGTCGAGCGGCCCGCGTCCGCGGTCAAGGAGCTCGTCGAGAATGCGCTTGACGCCGGCGCGACCACAGTGCGCGTCGAGGTGCGGGCGGGAGGGCTCGGAGGTGTGCGCGTCGTCGACAACGGCTGCGGCATCGCGGCCGGCGATGTGGCGAACCTGTTCCAGCGGCACGCCACCAGCAAGCTCACCGCCGCCGAGGACCTGCAGAGCATCGAGACCCTGGGCTTCCGCGGAGAGGCGCTCTACTCGCTGGCCGCCGTTGCGGAGGTGTCCGTGCTGACGCGGACGCCGGACACGGACGCGGCCACGTACGTCGAGGCCGCGAACGGGCGCATCCTGCGGCAGGAGCCGCGCGGCGGGCCCGCCGGCACGACGGTGTCCGCGGAGGAGCTGTTCGAGCAGGTGCCGGCGCGGAAGAAGTTCCTGCGCTCGCCGCGCTCGGAGCTGAGCCGCATAAGCGGCGTGATGACCAACTACGCCCTCGCATATCCCGGCGTACGCTTCACCCTGGTCGCGGACGGCCGGACGGCCTTCACGTCGCCGGGCGGGGGCGAGCTGCGCGAGGCGGCATCGGCAGTCTTCGGCCGCGAGGCGGCGCAGGCGTTCCTCGAGGTCGACGCACCGGGCTCGAACGACATTGGCGTGACGGGCCTCGTCAGCCCGCCGGAGTCGACGCGGGCGAACCGCAGCGGGATCACGCTCTTCGTGAACCGGCGGCCCGTGCAGCACCGCTCGCTCACGTTCGCCGTCACCGAGGCCTACCGCGGCCTGGCGCCCGCCGACCGCTACCCCGTCGCCGTGCTGCTGCTCGACGTGCCGCCGCAGGACGTCGACGTGAACGTACACCCGACGAAGGCGGAGGTGCGCTTCCGGCGCGAGGGGGACGTGTTCAGCGCGCTGCAGAAGGCCGTGCGCGAGACGGTGATCGCCGTCGCGCCGGTGCCGGAGATCGCGCTGGGCGCGGTGGGGGCGCAGTCGACGGGATTCGGGCTGCTCACGACGGCGCCCCGCGAGCCAGAGGCGCCGCCGTGGCCGCCGGAGCCGGCGCCGCAGGGGCAGTTCGGCCTGCCAAGCATGCCGGAGGCGGACGCGCCGTCGACCGTCATTCTCGCGCCGGACGGGGCGCTCGATGCGCCCGGGGCGCCGCGGCAGGAACAGGCGGCGGTCTCGATGACGGAAGCGCTGCCGGCGCTGCGCGTACTGGGGCAGACGCAGGAGACCTACATCGTCGCCGAGGGGCCCGCTGGCCTCTACCTCATCGACCAGCACGCGGCGCACGAGTGCGTGGTCTACGAGCGGCTGCGGAACGCGGCGAACGGCGCTGCGCCGGAGGTGCAGGGGCTGCTGGAGCCGACGGCCGTCGCACTCTCGCCGTCCCACGAGGAAACGGTGCACGACCACGCGGACCTGCTGGCGCAGTACGGATGGCAGCTGGAGCCCTTCGGCGACCGGACGTGCCTGCTGCGGGGCGTGCCTGCCGTGCTGGCAATCCGAGACCCGGCGAAGGCGTTCCTGGACATGCTGGAGGCCGCCGCGGCCGCGGCGGAGTTCTCGACGTGGGAGGACCGCATTGCGGCGACGGTGGCCTGCCACGGCTCCGTGCGCGCCGGGCAGACGCTCAAACGCGAGGAGATGGTCGAGCTGGTGCGCCTGCTCGAACGCACGCAGCAGCCGCACACGTGCCCGCACGGCCGCCCGACGATGCTGCACCTGAGCGCCAACAACCTGGAGCGCGAGTTCGGGCGGAGGTAGAGACGCAATGCGATCAATCCGATGGACACTCGCTTCACGGCTGCTGCTCTCGGCGGGGGCATTCCTCGTCGCGGCCTTGCTGCTTGCGTCACCGACTGCGCAGGCGCAGGAGCAAGCAGAGGTGACGTTTGACTACCCGTTCCTCAGCGATGCGGACGGGTGGAAGGCGGGCTTCGCCGACCTGCCTGTTGATTACGACCCGCAGATCTACGAGCTCGATTCGGCCCACCGGGCGCTGCCGGACGGGCTGCACCAGAGCAGCGGCATGCTCATGCAGGGGCACAACCGCAGCGACGACCTCTTCATGTACCTGAAGCGGCAGGTGGACGGCCTCCAGCCGAACACCAGCTACGACGTGTCGGTGTCCGTGGGCATTGCGACCAACGTCCAGGCCGGCCTCATCGGGATTGGCGGGGCGCCCGGGGAGAGCGTCTTCGTGAAGGCGGGGGCGTCGACGGTCGAGCCCACTGCGTCGGAGGGCGACAACCGCCACCTGCGCATGAACATCGACAAGGGCAATCAGGCGCAGGGCGGCGCGGACATGGTGGTCATCGGCGACGTCGCGCACAGCGAGGTGACGGGCAGCGAGTACCGGCTCAAGTTCCTGGACAACGAGGGACAGCCCCTCAGCGTCGAGACGGACGGCGACGGCCGCGCCTGGCTCATCGTGGGGACGGACTCCGGCTTCGAGGGGCTCACCGCCATCTACTACGCGCGCATCGCCTACACGCTGACGGGCCCCGACGCTTCTCCCGCCACCGGCGGCGCGTCGCTCCCCGGATGGGCGATGGCCTACGTGCTGGGGGTTGGGGGGGTTGTGATCGCGGTGGGCGTGGTCATGTTCGTGCGCAGGCGGCGAACGCGGGCGTAGGGCCCCTAGGCCTCCTCCGGCTCGATGAGGCCGTAGTCTCCGTCGTTGCGGCGGTAGAGGACGTTGTGGTCGCCCGTCGCCGCGTTGTGGAAAAGGTAGAAGGCGTGGTCCAGCAGCTCCATCTGCACCACCGCCTCCTCGACTGACATCGGCTTCATGGGGAACCGCTTGGAGCGCACGACGCGGCCCAACTCCATCTCCTCCGGCTCGTCCTCGTCGGGCTCGGGCGCGCCGGGGTCCTCGATCTCGCGGATGCTGTGGATGTTGCCGTGGCGGTAGGCCGCCTCGCTGCGGTAGGCGCGGCTCTTGAAGTGGGCGACGCGGCGGTCGAGGGTGTCGGCGAGGGCGTCGACGGCGGCGCGGACGGACGGCGCGCGACGCTGGCCGCGCAGCAGCGTGCCGTTGCACCGCAGCGTCACCTCGACGACGATGCGGTCCTGTTGCGAGCGGGTCTTCTCCTCGGACACGACCACGTGGGCGTCGACGGGCAGGTTCACTCGGCCTTCAATGCGCTCAAGCTTCTTCGTGAGGTAATCGCG
>CAZCPU010000069.1:1355-4562 GCA_964499855.1 uncultured Dehalococcoidia bacterium | reverse complement strand
GCCCGGCGCGCGCCGGCCTGGCGAAGCGTGGCCGCGCACGACTGCAGCGTCGCGCCGGTGGTTGTGACGTCGTCCACGATGACGATCGACTTGCCGATGACCTCGCGCTGCGCCTTGAACGCGCCGGCGACATTGGCCTCGCGCTCCTCCCGCGACGCCGACCGCGCCTGCGGCCCCGCGCTCTCCGTCCGAGCCAGCAACCCCGCGTCGACGGGGACGTTGAGCCAGCGGCCGACCTCGCGGGCGAGCAGCTCGGCCTGGTTGTAGCCGCGCTCGCGCTGCCGCGAACGGTGCAGAGGAACGGGAACGATGAGGTCGGGCGCGACGCCGTGGCGCCGGAGGTGCTGGGCCATGGCGGCGCCCATGGGGGCGGAGAGCCCGCGGACTCCGTTGTACTTGAGCCGGTGGACGGCTTTTCGCGCCGCGCCCTTCATCTCGAAGGGCGCCAGCACGAGCTGCAGGCCGACGCCGGTGGTGTCGGCGGCGCGCGGCGTTTCGGCGATGCAGCGGTCGCAGAGGAAGGCGCCCTCGCGGCCGCACCCGGCGCACCTGCGCGGCAGCAGCAGGTCGAGGGCGGACGTCGCGAGCTGGCGGATGGCGGTCAGGGTTGGCATGGTGGGGTCATCCTAGCATGGGGGCGTGTAACGGTGGTCACGCTGGCGACCACGCCAAAGTGGTCCGACAGCCGCCTTCCGTCTCGGTAGTTGCCGATGACGTCGAGGGACTCGGGCCGCAGGTCAGGGCTGAGGGCGATGTGGTCGATGCTCTTGCGGCCCTCGAAGACAACGTCGGCGGTGGCGATTGGGATGCGCGGGTGGAATGCTGCGTGGAGCGCCGTTCGGAGGGGCACTGGCGCGCGTGCGCCCTGCCCGATCACCTGGTTGAAGTCGCCCATCACGACGAGACGCCGTGCGTCGATGCCGCGGAGCAACTCTGTGAGCCCTGCGATGTACTCCTTGTGGTCTTGCCATCGGGCCCGGCGGTCCGGCCCTCGTCTTGCCTCTGTCCTGCAGCCCCACCACGGAATGCACGCACCGATGACCCGGACCTCGCCGAGGGACGTCTGTGTCACGCCGGAGATGTACCTGCCAATGGTCCACGGTTCGGCGCTGAGGTCCTCGACCTGCGTCCAGGGCTGCCTCGACCAGAGGAGGACCTTGCGGCGGCCCGGCTTGATGGGATAGCCGTAGTCCTCGGCTGCGCTGATGGTGAACCCGGACCCGTCCAGCAGCGTGTTTCCGGATTCGGTGAGGCAGACGACCTCCGGGGCGAAGTCGTCGATGCAACGCAGAATCTCGGTGGTGCGCCAAGAGCCGGGGTTGGCCCACTCGACGTTCCACGTGAGCACGGTGAGTGACATAGTCTTACCCGGTTGGGCCTCCCGCCGATGCATCCTCCACCACGAAATCAATGTCAGCCAGAGAGGGTGCGCGGAAGGAGAACTTGGTCCTGCCGTTCAGATTGGTGACTGCAAAGTCCCCTTCGTTGATGACGTTCATGCCGATTACCATATGCAGGTCTTCCGGCAGGACGCCCTTGATGGCCCGGACCTCAGTGAACTCGACACCGCTGGGCAACTTCTGGGTGATGTCATACACCTCCACCAGTTCAGGCGTTCCCATGGCATGGCTGACGGCTGTTGCCCCGACCTCCACTAAATTACAGGCGTCGACAACGGCCTGGGAGACCATGCGGATAGTGGCCCCAGTGTCCCAGAGGGCGGTGAATTCAGCCATTGCTGGAGGGTCTGCTACGTTTGGAGCATATGCGGAAACGTGATAATTGGTCATCAAGACGTTGAGGAGGCCGTCGCCCTCAACCGTGAAGCTGCGGGGGGCGTGAGGCGTGGTTATGGGGCCACCATAGGCGAGTAAATTGACACCGTGGTGTCCTTGTTGCCCGGAGACACCCGCTGGATGAGGTACGTTCCAAGGGGGTGGGTGTCTTGCAGCGCAAGCATGGCGGATCCCGCACTGTCGTAGTCACCGAGCACGACGCCGCCCTTCAGCGCGATGACGCGGCCATCGTACTTCGCAACGAATTCGTCTTGGTGGGCCAGGTAGTACCGGTACTCCTTGCGGAGCCCCTTACTCACAATGTCCCTCCTGGGTTACGCCAAAGGCCGCGCCCGCCGGTTGGCAACGTAAATTAACAGCCCCTTTGCGCCATCACTCCGCCAGTATATCACTGATTTGCTGGATTCTGAGGCGGCGAATTGAGCGCGCCCCCCGCGCCCCCCTACCCTACGCGGTCGGTGGGCATGTTCACCCAGGCGCTCATCTCGTGGGGGGAGGTGACGACGGCGTCCGTCTTGACGACGTACTCCGGGCCGAGCTCGTCCAGGGACGTGACGCCGAGGAGGCCCATGGCGCTGGTCATTTCGTCCTCGAGGATCTCCAGCATGCGGACGACGCCGTCCGAGCCCGCGGCCGAGAGGCCCCACGCCTGCAGCTTGCCGAGGGCGACGGCCTTCGCGCCGAGGGCGACCGCCTTGAGGATGTCGCTGCCGCGGAGCACGCCGCCGTCGACGACGATCTCGGCCCGGCCGTCGACGGCCTCGACGATCTCCTGGAGCACGTCCATGGAGCCGAGGCCGTGGTCGAGCTGGCGGCCGCCGTGGTTGGACACCCAGATGACGTCGACGCCGTGGTCGACGGCGATGAGGGCGTCCTCCACCGTCGCGATGCCCTTGATCATGAAGGGGAGCCCGGCGAGGTCTCGGATGCGGTCCATCAGGTCCCATGTGAGCGCGGCGCCGTAGTAGGGGTCCCGGGGCGCGCGCCGCGTCGGCTGCACCCACCGCTCGACCATGACGCGCTCACGTCGGCTGTAGTGCTGGACGTCGACGGTGACGCAGAGGGCCTTGTAGTCGGCCTCCACGACGCGGCCGATGATGTCCTCGATCCATGCCCAGTCGCCGTGCACGTAGAGCTGGAACATCTTGGGGTAGTCGACGCAGTTGGCCGTCTCCTCCAGCGTGGGCGCCGTGACGGAGCTGAGGACGTGCATGATGCCGTACTCGGCAGCCGCGCGGGTCGCAGCGACGCCGCCCTCGGGGTCGAAGACCTGCAGCGAGCCGACGGGCGCCAGCATGGCGGGGATGCGCAGCTTGTGGCCCAGGAACGTCGTCGAGGTGTCGATGCTGGACACGTCGCGGAGCACCCGCGGGCGGAAGGCCAGCCGGTCGAAGGCGAGGCGGTTGCGCCG
>CAZCPU010000069.1:0-1255 GCA_964499855.1 uncultured Dehalococcoidia bacterium | reverse complement strand
GCTAGTGGGACTCCACGTCGGCGCGAATCTCGACGCCCGCGCGTTCCTCCTGTACCAGGGCGACGGCGCCCACGTCGAGCAGCCCGCGCCCGCTCTTCGATGCCGCCTCGTACTCGCCGTAGGCCAGCGGGCCGAGCTGCAGCGGCACGTCGAAGTCTTTGGCCAGACCGATCGCCAGCCCCAGGTCCTTGAGGACGAGGTCGACGGTGAACGTGGGGTCAAAGTTGCCCTTCAGGACGCCGGGCGGGTACCGCCACTGCATCGAGCGCGTGTTGCCCGTGCTGCGCGAGACCGCCTCGAAGAGCGTGCCCGCGTCCACGCCGGCCTTCACGCCGATGGAGAAGGCCTCGGCAAGCAGCGGCTGCAGCGACAGCGTGATGTAGTTGTTGACGAGCTTGCACACCTGCCCCGCGCCGGCCGGACCGCAGTAGAAGGGCTTGTCGCCGATGGCACGCAGCACGGGCAGGACCTCCTCGTACAGCGCGCGGTCGCCGCCGACGAGCAGCGCGAGCGTCGCCTCCTGCGCGCCGATGGTGCCGCCGCTGACTGGGCAGTCGAGCATGCGAATGCCGCGGGCCGCCATGTCCGCGTGCAAGCGCCGGGTGAGCACGGGCGAGTTCGTCGAGAGATCGACGTAGACCGTCCCGGGCGACGCACCGTCGGCGACGCCGTCCGGCCCCAGCGCGACCTTCTCGACGTCCGCGGGGCCCGGCAGCGACGTGAAGACCACGTCCGAGGCATGCGCGACGGCCTTCGGTGAGTCGCCCCAGTCTGCGCCGGCCTCCAGGAAGGGCGTGGCCGCCTCGCGGCGAAGGTCGTGCAGCGTCAGCTCGTGGCCGGCCGCCTGCAAGTGCCGCACCATGTGGTTTCCCATCGCGCCTATGCCTATAAAACCTACTTTCAAGCTGTCCTCCCCCGTGGTTTCCCTGACGTCGACGCTCTACGGCTAGCGCGGCTCCACGTCGGCGCGGATCTCGACGCCCGCGCGCTCCTCCTGCATCAGGGCGACGGAGCCCGTGTCCAGCAGCCCGCGGTCGCGCTCCGCCGACGCGGCGTACTCGGCGAGCGCCAACGGCCCGAACTGCACCGGCACGTCGAAGTCCTCGGCGAGCTGCAGGCCGAGCGTCAGGTCCTTGCGGCCCAGGTTCACGGTGAAGCCAGGCGTGAAGTTGCCCTTGAGCAGGCCCGTCGGGTACCGCCTTTGCATGGACGAGGTGTTGCCCGTGCTGCGGACAACGGCCTCGTACAGCGTGCC
>CAZCPU010000068.1:0-9340 GCA_964499855.1 uncultured Dehalococcoidia bacterium | reverse complement strand
CGTGTCATCACCACGGCCTCTGACAGTGGCTGCCGCACCTTGACGCGACTCTTGCTGCGCGCCGCCCGTCCCATGCTGACGACGCGCATCACGACTTGCACTGCCTCGGCAAGCTCGTGATCGATGAGCGCCTCGTCGGCCATCGGGAACGCCGCCAAGTGCACGCTGTCCGGCGCGTCCGGGTCCGCCGACACCACCAGGTTCTGGTACATCTCCTCCGCTACGAAGGGCGTCAGCGGTGCCAGCAGCTTGCTCAGCGTCACCAGGCACGTGTACAGCGTGTGGTACGCCGACCGCTTGTCGCCGTCATTCTCGCTTTTCCAGAAACGCCGCCGGCTCCTCCGCACGTACCACGTAGAGAGCTCCTCGACGAAGGCCTCGATCTTGCGCCCCGCGTCCGTCGGGTTGTAGCCGTCCATCTCCTCCGTCACGTCCGCGACGAGCTGGTTGAGCTCCGACAATGCCCACCGGTCGAGCTCCGCCGTCGGCGCCGCGGGTGCCGACGACATCGGGTCGAAGCCGTCCAGTCGCGCGTAGGTCACGAAGAAGCTGTACGTGTTCCACAGCGTCAGCAGGAAACGCCGGACGGACTCCTCCACCAGGTCCTGCGAGAACCGCCGCGAGTTCCCGGGCGGCGCCGCCGTCAGCAGGTACCACCGCACCGCGTCGGCGCCGTGGGCGTTGATGACGGCCCACGGCTCCACGATGTTGCCCTTGGTCTTGCTCATCTTCTCGCCCTCTCCGTCCAGGATGAGGCCGAGGCAGATAACGTTACGGTAGCTGGGCTGGTTGCGCAGCAGCACGGACAGCGCGTGCAGGCTGTAGAACCAGCCCCGCGTCTGGTCGACGCCCTCGCAGATGTAGTCCGCCGGGAAGCGGCCGTCGTCGAAGAGCTCCGGCGCGCCCTGCGGGTAGTGGAACTGTGCGTACGGCATCGCGCCCGAGTCAAACCAGCAGTCCAGCACCTCGGGCGTCCGTCGCGCCTCGCTGCCGCACTGTGAGCATGTGACCACGACGCCGTCTATGTACGGGCGGTGCAGGTCGAGGCCCTCGGGGTCGAGGATTCCGCGCGTCTCCGCCGTGGCCCGCTCCCGCAGCGTGTCCAGGTCGCCGAAGCACTCGTCGTGCCCGCACTGCTCGCACCGCCAGACGGGGATGGGCGTCCCCCAGTACCGCTCGCGAGAAATTGCCCAGTCCACGTTGTTGCGCAGCCACTCGCCAAAGCGCCCCTCCTGGAAGTGCCCCGGGTACCAGCTGATCTCCCGATTCTTGGCCACCATCTCTTCCTTGTACGCCGTCGTGCGGATGTACCAGGACGGCTTGGCGTAGTAGAGCAGCGGAGTGTCGCACCGCCAGCAGAACGGGTACGTGTGCGTCATCGTGCCGCCGCGGTACAGCAGCCCGCGCCGCTCCAGGTCCTCCGTGATGGCGGCGTCAGCGTCCTTCACGAACGTGCCGCCGCCCGGAAAGCCCTCCGCCAGCACGCCCAGCATGTCGACCGAGTGGTACGTCGGAAGCCCGAACTGCCGCCCGAGGTCGTAGTCCTCGGCGCCGTAGGCGGGCGCAGTGTGCACGATGCCCGTTCCGTCCTCGACGCCGACGTAGTCAGCCGGCAGCACGCGGTGCGGGAATGGCGAGCCGTCGTCGTTCGTCGCGTTCGCGAAGGGCGGCGAGTAGCGCAGCCCGTGGAGCTCGCTCCCCCTGAATGAGACCTCCTCCGTCCAGCCCTCGCCCAGCACGTCCTCGATGCGTGCGCGGACCAGCAGCAAGCGCTCGCCGCCGTCGGGCGAGCGGAGCAGCGCGTAGTCCTCGTCCGGCGCAACGGCCAAGGCCATGTTGGCCGTCAGCGTCCACGGCGTCGTCGTCCACGCCAGCGCCGAGGGCGCGGGGCCGTCCCACCCCGCCTCAGACCACCCCATCCTTCGCGCCGCATCGATCGCCTCGTCCTGCGCGGCGTCTAGCGGGAAGCGCACATAGATGGACGGGTCCGGTGTGTCCTCCTTGTACCCCAGCGAGACCTCGTGGGAGCTGAGCGACGTCACGCAGCGAGGGCAGTGAGGCGTCACCCTGTAGCCGAGGTACACTAGCCCTCTGTCCCATAGCTGCTTGACGATCCACCACCCCGTCTGAATGTAGCCGTTGTGGAACGTGACGTACGGGTCGTCGAGGTCGATCCAGAACCCGACGCGCTCGGTCAGCTCCTCCCACTCGCCCTTGTAGCGCTGCACGCTCTCACGGCACAGTGCGTTGAACCGGTCGATGCCGTACTGCTCAATCTCCCCCTTGGTGGTGAAGCCCAGCTCCTTCTCGACCTCCAGCTCCACGGGCAGGCCGTGCGTGTCCCAGCCGCCCTTGCGGAAGGGCTGGTAGCCGCGCATGGTCTTGTATCTCGGGATGACGTCCTTGAACACCCGCGCCAGGACGTGGTGCATGCCGGGGGTGCCATTCGTCGTGGGCGGGCCCTCGTAGAGCATGAAGAGCGGATGCCCCTCCCGCTCAGACCACGTGCGGCGGAAGACGTCGCGGTCCCGCCACAGCTGGAGGGTCCGGTCCTCCAACTCCGGAAAGCTCACCTTGCTCGAGACTGGCTGAAACATGCTTCACTCCCTATTGGGCCTTCCCTGGCACAAAAAAAGCCCGTCCCTCAGAAGGGACGGGTCCTGTTGCCCGCGGTACCACCCTTATTCCACCGCTGACATGCATGCCGGCGGTGGCCCTCCGTAGGGCGCAATCACGCCCCTGCCCCTGATAACGGCGGGCTTCCGGTGCGGCCTAGCAGGTGAAACTGTTACACCCGTTCGGGGCACGGCTCGGGAGGGATTTTCGCCGGGCGCCCGCCTGTCCGCTTCCACCGCACCGGACTCGCTGGAGGGGACGACACCGGGTACTCGTCTCCGTCACTGCCTTTCAGTCATGCTAGCAGTGTGCCGTCGAGGGCGTCAAGAAAGCGGCCGGTTCAGCCGCGCGCCCACCAGCTCCGTCGTGATCACCACACGCTCGTCGTAGATGAACCGGGGCCACGAGCATACCAGCGTTGCGGTGCGGCCGTCCGAGCCCCAGAAATTCACCTCTTCCCTGGGGAGGATGCGAAACTCAGTGGCCTGGTACAGGAAGCTGCCGTCGTCGCTGTCCACGATCACATAGACAGCCTCGCCCCGGCGGAGGAAGTCGTGGACCTTCGGGAGATCGCGGAATACGGCGCCCTCGTCCTTGAGCGGGCTCTCCAGGTGTCCGAACAGCCACGTGTTGCCCATCTCGCCGGGTGTGGTGTGTCCCGGGATGATGCCGACCTCATAGATCGGCGATTCGTACTTGAGCTGGCCCTCGTCCGTCGTGATCACACCAAGTTCGATCGTCCTGGACTCGAGCCCGATGATTGGGATGCGGACGAACGTCGCCGGCGCCAGCCCCGAGGCCGGCAGGTCCAGTTCCTCGACGGGCAGGAATCCTGACGTGTACTCAGGCTCTCCCCGCTCAGTTGCCCAGAAGGGGTTCGCCCAGTCCTGGGGGTCTGCGTCCCAGCTCCAATAGATCTCGCCGAGGGTTGCGGCAGACGGCGCGGGGCCGGTGTCCGGCAACGGAGCTGAGGCGACCGGCTGAGCTTGGAAGGGCACAACGGGGACCAAGGCTGACGGCGCGGCCAGTTGCTGCAGTTCCTCTTGCGAGGGCAGCGTCGGCGGCATGGTGATGACCACCACCGGCTCATACCGCTCGTCGATGTAGGCCTGGTAGCCGAAGAAACCGCCGGCGAGCGCCAAGAGCAGGGCGCCGCCGCCCAGCATCGCGAGTCCCAGCCGCTTGCTCCCCAGCGTCCTTGGTGCGGGGCCGTCATGCGCCGCCAAACGTGTCACCCCATGCAGATTTGGCCTGCTTCGAGCATACCACGCCTCAAGTGCACGGTAACTAGCATTCGGCTACGCAGAGAGTCGACCTCGCAACGCAAGGTAACGCCCCTAGGAGACGCTAGCGGGCGGCGGCCAACTACGGTCGGGATCTTGGCACATGCCCGGACCCACTGTTGATGGGCTCATTGAGGTAGATATCGCCGTTGCGAATCTTCATATTGAAGCCGCATTTGGGATTGGTGCATGCCCACGCCTTGAAATGGATGGGGGCTCCCTGCCCACCGAAGTCGGAAAAGGGCACCAACTCACCGGAGCCGCAGGTTTGACATTGGGGCAGATGACTAATCTCCACCGGTTCCTCCTGGCCCACATACGCGCATTGCTCATGCCGGCCGACGGGCAGTCCGGGCAGGCTCAAGGCGTCGCTTGGGCGGCTTGGATGTATTACTCAAGTGTATTACAAATCCGCAAAAAAGTGCAAGAGGGCAAAAATTTGTGCTAAATGCTATAGCATATGTGCAGTATTGTTGTTCATTTAGAGCATGCAACTTTGCCTTGAATGCAGCCATAAAGTTGCCTTTGCTTTGATTGAATCGAGACATCTTAATACACACCCGTAGAAAACTACTAAATTACGCTTTTCTCAATCGCGTTCATTTGAAGAAGAATTGCTGTTTGCAGGGCCATTGAGGTTGCGACAACAACGAACACTTTGTTGGCTCAGATTCATCTGAACTTAGACTGAGAAGATCAAAAAACATCGAGCAAAGTGATCCACCAACCGTTACGTTTGTACAGTGCGTAATGGTGCTAAGTGCAGAGTCTCATAACGCGCACCGGTTGGGGTCAGCTGGCTACTAACGAGGTGGAGTGCGTCAACCGTGAACACGCCGCCGAGATCAGGCCGAATTGAGGCTATCGCGTGTGCGGCGCGCAGCCGATCCGCCGGGGTCGCCGAGTCGCGGAGCCGCGCGATTGTGAGGTGGGGCCTAAAGGGCGGTCGTTCGCGGGGGAAACCGAGGGGCGCGTAGACCTCGTCAACGCGCCGTGCAAGACCTGCAAGCGCGTCGGTGTCGCCCGCTAGTCCGGCCCACAGCACCCGCGGCGCGCGATCGTTCGGAAAGGCGCCGGCGCCCCGGAGTGCGAGCTCGAACGGGACGACTTCGGGGACGGCAGCGGTTAACGCGTCGGTCAGCGACGGCACCAGCGCCGCGTCCACGTTGCCGAGGAACTTGAGCGTGACGTGCACGCCCTCCGGCGCGACCAGCCGCACACCCCGCAGGTCGGCGTCTCGAAGCCGACCGATGGCCTTCGCAATCGTCTCCCGCACCTCGGGCGGCAGCGTCACCGCCACGAAGAGCCGCAGCTGGTCAGTCTGCACTGAGGCGGTCACGCAATTCCCTCAAACGTGCAAACCACGCGGTCAGGTCCTCCAGGCTGAAGCTGGCGTTGGCCGGGCTGGGGTTGGGCGTCACGAACACGACGGACTCTCCGATTCTCCACTCCTGCAATCCCAGCGCCACTCGGTTGCGGCTCCCGTCGGCGTGCCGCCGGTACTGCGACGCCGCCATGACGCCGTGGAAGCTGACGATGCGCGGCAACGCGGCCAGCAATCGCTCTCGCAGCGCGGCCGCACCGTCGCGGTAGTCCGCTGCCGTCAGCCCGCCCGCGCCCGGCGTCGGCCGCTTCACCACGTCCGTCATGCCGATTCCGTACTCGAGCATCCGGTAGTCCGTCTCGGGTCCCAGCGTCTCGGGCACGAGCCGCGCCGCGTTGAAGGCGCGCCAGAACCGGTTGCGCGGGTTCGCAAAGTAATGGCCCGTCTGCGCCGACGGAATCGAAGGATTCAACCCCACGAGCACGATATCCAGTCCCGGCCGCAGGTAGTCGGGCAGCGTCTCCATCGCTGTCAGCCGCTCAACCCGAAGAGCCTCGCCGCGTTGCCGCCGAGAATAAGCGACTGCTCCTCGTCCGACAGCCCACACTCGCGCACCTGCGCCAGCAGCCGAGGGTGCTTGATGAGCGGGTAGTCGGTCCCGAAGAGGACCCGCTCCGCACCGAGGGTTCGGGCGACAGCCGCAAAGACGTCAGGCGCGTACAGGAACGGCGACGCCGCGGAGTCAAAGTACGCGTCGGCGAGGGCCGCCTTGACCTCCGGCATGAGGGCGTAGAACGGCAGCCCGCCACCCCAATGCGCAGCTATCACCGGCTGCCCGGGGAACGTTTCGATGAACCGCAGTACCTTCTCGGGCGTCACCGTGCCCTTGCCCGGGTAGCTGTGCCCCACCGGCTCCGACGCGTGCGTCAGCACCGGCATCCCCAGCCGCCGGGCCAGCGCCATCAGCGGGCCCATGACGGCGGCATCGTCGATGCTGAACCCCTGCGTGTCAGGGTGCAGTTCGCCGACGCCCACGAGCCGTGCCGATGCACACCGCTCCAACTCGAATAGCGCGTCGTTGCCCCACATTGGGTTCACCGAGCCGAAGGCCAGCAGGCGCCCACCGCTGCGCGCCACGCACTCGGCCAGATAGTCGTTGGCCTCCCGCGCAACCTCGAGATCCGTCCAACCGATGCCCACCGCCACCGCAACGTCGATGCCGGCCTCGTCCATGGCAGCCAGCAGGTCGTCTGCCGTGGCCAGCACGGCGTTGGGGTTGGAGTACAGCTCGCGGAATGTCGCGTCGCGCCGGGCAATCTCCTCCCGCCGCTCGCGAAACGACGGCGGAGACACGTGCACGTGGGAGTCAATGATCATGAGACCACTTTACGGACGCCCTGCGCCTCAGGGCAAGCCGGGTGCGACACTACGCGCCGTGGCAGCGCTTGTACTTGGCGCCGCTGCCGCAGGGGCACGGCTCGTTGCGGCCCACCTTGCGGCCCTGCGTGATCTCCTGGAAGCGGCGGTTATCTGCGCGCCGGGTCTCGCACTGAGCGCACGTGCACTCCAGCGGGTGGTCTCCGTACCAGCTCGTCCGCTCCTTGCCGATGACCATCACGCCGCCCCTTCCGCGCCGGACCGTTCGCTGGTGATACGGATGACCTCCTGGAGGTCCTTGTCGCCGCGGCCGCTCAGGTTCACGACGATGACCTTGTCCGGCCCCGCCTGCGGAGCGAGCTTCGCGACGTGCGCCAGCGCGTGCGACGGCTCCAGCGCGGGGATGATGCCCTCCGTGCGCGACAGCAGCCCGAAGGCCTCCAGCGCCTCGTCGTCCGTCGCCGAGACGTACGTCGCGCGCCCAATGTCCTTCAGGTACGAGTGCTCGGGCCCGACGCCGGGGTAGTCGAGACCCGCAGAGACGCTGTGCGTCTCCATCACCTGCCCCGCCTCGTCCTGCATCAGGTACGAGTGAGAACCGTGCAGCACGCCCGGCTTCCCGCCTGACAGCGGCGCCGCGTGCTTGCCCGATTCGAGCCCGAGCCCGCCTGCCTCGACGCCCACCAGCGCGACCTCCTCGTCCGGTACGAAGGGGTAGAAGAGCCCAATCGCGTTGCTGCCCCCGCCCACGCACGCGACGGCGTAGTCGGGCAGGCGCCCCTCCGCGGCGATTATCTGCTCACGCGCCTCGCGCCCCACCACGCTCTGGAAGTCGCGCACCATCATCGGGTACGGGTGCGGCCCGACGACGCTCCCCAACAGGTAGAAGGTTGAGCGCACGTTGGTTACCCAGTCGCGCATGCACTCGTTGATCGCGTCCTTCAGCGTCCGCGAGCCGCTGTCGACGGGCTGCACCGTCGCGCCAAGGAGCTCCATCCGGTACACGTTCGGCTGCTGCCGCCGGATGTCCTCCGTGCCCATGTATACCACGCACTCCATACCAAGCAGGGCGCACACTGTCGCCGTGGCGACACCGTGCTGACCCGCGCCGGTCTCCGCTATGATCCGGCGCTTGCCCATGCGCTTGGCCAGCAGCGCCTGCCCCACGGCGTGGTTGATCTTGTGCGCGCCGGTATGCGCCAGGTCCTCGCGCTTCAGGTAGATGCGCGCTCCGCCGAAGTGCGCCGTCAGGTTGGCCGCGAAGGTCAGGGGCGTCGGCCGTCCGACGTAGGTAGCCAACAACCCCGACAACTCCGCCTGGAAGGCCGGGTCCTCCCGCGCTTCCTCGTAGCCGACGCGCAGGTCCTCGACCGCTGCCATCAGCGTCTCAGGCACAAACCTCCCGCCGAAGTCACCGAACCGCCCCTGGTCGTTGGGCAGCCGCTGCTCGTTGGTCATACAGTGGCCCCCTTCCGCGCCGCAGCGATGAAGCTCCGTATCTTGTCCGCGTCCTTGACGCCCTCGGTTTCGACGCCGCTGGAAACGTCGACGCCCCACGGCTCGACGGCCTCAATGGCCGCCGCGACGTTGTCCGGCCTCAGCCCGCCCGCGAGGATGAACTTGTTGCCCCCCTCGGCCAGCTGCCTGGCGATGTTCCAGTCGAAGACCTGCCCCATCCCGCCCGGCTGCACAGACGACTCCCGGTCGAGCAGGGCGATGTGCCCGGCGTCGTTAATGGACCGCAACCGCGCCTCCACCGTTTCCACGACGCCGTAGACGTCGTCGGTGTCCCCGGACGGGGGCGTGGGCACGTGCACCACCTTGATGATGAGCGGCTCCACCTGTGCCCAGTACTCCGGCGGTTCGCTGCCGCAGAGCTGCACCATGTCGAGCCCCACCTGCCGGGCAACTGCGTTCACGTGCTCGACAGGCTGGTCGGCAAAGAGTCCGACGAGCTTCGGCGCCGCGCCTTGCCTGCCCTCGCGGAAGGCCGAGGCAAGCGCCTCGGCCGTCTCAGGAGGAATGTACCGGCGCACCGTCGACAGGAAGACCATGCCCAGCAGGTCGGCGCCCGCATCCGCCGCGGCCGTCATGTGCTCCATCTCTCGCATGCCGCAGACCTTTACCAGCGTCATGGCTGCGACGCCCCCTGTGCGGGTACGGTGGCCCCGAGCAGCTCGCGGACCTTCGCGCCCGGGTCCGGCTGCGTCACGATGGCCTCGCCCACCAGCGCCGCGTGCGCACCGAGGTCTCGCAGCCGCTCCATGTCGCCCCGGTCGCGGATGCCGCTCTCGCTCACGAGGACGACACCCGCCGGGGCCTTTGATGCAAGATTCCCCGTCACGGCCAGATCCGCCTTGAACGTGCGCAGGTCGCGGTTATTGATGCCGATGACCTCCGCACCAGCGTCCGCCGCGATGGCCATCTCGATCTCGTCATGGACCTCCACGAGGCACTGCACCCCAGCGTTCGCGGCCTCCTGCAGCAGCTCCCGTAGCTGCACGGGCTCAAGGACGGCCACTATGAGCAATGCGGCGTCCGCGCCGTACGCCCGCGCCTCGTAGAGCTGGTACGGGTGCGTCAGGAAGTCCTTGCGCAGCACGGGAACGCCGATCGATGCCACGGCCGTCTTCACCTCGCGCAGGTGCTCCAGCGTCCCCTCGAAGTGGGCGTCCGTCAGGCACGAGATCGCGGCCGCGCCGTGCTCGGCGTACGTCGACGCCAGCCACGCCGGATCGAA
>CAZCPU010000067.1:0-9497 GCA_964499855.1 uncultured Dehalococcoidia bacterium | reverse complement strand
GGGCGGTGGAGGAGAGCCCGCAGCTGGCGCTGTTTGGGGAGGAGTGAGCGGGGGGATATCAATTTGGCAGTACACTCAGTTCCGTGCTACCCTGATAGCTGGTAGCCAGTATCGGCTATTGCAAGGTTAGCCCGTGAGGGCTAGCGTGGAGAGGCAGGCGTTGACCTGCCCTTTTCATTTGCCAAACAGAAGCCGCCTTGACCGCGTTTATGCCATGATGTAGGGTACACCATGGATAGCCCGTGCAGGGCTAGCGTAGGAGGGCAGGCTTTGGCCTGCCCCTTCCTATTTGCGCTGACCGGTCGCGGAGGCCTGACCACAACTCCTTGATTGGGCCAAAACCGATTGACATCGGCCATACCCGCCACTACAGTAACAACACTGGTCCGTAGGGCCAAACAAGTGAGGCAGGCATAAAGCCTGCCTCACTTGTCTATTGAATCACCTTCCTCCAACTCGCTTCTCCTTTGTCACGAATTGCTTCATTCAACCGTTGACCGAAGCGCCCGATAGGAGACTCCAACGCTCTACCATCCTCCAAGAGAGCAAGCCTCGTCTGCTCAAAGACAATTATGTCTGCAATTTGCAGGCCAGCCACGTTATGTTCCTTTCTCCTGAAGAATAGAGATTCTTCTGGATAAAACGTTTGAAATTCGTCAGCCGAAAGTCTGTGTGTCCCCGAACTCCTGAGATTTTCATACGGCAACTGAGTTTCTGAATCTGCCCTTGCTCCACGAGACTCCAGCAAGACCTCAGCTGCGTTGTCCTGCTCGTTGCCCAAACTAGCCGCTATAGTCTCCAAGAGACTCGACAGGCATTTTCCATAGGCACTCTCCGTGGAACCAGGAAGTCGCCGCTGATGCTCCGACTTGTCAAACACCACAGTGAAACACCTAAACGGGCAATTTGTTAGAAAACTCAGCAGATCAGTCTCCCACGCACGATTTCGGTGAGCTTCCTGGAGAACACGAAACTCCTGCCGTTTCTGCATAATGTCCTTTCTGTGCAGACTCACAGGGAAGTCGGAGTCGTATGGGAAGTGCTTGCGCTTGAGGGCTTCCAAAGCTAAGGGAATTGCCGGGTCATACTCGGCCTTGCGCAAGACTACGCCTGTGAGGCCCATGTAGCGTCGTCCGGGATTGGTCAGTCCCCGGTACGAAGGATCGCCGGACTCATCAATGTAGATCCTGTGGGTCATTGGGGAAATGTTGCGGGGAGAAAGCAATTGCGTCAAGCTAATTGGGCGTTCTTTTTGGCGAATTTTCCACAAGTTTCGGGGTGTGGGGGATGGCGGACGCGGGTTATGGCGGCGGGATGCCGGCGGCGGGCGGGCTGTTGCGCTGGGCGCTTTGTGCGGTTGAGGGTGCGGGCACTTCCCTGTAGCATGGTGGCAGGAGGGCGTGATGGAGGTCATTCTGGGGTCACCCCGGGGGTTTTGCGCGGGGGTTGTGCGGGCCATCGACATCGTGGAGCTGGCGCTGCAACGCTTCGGGCAGCCCGTGTACGTGCGGCACGAAATCGTCCACAACCCATTCGTCGTCGATGAGCTGCGCGATAAGGGGGCAATCTTCGTCGAGGAGCTGGACGAGGTGCCGGACGGGCAGATGGTGATCTTCAGCGCGCATGGGGTCTCGCCGGAGGTGCGGCACGAGGCAGACCGCCGCGGCCTGCGGGTCCTGGACGCCACGTGCCCGCTCGTGACGAAGGTACACCTGGAGGCCGTCAAGTACGGCGGGCAGGAGTACACGATCCTGCTGGTGGGGCACCGCGACCACCCGGAGACGATCGGAACGTCCGGCGAGGCGCCGGACCAAACGATCGTGGTGGAGACCGTCGCGGACGCGCAGACGGTGGAGGTGCCGGACCCGGAGCGGGTGGCGGCGCTGACGCAGACGACGCTGAGCGTCGACGACACGAAGGAGATCGTGGACGCGCTGCGGGAGCGGTTCCCGAACCTGCTCATCAGGAACGACATCTGCTACGCGACGACCAACCGGCAAATGGCGGCGAAGTCGCTGGCGGGGGACACAGACGTGGTGCTGGTCATCGGGGCGAGCAACAGCTCGAACTGCAACCGGCTGCGCGAGGTGGTGGAGGCGATGGGCGTGCCCGCGCACCTGGTGAACGGGCCCGACGACCTCCCGGAGGACGCCGTCGTGGGCGCCAAGCGGGTGGGCATCGTCTCGGGCGCGTCGACGCCGGAGAGCCTGGTGGAGGCGGTGGTGGCGAAGCTGGAGCCGTCGACGATCGTGGCGCGGGACGTCATCGACGAGGACGTCACCTTCGTGCTGCCGCGGGAGCTGCGCGACTAGAGGCCGCCGTCCGGCGGCGACTCCCGTGCTTGCGAGAGCCGCCGCGTTATGTCCGTTTCCCCTTCTACCAGTCCGGCGCGGAGTCGTAGATGCGCTGGATGAGCTCCCATGTTTTGACGGCGTCGCCGAAGTGGGCGTTGGGCTGGTCGCCGGCCTGCAGGCAGTCGATGAAGTAGCGGTGCTGGTGCCAGAAGCCGAGGTAGTGCTCCGGGTTGCTGCCGACGTCCTGGCTGAAGACCCTTGAGTCGTAGACCTCCAACTCGCCGCTGTCCTCGACGTAGGTGCTCTGGCGGTCGGCGTCAATGGTGGCGGTGGCGTTCCTGCCGAAGATCTCCGTACGGAAGAAGCCCGCGGCCGTCGCGCCGGGAACGATCCTGGCGCCGCCGCTGACGATGCTGTAGTGGAGTTGCCCAACGATGCCCGAGGCGAACTCGACCTGGGCCATGACGTGGTTGGCGACGGGCCCGGGCACGTACATCGTGCGGACGGCGCTGGTGAGCCGCGTTATGTCACCGCCGCCGAGCCAGCGGAGGTGGTCGACGGAGTGCATGCCGTCGCTGGTGAAGATGTCCAAGAGGCCGACGATGCCGGTGTGCCGGCTGAAGTCGTTGGTCGACTTGAGGTTGGCCACCGTGACCGCGTGGATGGGCCCTCGCTCCTCGACGCGCGACTTGAGGGCGGCAACGGAGGGCACGTGGCGCCGCTGGAAGCCGACCATGGTGGTGCAATCGTTCAGCTCGGCGTAGTGTGCCAGCAGCTTGATGCCGTTGAGGGTGACGCTCGGGGGCTTCTCAATGAAGACGTTGCGGCCCTGGCTGAGGACGTAGTGAGTCGGCTCGAAGACGTCCTGGGGGGGCATGATGACGTAGACGACCTCCGGGTCGACCTCGTCCAGCATCTGCTTGTAGTCGGTGTAGACCCTGGGGACCTCCCAGCGGGCGGCGGTCTCCTCGGCCTTCTCCGGGATGAGGTCGCACAGGGCGGCCAGCTCGACGTCGGGCTGGCCGGCGACGCACGGGTAGTGGCGCCAGTTCGCCTGCTTCCCGGCGCCGATGAACGCGGCGCGTATCCTTGAACTCGCCATGGCTCCCCCTTTCGACGTAGCCGCGCGACAAGCGCATGCAATGCAGAACCTGGTGTTGAAAGGCGAGTATAGGAGTCGAGCGCGCGGGGGGTCAAGGAACCGCGCGGGTTGCCCGCCGAAGCGGCGGAAGCGTATGCTGGCGACAAGCGCGAGGGGCCGGAGGAGGCCCAAGGGAGGACGCAATGTCAGAATGGCTGGGCCGCGAGTACAACTACGCCGTTTGGCGGCCGTCGCAGGCGGAGTTCCAGCTACTCAAGGAGATCCACCACGCGGGGGACGTCGCGCCGGACTTCACGCTGCCGCTGCTGGACGGGGGCGAGCTGAGCCTGTCCGACCTGAAGGGGAAGCCCGTGGTGATGGAGTTCGGGTCGATCACCTGACCGCCGTGCCAGGGGGAGTTCCCCCTCATGGACCAGCTGGCGCGTGACTACGCGGACCGGGCGCACTTCATCTTCGTGTACGTGCGGGAGGCGCATCCGGATGACTTTCCGGAGTGGCCGGAGCACAAGAGCATCGAGCAGAAGTTCGAGCAGGCGCGGCTCATGCAGGAGCGACACGGCACGCCGCGGACGATCGTCGTCGACGACATCGAGGGGACGGTACACCGGGCTTGGGGCGGGATGCCGAACATGAGCTGGATCATCGACCACACGGGGCGGGTGTTCTTCAAGGCCGGGTGGACGGTGGAGGCCGATTTGCGGGCCGGGCTGGAGGACTACTTCGACCTGCGGGAGCGGATGCGCGAGGGGTCGACGGCGCGGTACTACAAGGAGATCATCACGGCGACACCGCGGATGCGGGAGGGCGGCGGGATGATGCGGCCGCAGCGGGAACCGGCGGAGTCCGGGGGGTAGCAAGACACCTGAACAGTTAGCACATCCCCCGTTCGTCCGTGTCGAGAGCCTCAGGACAGGCTTCGATTTGCCTCAGGGCGAACGGGGGATTCGCTTGTACGCCGCAGAAACTCAATGGACAAGATTGCGGCAGGACACTACTTTTCCACAAGCCTCCCCGAAAGGTATTTGTGAATTACGCTGGAGAGCAAACTCTGTCGTGACAATCCCTCTTCGCGAGCACGGGCACCGGCCAGCATGTAGTCACGCTCCGTCACACGGAGCTGCACCCGCCTGCTCTTGACATTCGTGTTACGTGCCGCTAGCCGGGCATCCTCGATTGCCTGCACCACATCGGGCACGGATACCAGATGGTCATTCTCAAGGGCTTCCAGAATTTCCTGCTCCTCATCGTCCAGCTTGTCCTTAATTGATTCATCGCTCATTGGAGGCGCCTCCCCCTGTAGTCCCTGGTTGCCCTACGACTTGGAATAATGGTCTTGAGAAAGCTCGTTCCGTCAGGTTGTGAAACAAAGGGAATCAAGTACAGGTACTCGTCGATCTCCACTACGAGTATGCGCTGGCCCGGATAGCGTTCCGCATTAGGATGAACAACTATGTCCACCAGGTAGCCTTCATCGATGGCAGAAACCACACGCTCGAATGAAATTCCTCGCTGTTCTATGAGTTGTCTGTCCTTCTGGTCGCTCCACTCAAACTCACTGGGCATGGGTCAATTTTCCTTTTCTGCACAGCAAATGACAACCCAATCATTTAGCCTGAGGGAGGATGGGGCGTAGAGCGACGCAGCTCAGCCACCTGCTCTTGCCACAGGCGCAGGAAGCCAGAGCTACCCCAAGGCGTCGGCGGCTTCCTTGAAGCGGCGGATGGCGTCTATGTGTTGTTGGGGCGAGGTGTAGCCGGCGCCCATGGTGACGGCGTCGAGCTGCGAGACGCCGGTCTCCTTCCACCACTTGACCGCCGCGGCCCACTCGGCCTCGGGCATGCGCGCCGGGTTGGTGCGGGCGCAGACCACGATGTCGTCCGGGTTTCGGCCCGCCTCCACCGCGTAGTCGCGCATCTTCTGGATGTGCTGGCGGCCGGCGTCGTCCATCTGGGCCTGTGGGAGCCAGCCGTCGGCGAGCGTGGCCACGCGACGGAGGACGGGGTCCGCGCCGCCGCCCATCCAGATTGGAATGGGGCGCTGGACGGGCATGGGGTTGATGCCCGCACCGCTCACCGTGTGCCACCGGCCATCGAAGTCGACGGACTCCTCGGTCCAGAGCTTCCGCAGCAGGGCGACCTGCTCCTCGATGCGACGGCCGCGGTTGTGGAAGTCCTGCCCGAGGGCCTCGTACTCGACGCGGTTCCAGCCGAGGCCGACGCCGAGGCGCATGCGGCCGCCGCTGAGGACGTCGACGGCGGCGGCCTGCTTGGCGACGAGGGCGGTCTGGCGCTGCGGGAGGATGATGATGCCCGTCGTCAGGTTGATGGTCGAGGTGATGGCGGCGAGGTAGCCGAAGAGGACGAAGGGCTCGTGGAAGGCGGAGTCCATGGTGTAGAGGCCGCCCCAGTCGGGGTGCTTGGCGGGGTCGGCGCCGAGGACGTGGTCGTAGGCCAGGATGTGCTCGTAGCCAAGGGCCTCGGCGGTCTGGGCGAACTCGCGGACGGCGCCGGGGTCGTTGCCAATCTCCGTCTGCGGGAAAATCACACCAAGCTTCATGGAAGGCACCTCACATGCAGAGTGAAGGGGCGGGCTACCTGCTGCCGACGGCCTCGGAGCGGCCGCTGAGGACGCCGGGGAGCAGCAAGGCCGCGGCGGTCCCGATGGCGTAGAAGATGGCGGCGTAGAGGAAGAAGACGCTCACGCCGTAGAAGTTGGTGATCACGCCCAGCACGATGGGGGAGAGGGCGCCGAAGAAGGCGTTCACGCCCCAGAGCAGGCCGATCATGCTGCCCTCAAGGTTGAGGCCCTCGGCCATGTCCATGGAGCCGGCCTGGGTCAGCGAGTTGACGGAGAACATGAAGACTCCGGCGAGGGCCACGAGCCCGGCGAGGGCGAGGCCATTGTTGTAGAAGATCATCGCGGTGACGATGACGGTGCTGGAGGCCATGATGAGGAAGATGACGCGGCCCCGGCCCCAGGAGTCGGACAGGCGACCGAAGAAGGGGCCGGTGAAGATGGCAATGGCGGTGAGGAGCGACACGTAGAGGCCGATGGTCCACGCATCCATCTCGAGGTCGCGGTGGAGGTAGATGGGGAGCCAGAGCATGACGGCGCCGTCGGCGATGCCGCGGACGCCACCCACGAAGAGGAGGGCGACGAAGGATCGGTACCTGAGCAGGTTGCCAATCGCGCCGAGCTGGGCGCCGAGGCTGCGCTGGCCGCCGTGGACCATCTGCTGCTTGCTGCCGCCGATGTTGCGGAGGTAGACCATGATGAGGACGGCAACGCCGAATGCCAGCGGGAAGACGCCCCAGAGGACGGCCTGCCAGGCGATGATGCCGAGCAGGAGGCCGAAGACGGCGGGGGCAACGGTCTCGCCGACGTTGCCGGCGGAGCGGTGGAGCGAGATGTAGTAGCCGCGGCGCTCCGGGAAGCGCTGGGAGATGATGCCGAGGGCGGGCGGGTGCCAGATGGAGCCGGCGGCGGCCGCAAAGCCGAGCGCGATCAGGATGACGTAGTAGTTGGGAAAGACGCCGATGATGAGGTAGCCGAAGCCCATGAGGCCGATGCTGCCAGCAAGGATGGGGCCGCGCAGGTGCTGGACGCGGTCGGTCAGGACGCCGCCGCCGACGCTGGCGATGCCGCTGGTGACGCGGCGGATGGACTCCATGACGCCGGCGCCGATGGTGCCGATGCCGAGGGTCTCCATCATGAAGGGGAGGAGGACGAGGAAGCCGCGGGTGTAGACGTGCTGCATGGTGTGGGCGGCGATGAGCGCCCACACGACGAAGAGGTCGCTCTGGGCGCGGCGGGACTCGCGCTCCTGTTCGAGCGCGACGGGGGTGGCGATGTCGGCCTGGGCCATTCGGGTCTCCGTGGTGAAGATCCTCCGGGTGACGTGACGATGCTACGGGGACGGGGGCGGGGGTGGCGAGGTCGGCGTGGGCCTTGCGGGCCGCGGGGGCGGGGGGGCTCGGGGTTGACGGGCCGCTGCTCGGGGGACGGGGGCGGGGGTGTCAAGGTTGCGGGGGCGGCCATTGCGGCCTAGACTCAGGAGTGAGCACGGGGGAAATACAATGGCGCCAAAAGCTGAAATTGAAGCAGCCATCGCCTTCGCGGGGGGCATAGAACGCATTGCCAGGGACCTAGCGGACTACACCCGCCGGTCCCGGTGGCTCAACGAGCAGGTCCTCGAATTGCTGGAATCGCACCCGAACGAGTGGGTCGCCGTCCCGGAGGGCGACGAGTTGGTCTTTGCGGACAGTCGGGATGGCCTCGTCGCCAAACTGCGGGAGGCGGACAAGCCGATTTACACGGCCGTCATTGAATTCCTCAATCCCAACCCTCCGATTCTAGTCATCTAGATGCTCTACGGCTCGTTTGGCACTGCCGATGGCAGCCTCCGGTTGCAGGGCACCCTCATTTTGCCACAGCTGGGTTTCCAGCATCTGACCACGTTTGTGATAGACACCGGCGCGACCAACTCCTGTATACATCCTCACGTGCTCAGGGACTTTGGCGTTGATACCCACGGCGTGCTCTCGCTCCCTTCCTACGATATCTCGGGCGTCGGTGGGAGCATTACTGTCTACGAGACCCAGGGATTTCTGGCCTTCCAAGACGGCGATACCGTTCACCTCTATGAAACTCCCATCGCCGTCTTTGACCCGAAGGACCCTCCAGACGTGCCTTCAATCATTGGCAGGGACATACTGGAACGCTGGCGGATGGTGTATGCACGGGCACAGGGCACTCTGGAGTTTGAAATCCTTGAGTCAGACTACACGTGGTCGGTGTCTCTGTGACTCTGTGACTCTTCGGGGTAAGGGCGAGCGCCACCGCAACCCCTACCCGCTGATGGCGCCTTTGGTGCTCGGGATTTGTCCAGGCTGGCGGGGGTCGAGGGTGATGGCGGCGCGGAAGGCTCGGGCGCTGGGGGGTGTCAAGGCGAAAGGCAGACGGGCAGTCGGCTGGGCCTAGGTCACGCAGGTGCACCAGGATTCGGGCAGCAACCCGGAAACACCGTACAGGGCGTCCCACATGATTACCTGCCACACGATGACGCCGAGCAGCAGGCCGAACACGGCGGGCGTGACGGCGGCGCCAAAGCCCACGGCGAGGCGGCGCAGCGATGCGGAGGCACCTCGGCTGTCAGGCTCTGCGTCGAGGGCGGGCGGGGCCCAGCTCAGCGCGGCGGCGGCGGCGAAGCCCAGCGCGATGAGGATGGCGTAGAAGTCTGGGAGGACGTTGAGGAGGAGATAGCCGAAGGTCATGAGGGCGGTGACGCTCGCGAGGAGGGGGCCTCGCAGGCGCTCGATGCGGTCCGCGTCGGGGACGTCGGATGCGGCGGGATCGGCGGTCACCGGGACATCGGCCTCCAAGTCGGCGAGGCCGGTCATGCGGAAGCCAAGGGTTTCCATGACGAAGTGGTTGAGCACGCGGTAGGCGCGGCGTGCGGTGCGTGCCACGGCCTTCGCGAGAGGGTTGCTCCGACTGTGCTCGGGATGCGTGAAGTCTGCCTGGGCCATTCGGGTCTCCGCTGAGGAACTCGGTGGCTTACAGCACAAGGCTATTGGGGACTAGCGAGGGGTGTCAAGGCGGGGAGGGGGCGCCATTGCGGCCTAGACTCAGGAGTGAGCACGAATCGTAGAGCCTGCTAAAGCGGTGCAGTGTCAATTCCGTTCGTCCTGAGGGAAATTGAAGGGCGAACGGGAGCGGTTGCAGTCCACCTCGGGCGTCGCGCCCGCGCACTTCCGCTTTACCGTGGGCGATCCGGGGTGCGCCGTCGCGAAAGCTCCGTCAGCGCTGACCAGTCGCCGCGAACCAGGGCTTCCTTCGTGGCGCGAGACCATCCTTTGACCGCCAGCTCAGCGCCAAGGGCCTCTTCACGGGTCTCGAAGTTGCAGGAATACACCAGCTTCACTGGCCGTCTTTTGGAGGTGTAGCCCGGAACGGCTCCCAGTTCATGCTCAGCAATGCGCTTCTCAAGTGCGTCCGTGTGGCCGGTGTAGTAGGAGCCGTCGGAACAGCGGAGAATGTAGACCCAGAATGACATGGTCCCTGTTCAGCCCCCTTGGGCGCTGGCGCGCCCCCGTTCATCC
>CAZCPU010000066.1:7785-9500 GCA_964499855.1 uncultured Dehalococcoidia bacterium | reverse complement strand
AGGGCTCCACCTCGATAGATCGGCCTCACACCCGTCGTTGGAATGCGCTTCCGCCGTGCCGTTTGGTTGACAGCCCCTGGGGTAAGTCCATACCATTTGGGCCGTTGTTCACATCCGATCACTCCCCGTTCAGGTGCCCACCCGGGAGAATAGGGAAGGCGGTGTAAGTCCGCCGCGGTAGCGCCACTGTAAGCGGGAACGGAGTCGGCGCCCACTGTCGCAGACGCGATGGGAAGGGCCCCGGCGAGAAGATTCCGCCCGCAAGCCAGGAGACCTGCCTGAACGGGAGGTGACCACTCTCCGCATTAGAGAGGGTCCCTCGTGCGCCGGGCGTCTCTTTCAGACGGCGCTATGCATAGACCTCCAGCGGAGAGTTGCTGGAGGTCTTCTTGTTGCGGGTTGCGGGACTGGCTAGATTGCAGTCGTACCGACAGGCGGGCGTCAGCGCGCGCCTGTCCATCGGCGTCGCTGCCCTCGGCCTCGTGCTGTGCGCATCTGCCCTCGTGTCCCTCAGCCTGGGCCCCGTCGACATCCCCGTCGGCCACGTCGCTGCCGTCGTGCTTGGCCTCGTGGGCATCGACGTCGGCGAGTTCACCCGCACCGAGCAGCTCGTCATCGAGCAAATCCGGCTGCCGCGAATTGTCGTAGGCGCCGTCGTTGGTATGGCCCTCGGCGTCGCCGGCGCGACCATGCAGGGCCTCTTTCGCAACCCCATGGCGGACCCGGGCATCATCGGCGTGTCTGCGGGCGGCGCCGTCGGGGCTGTCGTCGCCATCGCGACGGGCGCCGCGTCTTGGTACTTCCTCGCTCTTCCGTCATTCGCCTTTGTCGGCGCCGTCGCCGCGACGTTTCTCGTCTACGGCATCGCCGCCGTTGGCGGTCACTTCTCCATGGCGACGCTGCTGCTGGCAGGCGTGGCGGTGAACGCCTTCCTCGGCGCCGTTGTCTCCGCCATCATCATCCTGCTGCCCGACAATGAAGCCCTTCGAGAGATCCTCTTCTGGCTGGCCGGTGGCCTTGACTCTCGCTCCTGGGAACACGTCCGCATCTCGGCGCCGCTCAACATCGGCGGCGCTGCCGTGGTCATGCTCATGGCCCGCGACCTCAACCTCCTCATGCTCGGCGACGACGAGGCCCGGTCTATGGGCGTCCGGGTCGGCATTGCCCGCACCTTCCTCCTGGCCGCGGCCGCTCTCGCGACGGGCGCTGCGGTGGCCGTCAGTGGCACCATAGCTTTCGTCGGGCTCGTGACGCCTCACATCCTGCGGCTCGTGCTTGGCCCCGACCACCGCGTGCTGATCCCAATGAGCGCCGTGGGCGGCGCCGTGTTCGTCATCCTCGCCGACACCTTCGCGCGCACCATCATCCAACCCGCGGAGTTCCGCGTGGGCGTGCTGACGGCCTTCGTCGGCGCACCGTTCTTCATCTTCCTGCTCATACGCAACAAGCGGCAGGCGTACGCCCTGTAGCCTGCGGTTATTGAAAGGAGATTCCATGCTGGCGCGCCAACCCCGGTTCCTGCTCCTCCCCCTGCTTTTGCTGCTCGCGTTGACCGTGGCATCCTGCACCTCCGACGACCCTGCTCCCGATCCGACCCTCCCATCCCCCACGCCCGAGGTGGCCGTGGCCCCGACGCCGGTCCCGCCAACCCGCGAGCCCGCGACGGCCCCGCCGGTCGACACGCCGGTTCCTGAGCCCACCACGGCTCCGCCCCC
>CAZCPU010000066.1:0-7685 GCA_964499855.1 uncultured Dehalococcoidia bacterium | reverse complement strand
CGACGGCCCCGCCGGTCGACACGCCGGTTCCTGAGCCCACCACGGCTCCGCCCCCCACCCCAACCCCCGCGCCGCAGCTTGCGGGCGTCCGTGGCATCGTCGACCCGACCAACTTCGGTTGGCCGAGGCAGGTCGAGGGCCTGAACGGCGTTGTGACCATCCCCGCCAAGCCGGAGCGCATCATCACCGCATCTGTGGGCCACGACGAGACCGTGCTGGCCCTCGTTCCGGTCGAGCGTCTCGTCGCGGTGGGAGCCCCCACAAAGATAGAGACCTACTCCAACGTGTTCGGCTTGGTGCAAGACAGGCCCGAGATCACCCGCGACCCGGAGACCATCATTGCCCAGTCCCCCGATGTCGTGGTGACGAGCCCGTTCTTCCCGACAGAGGGCATCGAGGCCCTCGAACGCCTGGGCATCCCGGTGGTGCAGACGGAATTGCAGCAGGACCCTGAGGCACGCATCAACAGCATCCTCTTGATCGGCTATATCCTTGGCGAGGAGGAACGTGCCGCGCGGTTCGCCGCCGAAGTTCGAGCGCGCTACGAGGCGATCATCGCTGTCACGCAGTCCGCATCGCCCAAGCCCGGTGTGCTCGCGGTCACGCAGTACTCCGACCAGCTTTGGGTGGCTGGGGGCGGCTCCACGGAGGGCGGCGTCATCCTCGCTGCAGGCGGGGTGAACGTGGCCGAGACCGCTGGCATCATGAGCAACCAGACCACCAACCTGGAGGGCATCATCACGATGGCCCCGGAGGTCATCATCATCCCGCAACCGGTCGAATTCGGCGCCAATGAGGTCCGCCAGAGCCTCTTGGACAATGAGGCGCTGGCGGAGATTCCCGCGATCAAGAACGGCAGGGTCTTCGTGGTGGAGAGCAAGCACTTCACTACGCTCTCGTATTGGAACATCATTGGAGCGGAGGAGCTGGCCCGCATGCTCTGGCCGGACGCCTTTGGCGACCCTCCGTCGCCGACGTTCAGCCTTGCGGAGTAGGCTATGACGAACAACGGCAAGCATCCTGCGGTCGGCGCCCGGGGCCTCTTCTTCCAGGTCGAGGCGAAGACGCTCCTCGACGGCGTCGACCTGCAGGCGGACCACGGGCGGATGGTCGGCCTCATCGGCCCCAACGGCGCCGGGAAGTCGACCTTCCTCCGCGCCATCTCCGGCGTGCTCCGCGTTCAGGGCGGAAGCGTCCACCTGGACGGCGAAGACCTGCGTTCCCTTTCGTCAAAGGAGGTGGCCGCGGGCATGGCCATCGTCCCCCAGATCATGCCGTACACCCACGGCTTCACGGCCATGGAGCTCGTGCTCATGGGCCGCTACCCCCACCTTGGCCGCTTCCAGATCGAGGGTAGGGAGGACACGCGAATCGCCCGCGATGCGATGCGGCTGACCGAGACGGACCAGTTCGCCGACCGTACCCTCGACACCCTCTCCGGCGGCGAGCGTCAGCGGGTCATCGTGTCCCGCGCTCTCGCCCAGCGTCCGCGCGTCCTTCTGCTGGACGAGCCAACGTCCAACCTCGACGTCCTGCACCAGTTGAAGGTGCTTGGTCTCGTACGCCAGCTTGTCGACGACGGCCTGACCGCCATCGCCGCCATCCACGACCTCAATCTGGCAGCGCGCTTTTGCGACCGCCTCGTGCTGCTCAGCGAGGGCCGTGTGCTTGCGGAGGGCGCGCCCGATGAGGTACTGGTTCCAGAGACCATCGCGGCGGCTTTCGGGGTTGAGGCCGCCGTCTACCCCGATCCCAACACCGGTTCGCTTGCCATCAGCCTCATAGGCCCCGCCAATGGCGCTTCGCGCGGGGCGAATGGCCGGCGAACTCAGCCCTTCAACCCCGCCTCGCGGTAGATGAGGTCCACATCCACGTGCTTTCGTACGAAGCCCGCCAGGTGGTCGAGCTGCTCTCCTAGGTCGAGTTCTGCGGGCGACTCCGGCAACACGGTGCCCTTTCGCTTGGCCGCCCACGCCAGCATCGAGCGCCGGACCGCCCGGTTGTGGAAGAGCCCGTGCATGTACGTGCCCAGCGTCAGGCCGTCGCCGTCCATCGCTCCATCCGGCTGGTCGATGCGTTCCCCGGAGCGGGTTTCCAGGACGAAGGGGTGCGAGATTCCCTCGCCGCTCGTCACACCCATGTGGATCTCGTACGCCGTGAGCTCCGCGCCCATGCACCCGCTGAGCAACCCTCGCCCCGTGGCGACTCTTGCCCGCACCTGGTGCGTGGCCTTGTGCTGCAGGAACGTTGTCGACGCGGGCAGCAGTCCGAGCCCCGCTGTGCGCGTCCTGGAAGACTCCACGCCCTCGGGGTCCAATAGTTCCGTCCCCAATATCTGGTACCCCGCGCAGATGCCGACGACCGGTGTGCCGCCGCCGCGAGCCGCGACCACGCGCTCGGCCAACCCCCGCTCGCGCATCCAGTCGAGGTCTGCCGCCGTTGTCTTGCTTCCTGGGATGACGACGATGTCCGGCTCGCCGAATTCCTCCGCCTTGGTCACGTAGCGCACGCGGACGCCCGCATCGTGGTGGAGCGGGTCGAAGTCGTCAAAGTTGGCAATGTGCGGGAGACGGACGACGGCCACGTCCAAGGCGGCGTCCCCTGCCACGTCGGAGTCGCCGGGCAACCCTAGCGCGTCCTCCTCCGGTATGTGGATGTCGAAGAAGTACGGCAGCACCCCCGCGACGGGCACCCCGGTGCGTTCTCGGAGCATATCGAGCCCCGGCGCCAGCAGCGACGGGTCCCCCCGGAACTTGTTGATGACGAACGCCTTCACCAGCTCCCGTTCGTCGTGCTCCAGCAGCGCCATCGTGCCAACCAGTTGCGCGAAGACGCCCCCGCGCTCGATGTCCCCAACGAGCAGTACCGGCGCGTTGGCGTATTTGGCCACCGCCATGTTCACGATGTCCACGTGCCGCAGGTTGATCTCCGCAGGGCTGCCTGCGCCCTCCACGACGATGACGTCGTACTCCCGCCGCAGCGCATCGAGCGACTCGGTGACGGTCCGCCACAGCTCCGCCCTCCGTTCATAGTACGCGCGTGCGGCGAGGGCCCGTCGCGGACGGCCCAGCACCACGACCTGCGAGCGGTTGTCGGCCTCGGGCTTCAGCAGCACCGGGTTCATCTCGACGCGGGGCGCCGTCATCGCCGCTGCAGCCTGCACCGCCTGCGAGCGGCCGATCTCCCCGCCGTCGGGCGTCGCGTTAGAGTTGAGCGACATGTTCTGTGCCTTGAACGGTGCCACGGAGTAGCCGTCCTGGGCGAATATACGGCACAGCGCCGCGGCAAACACAGACTTCCCCGCGTGGGAAGATGTCCCCTGCACCATGATCACCCTTGCCAAACTGCCGTTGGCCATCCGTGCGCGCCTCCCTGGCGGCAACTATAGCGGAATCTCCTCCACTGGTGCGCTGAGGGCACACGCATGTCTCGTCACGGCACGGCCACGCATGACGCAGCGAGGGCGGCGGGAGGGGGAAATTCGACTGGTGGGATGTGTGGCTGCCGAGCCTGGATTCGAACCAGGGTTACGTGGTCCAGAGCCACGCGTGCTACCGCTGCACCACTCGGCATTCGGTGTCCTCAGTGTATCGCCGCGCGCCGAAGGGGGTCAAGGCGAGGAACCCTCGCCAGCCATGCCCTCACCTGCCGCGGCGACTGCAACGCCAGCGCCTCGGCATGCCCTCCGTGCTCCTCCAGGCGAAGGCTGACGCTGCGGGCGTGGGCGCGCCAATGAGTGATGCACCAGAGCAGGATGGAGTCCCGGCTCATGAACCCCTTGCGAAACGTCTCCCGGTTGGTTCCCCACATCAGCTCCCAAGTGAACGACCGGCGAAGCGTTCGCCAAAAGAGCCGCCAGAACACAATCGGGAAGGGCAGCCGCAACCACAGGATTGTGTCTGCCCGCGCCATCACCAAGTCGCCGACGATGCTCGTGTAGTTCCCCGTGCACACCCACCCATTTGGCCGTGCGTCCAGCCACGCGGCGACGTCTTCCCTGAACTGATCCCGAGGGTTCTCCTGCCACCCCGGCCGCCAGTGCACGTGGTCAAGGTCCAGGTGCGGGATCCCCAGCCGTCGCGCGACCTCCGCTCCGAGGCTCGTCTTGCCGCACCCCGTTGGCCCGTATACGGCGACCCTCCGCCCCGCAAACCCTTCCGCCCCCGTCATGCCCGCACGACCCCCGGCAACGAGCATTCCTCGACATCCTTCACGTCGCTGCACACCGGCAATGCCTCCCGTGGTGCTCGAGGCATCGTAACATGGCAGCCGTGCCCCTGACGGTTGCCGCTGCCCCTCGGGTCGTCGTGTTTACCGCCCTGCCGTCGCGCCCCTACAATGACCGTGGAGGTCATGCATGTTCGACGCACTTGGAGACAAACTCTCCGCCGTCTTCCAGCGACTTGGCGGTAAGGGCAGGCTCACCGAGAAGGACATCGACGAGGCGCTCAAAGAGGTGCGTGTCGCGCTCCTCGAGGCCGACGTCAACTTCCGAGTCGCCCGGGACTTCGTCGCGAAGGTCAAGGAGCGCTGCCTCGACGCCGACCTGCTCCAGGGACTCAACCCCGGCCAGCAGGTAGTCAAGGTGGTGGACGAGGAGCTTACGGCTATCCTGAGCGCCGGTGACCACCGTCTCCACCACGGCACCAACGCCACCGCCGTCCTCATGCTGGTTGGCCTGCAAGGCTCCGGCAAGACGACCACCGCCGCCAAGCTCGCCGTGAACCTCGCCGCGGGAAGCCGTGCCAGGCCGATGCTCGTTGCCGCCGACCTCCGCCGGCCCGCGGCCGTCGACCAGCTCACCGCCCTCGGTCGCCAGCTCGACATGCCCGTCTATTCCGAGCCTCCATCCTCGTCGACGGCCCTGCGCGCCGCGAAGAACGGCGCCGCTGAGGCCGCCCGCCAGGGCAGCCCTTGGGCCATCATCGACACCGGCGGCCGCCTGCAAATCGACGATGAGCTCATGGAGGAACTCACCGAAATCAAGAAGGCTGTGAACCCCGAGGAGGTCGTCCTCGTAGTCGACGCCATGACCGGTCAGGAGGCCGTCAATGCCGCGACCGCCTTTAATGAGCGCGTCGGGCTGACGGGGCTCATCCTCACGAAGATGGACGGCGATGCACGGGGCGGAGCGGCCCTATCCATCAGCGCCGTGACCGGTGTCCCCGTCAAGTTCATGGGCGTCGGCGAGAAGACCGATGCCCTTGAGCCCTTCTATCCCGACCGCCTCGCCTCACGCATCCTCGGCATGGGCGACATGCTCACTCTGATCGAGAGGGCGCAGGAGGCTGTTGACATCCAGCAGGCGGAGGAGATGGAGCGCAAGCTCCGCAAGGCCAGCTTTGACCTGCAGGACTTCCTTGACCAGCTCCGCGCCGTGCAGAAGATGGGCCCACTCGGCCAGGTGCTCGAGATGGTCCCTGGCATGAAGGGGCGCCTGAAGGCCGACGACGTTGACGACAATCACCTCAGGAGCATTGAGGCCATCGTGCTGTCCATGACGCCGAGGGAGCGGCGGGATCCCAACGTTCTCAACGCCTCTCGCAGGCGGCGCATCGCACTGGGTAGCGGCACCAGTGTGCAGGAGGTCAATCAGCTCCTGAACCAGTTCAAGCAGATGCAGCGCATGATGCGGCAGTTCTCCGGCGGCAAGACGCGCGGCATGTCGCAACTGCAACAGATGATGCGCCGGTAGTCCCAACGTTCGTTGAAGGCTGCCGCTGCCGCTGCTATACTGGTCAGACCGTCGGGGCGTGGCGCAGACCGGTAGCGCACCTGCATGGGGTGCAGGGGGTCGTTGGTTCAAATCCAATCGCCCCGACCAACTCAGAACTCAACAGGTTGCCGTCTCTTGAAGACGGCTTTTTCTTTGGGAACCCGCGCTCTGCATGACGGAACTGTCGTCCCAATCCCATCTTCTCCTCAAGTGCCCGCTCAACTCCTTGACAATAAGCGCGGTTTGGCGCATGGTGCCAACTGGCAGAGTATGTACAAAGCGTCGCCAGGCCAATAGCGCATGTTTGCTATGGCGACAAACGGTAGGAGGAACACATGCTGACAAGGGAAGAGAACGAGCTGGCAACAAGGGTAGGCCCCGGCACGCCAATGGGCGAGGCGCTCCGGCGCTACTGGCTCCCGGCCCTGCTCCACCGCGAGCTCCCCGAGCCCGATTGCACGCCAGTGCGACTTCGGCTGCTCGGCGAGGAACTGGTCGCCTTCCGTGACACCAACGGCGAGATCGGCGTCCTGGACGAACAGTGCCCCCACAGGCTGGCTTCGCTTTGGCTTGGCCGCAATGAGGAGGCCGGGCTCCGCTGTGTCTACCACGGCTGGAAGTTCGATATCCACGGCAACTGTGTCGAGCAGATGAACGAGCCGGTGAGCTTCAAGGACAAGATCAAGGTGAAGGCCTACCCCGCTGTCGAGATGGGCGAGGTCATCTGGGTGTACATGGGCCCTGCGGACAAGAAGCCCCCGCTGCCCAACTTCGAGTATGTTCGGGTGTCGGGAAATCACCGTGGCGTGACCAAGGTCATCCAGGAGTGCAACTGGTTGCAGGCCCTGGAGGGCGGCATTGACTCGTCGCACGCCCCCATTCTTCACCGGCAGCTCAAGGAGAATGCCAGCTCGGAGGGCATCCAGCCCTCGACGCCCTTCGTTCGAGGTGGCGCACCCACCCTCGAAGTGGACGTGACCGACTACGGTTACCGCTACACCGGAATCCGGCCCCTCGACGCCGATGAGCAGTACGTTCGGGGCTACCACTTCATCATGCCGTTCACGCAGCTCCGCCCACAGCAGATTGGCCGAGCTGGCGCCCCTGACCGTCAGATGGTGGCCGGCCACCATTGGGTGCCCATGGACGACCATCACGTGATGGTCTGGAACTTCCACTACAGCTTCGGCCCTGAGGAGATGTCAGAGAAGGAACGCACCATGGAGGGCACCGCCAACGGCTGGCCCAACGTGGACCAGAACACGTTCCAGGCCGTGGGCAACATCCGCAACGACTGGCTGATCGACAGGGAGATCCAAAGGACTGAGACCTTCACCGGCATCACTGGCATCAACGCGCAGGACCGGGCCGTCCAGGAGAGCATGGGACCGATCGTCGACCGGAGCCGCGAGCATCTCGGGCCGGCCGACTCCGCCGTCATCGCGATGCGCAAGCTGGTCCTCGAGGCTGCCCGCAACGTGGCGGAGGGCGAGGACCCGCGCGGCTCCAATTCCACCACCTACTATTCCGCCCGCGCCATCGAGAAGGTGTTCGACGCCAACCGCCCCTGGCGCGAGGTGCTCCTGCCGGAGATGTACCCGGAGGAGGCCCCCACCGCAGGGTAACCCCGTAGATGGAGGAGTCGTTCAATGCTGAGCACGCAGGACAACGAGTTGATTACACGGACCGGCCCGGGCACTCCCATGGGTGAGTATCTTCGACGGTTCTGGGTCCCGGCCCTCCTCACCCGCGAACTCCCGGAGCCCGACTGCCCGCCGGTGCGCGTGAAGATCATGTCGGAGGAGTTGGTCGCGTTTCGCGACACCAACGGCGATGTAGGAATCCTGGACAACTACTGCCCCCACCGCCGGGCGAGCCTGTTCTTTGGGCGCAATGAGGAATGCGGCATCCGCTGCGTGTATCACGGCTGGAAGTTCGACGTCAACGGCGACTGTGTCGATATGCCCTC
>CAZCPU010000065.1:0-9920 GCA_964499855.1 uncultured Dehalococcoidia bacterium | reverse complement strand
GAAGGCGATTCGCCCTTCGTGAACGACGTGATTTTTGGCGAATCACTCCCCGCGAGTCGCACACCAACCTCGGTGGCGAGCTAATGAGCGCGTTCCATTCGAAGGACCCCGCCGAGCGCTCTCCTGCCTCCCGTCGGGTGCGGAGGCCGAGAATGTGCCGGTCACCGTCGATGGTTCAGTCAGTCCGGCCTTCCCGGAAGGCCAGCCGTGCCCGACGAGCCGCGTCTACACGACCCGGCGTTGGCATGCCTGCGCCGTAGAATTGGTCGTCGCAATCGCCCCGCTTGAGCACGATTTGTTCGACAAAAGCTGCGCCATCCCCCCAGGCATCCATCTACTTCGCGACAGGCTCAATGGGAAGACCCGAGCCCGTGGCAATCTCCCACTGGAAGCCATCCGGATCTGCGAAATAGCCCGAGTAACCGCCCCAAAACGTCTCAGATGCCGGCTTGATGATGCGGGCCCCGGCCGCCCCGGCCTCGGCGAGAACGGCGTCCACCTCTTCGCGCGAGGCCACGTTGTGCGCCAGGGTGAACTGATACGACTCCTGCTCCCTGTCACCACCCTGCATGGGGCTCGCGTCCTCCGCCAGAGCATTCCTTGGGAAAAGGGCAAGCATCACGCCGTTCAGCATGAAGAACGTGATCGAGTCGCTGCCCGCCTCGTGCACGGGAAACCCCAGGCCGTCGCGATAGAACCGGGTGGACCGCTCGAGGTCAGTGACCCCAAGTGTAACGATGCTTAGCCGCGCATCCATGCAAGCGCCTCCCTCCAACCGTCATGGCACGTTAACACATTTGTTCGTAATTTTGCAACTAGGGAGTGCGTCACCCCTGTTTGGGAATTTGTGATCGAACCATGACCAGGTGGCACGAGCGTTTTCGGGACAAGACGCGAGACACATTGGCCGAAGCCTTGGCCGAGCTCGGCGTGGCAGCGGAGATGGCCGAGCGCGACCGCCCGGAAGAGTCTCTCGGAAAGAGACTGTTCACCCGTTCGCTCGGCGTCATCGACATCGCTGGCGGGCCAATTGCCTGGGTGAACGTGATCAAGCAGGACGGATCGGACAAGAGCCCTCCACAGTGGTGGTTCATCTTCGGCATCCCGGATAACCGGAAGATGCCGAAGGAGGGCGCCATCAAGCTGACTACGATACGGAAGAGGTCGTTCCCGCTCTTCGGCCGGGTGCTGGACGTCTCGTGGCGAGGCAAGGACATGCGCACGGGGTTTATCAGCGTACTCTCGGAAGACGTCACGGTCGACGAGATGGTGAAGCGGGTGAAGGACATGGAACTGCAGTGCCGCTCGAAGGACTTCCGGGGGTGGACGCTGAGGACGGGTAAGCATTTCGAGCTTTCCACGGCGGACTGGGAGGCGCTCCAGACCATCGCGTACTACGTGACGATGACGCCGGTCGGGTGAGAGCGGGGAGGGCGGTCTTAGCGCGGCGGATTTCGTAAACTGAGACTGGAAAGAGGTTGACCAACAGCGACAAATGTTATAGTTTTTATGTGCTCCAACCCCTTCAAGGGCTCTACATGACACGGGCCTCCTGCTGCGCAGCGAGGCTCTCTTTTTTGAGGTGGACGATATGGTGACAACGGCGAACCTCGGATTTCCCCGCATTGGACCTCACCGCGAACTGAAGTGGGCCGTCGAGGCGTACTGGGGCGGCAGGATTGACCGCGACGAGCTGCTGCTGCGGGCCGCCGAACTGAGACGCGTGAACTGGGAGTTCCAGCGAGACGCGGGAATCACACACATTCCCTCCAACGATTTCTCCCTCTACGACCATGTTCTGGACACCTCGGTCATGGTCGGGGCGGTCCCGCCGCGGTACGGGGCAGGGGAAGACGACATCGATCTGGACACCTACTTCACGATGGCTCGTGGGCGGGCCGACTCCATCGGCAAGCCGGGCGTCCAGGCTATGGAAATGACCAAATGGTTCGACACCAACTATCACTACCTGGTTCCCGAGTTGCATGAGTGGCAGCGGTTCTCGCTACGCTCGACGAAGGTTATCGATGAGTTCCTCGAAGCCCGAGCGTTGGGAATACACACGAGGCCCGTGCTGGTGGGGCCCCTGACGTACCTGCTAATCTCCAAGTCCCCGTACGACGGGCTCGACACCCTTTCGCTCTTGGACGGCCTGCTAGACGTTTACGCAGAGGTCCTGCGCAAGCTTGCGGCCGCCGGTGCGACTTGGGTGCAGGTGGATGAACCCGGGCTGGGACTCGATCTGACCAAGGGGCAACTGGACGCTTATGCAGCCGCGTATGAGCGGCTTACAAAGGCGGCGCCCACCCTCAAGATTATGCTGACCACGTATTTCAGCGACCTTCGCGAGAACATGAGAGCGGCGCTTGCGCTGCCGGTGCAGGGAATTCACCTGGACCTGGTGCGAGGCCGGTCGGATTTGAACCAAGCGATTTCTCTTCTGCCCGCGGACAAGACATTGTCCCTTGGCCTGGTCGATGGGCGCAATGTGTGGAAGTCAGACCTGGCTGCGGCCATCGAGACTGCGCGGGCGGCGGTGGACGTCCTGGGCAGCGACAGGGTGGTCATCGCGCCGTCGTGCTCGCTGCTCCACTGCCCCGTGGACCTGGAATACGAGGAAAAGCTGGACGACGAGATCAAGTCGTGGATGGCGTTCGCCAAGCAGAAGGTGCGGGAGGTAGCAACCATTGCGTCGGCGATCGAGGGGGCCGGGCGGGACGTCGAGACGGAGCTTGAGGCGAATGCCGCCGCCATCAGGGACCGGGCCACTTCGCCACGCATACACAGTCCAGCGGTCAAGGAGCGAAGCGCGTCGGTCACCGAGGACATGCTGTGCCGACAGAGGCCGTATGAGGAGCGGCGCGTTGAGCAGCTGGAATTGCCGGACTTCCCCACCACGACGATCGGCTCGTTCCCCCAGACTGCGGAGATCCGGCGCGCGCGGGCCAGCCACAATCGTGGAGAGATCACGGACGCACAGTACGAGCAGTTCCTTAAGGGCAATATTGCGGAGGCGGTGCGCATCCAAGAGGGCATTGGGCTGGACGTGCTGGTGCACGGTGAGGCTGAGCGGAACGATATGGTGGAGTACTTCGGCGAGCAACTGCTCGGCTACGTCTCCACCGCCAACGGTTGGGTCCAGAGTTACGGCTCGCGGTGCGCCAAGCCTCCCGTCATCTACGGCGACATCTCGCGGCCCGCACCGCTGACGCTGCGGTGGATAACCTACGCGCAGTCACTAACTGACCTGCCAATGAAAGGCATGTTGACTGGGCCGGTGACAATGCTGGAATGGTCCTTCGTGCGGGACGATCAGCCGCGAAGCGAGACCTGCCGGCAGCTGGCCCTCGCAATCCGCGACGAGGTGCTGGACCTGGAGTCGCTGGGCATCAACGTGGTGCAGGTGGACGAGCCGGCGCTGCGCGAGGGACTCCCGCTTCGCAAGGCCGACTGGGACGGCTACCTCTCGTGGGCGGTGGACAGCTTCAGGCTGGCGACCGCGGGAGTACAGGACAGGACGCAGATACACACGCACATGTGCTACGTCGCATACGACGACATCACGGACTCGATTGCGCGGATGGACGCGGACGTGATTTCCATGGAGAACGCCCGGAGCGACGGCGAGGCGCTTCGCAACCTACAGCGCAACAACTTCCCGAACGAAGTGGGACCAGGCGTCTTCGACATTCACTCGCCGCGCGTGCCGGACGAGGAGGAGATGGCGGAATTGCTGTGGGCGGCGACGCAGACGCTACAGCCCGGACAACGACTGTGGGTGAACCCGGACTGCGGCCTGAAGACGCGCCGGTGGGAGGAGGTCATCCCGTCGCTGCGGAATATGGTGTCGGCGGCAAAGGCGATGCGAGGCGCGGTCAGGGCCAACCGGTAGAGGGGCTCGCGCGCAGACGGGCACTCGGCAAGCCGCTGCCGGTCGCCGAAAGGGGTTCCCCGCGCAGGGTGCGCTATTTCTTGTTGGTGAAGGGGCGCACGCCGTTGCCCAGTCGTGCAATTGCGGTGAACACAGCCACGGAGACCGCTAGCGCCACAACGGCGATCGCGACCCCTGCGAAAGCGCCTATGAACCCCGCAATCTCACTGAAGGCCATAGCATACCTCCACGTATGTCCAGGCCCGTCGTTCGGTGATGCGGCATTTTACCCCTGACCGTCAACCCCCGGCTAGAGACACGCCAACAAGTTTTGGTCCAATCCAGCAGCGCCCAGCATCCCCTTGCTTCGATTCATCGTGTTCGGCATTCCCCCAGCGCTTCACGTAGGTATTGCTTTGGTTTGTAGCGCAACTACAATGGCTACTGCACCGTTACGCCAAATGCCACTGAATGCGGGATGGCACTCTCTCACCCCGAGCCATTGAGGTCGCAAGCCGATGAAGGAGCACGATAGTTGACGAGCGCCCAAAACCGCCCGCGCCCAGAATGGGCCATAGAGGTCCAGGGCCTGCGAAAGACCTACGGCGGCCGCGAGGCCGTTCGCGGCATCGACCTGCAGGTGGCGCCGGGCGAGGTCTTTGCGTTGCTTGGACCCAATGGCGCGGGCAAGACCACAACCGTCGAGATCCTCGAGGGACACCGCACAAGGTCGAGCGGGCAGGTCGCCGTGCTGGGTCATGACCCCGGCACGAACGACCCGGTCCACAAGCAACGCGTCGGCATCGTGCTGCAGTCCACCAGCGTCGACCAGTATCTTTCCGTGGAAGAGACCATCAACCAGTTCCGCGGCTACTACCCGCACCCGCTGCCGCTGGAGCAATTGCTGGACCTCGTCGGCTTGCGGGAGCAGCGGCGAGAGCGAGTGAGAAAGCTGTCCGGCGGGCAGCAGCGCAGGCTCGACGTCGCCATCGGTCTCGCGGGGGACCCGGAGCTGCTCTTCCTGGACGAGCCCACAACGGGGTTTGACCCAGCCGCCCGGAGAGGGGCATGGGAGATGGTGCGAGGCCTGAAGTCGCTGGGAAAGACCGTGCTGCTGACAACGCATTACATGGAAGAGGCAGAGTACCTGGCGGACCGCGTAGCAATCCTGGTGCAGGGGAATATCGTCGCCGAGGGCGCGCCGGGCGACCTTGCTCTGCGCGACCGCACGACCACGGTGCGCTTCCGTCTGCGGGACGGCGCGCCGCCGCTTCCTGTTGAGGTGCAGGCAACCTCAGACGACAGCGGATTGTACTCGCTCCCGGCCGAGAACCCTACTCGATTGCTGCATATGCTGACGGCATGGGCGGTGGAGAACGGCATCGAGCTGGAAGAGCTCACTGTCACGCACCCCACGCTGGAGGACCTCTTCATCGAGCTGGTCGGCGATGCCGGCGGGAGGGAGGAGTAGGCCATGAACTCCGTCATCCTCGCGCTCCGGCAGGTCCGCTATGAGAACAGCGCCTTTTGGCGCAACCCGGCGGCCGCATTCTTCACGATCATCTTCCCGCTCATGTTCCTGGTCATCTTCAACCTGATCTTTGGCAGCCAGGAGGTCACGGACGAGAACGGCAACACCTACAACCTGTCCACGTTCTACGTGCCCGGCATCATGGTGTTTGCCGTCGTGGGCGCCACGTACACCAACGTCGCGATGGGCATCGCATTCGCTCGCGACGGCGGTCTGCTGAAGCGCATGCGCGGCACGCCGCTGCCGAGTTGGTCTTACCTGGCGGGCAAGATCCTCCATTCCGTGCTGCTGACGATGCTGCTGGTCATCATCGTGGCGAGCGCGGGGTGGCTGGCATTCGGCGTCGATCTTCCGACGTCCAAGCTGCCGGCCGTCCTGCTGACGCTGGCCATCGCTGCGGCGACGTTCTGCACGCTGGGGCTGGCGGTGACGTCTATCATCCCGAACGCCGACGCGGCGCCCGCCATTGTGAACGCGTCCATCCTGCCGCTTCTGTTCATATCGGACGTCTTCATCCCGCTGGACGACGCGCCGGTATGGCTTACCACCCTGGCAGACGTGTTCCCGGTGCGGCACATGGCGCTGGCGATGCACACGGCCTTCAACCCGTTTGAAGCGGGTTCAGGCTTCGAGTGGGGACACCTGCTTGTGATGGCGGCGTGGCTCGTCGGCGGGGCGCTCTTCACGATGCGTTTCTTCCGGTGGGAGCCCCGCCGCTAGCGCGGGCGTCGACTAGCGTTCGTACCATCCAGAGCCAAAGATCAGGCCGTCGTGCTGCCTTGCCCACGTGTGCTTTATCGACTCATCACCGGTCTGCGGGTTCAGCAACGTGTAGTTGACCCAGACCCCTTCCTCGGTCGCGGCAAGTAGCGGCTCGCCATAGAAGTATCCAGTCGAGTCCACGCGCTCCTCCGGGTCGCGGTCTATGAAGAACGGGTTGTGGTGGGCGATGGTGCGCCCCTCTTCATTGATGATGAATACGTACCACTCGCCATCCACGTTGGCGGGGTCACTGTAGTACTCGACAGCATCCGCGCGCCCGACACGCTCGTAGCGCTGTATGGCTTCGTCGACGAGGGCCTTCGTGTACAGGCTGGGCACGCTCTCCGTCGGCGGCGGCAGCGCGGGCGGGTCTTCCGTGAGAGCGAGGACCGCGACGACGAGGGCCGCCGCCGCGATCAAGACCGAGACTCCCGCAATACCGATTGGCAGGCGATTCGACATCCACTTCCTCCGAGGCGCCCCGGTATGGACGCAATTCTGTTGTGTTCACCCTGGAGCCATGGCCTCGTCGATCGGCGGCTCCATCCTCATTGTATAGCACCCGGTATCGGCCCCTGCAATTCACACGAATCAGGGCCCCCCAAGGTTATCGGTCGACTCGACGTGCAAGCAGCCTCCCTTCGTGAGGACATCGATCGCATAAGCGGCTACACTGGGCGGACCGGCCAACCTGCTCAACTCACTCCGGAGGCTTGGGTCACGAGAATGGACCTGCGCGATGTCATCGCGGGCATCAAGCCCGCCGACGCCAATGCCATGCGCGCGGCCAGGGAGCGGCAGGCGACGCTGACGAAGCCGCCGGGCAGCCTTGGCCGGCTTGAGGAACTGTCCGTGCAGCTTGCGGGCATCCAGCGAACGGACCGGCCCGTCATTCGGGGCAAGACCATCATCGTCGCTGCCGCCGACCATGGCGTCGTCGCGCAGGGAGTGACTGCCTATCCGCAAGAGGTCACGGCGCAGATGGTCTTGAACTTCCTTTCCGGAGGCGCAGCCATCAGCGTGATCGCGCGCAACTCCGGCGTTGATCTGGTCATCGTCGACGCAGGGGTGGCGACGCCACTGCCCGAACACCCGAGCCTGCAAGTCCTCGGAATCGGCCGCGGCACGGCCGACATCACGGCGGGACCGGCAATGGCGCGGTCGCAGGCCGAGGCGTGCGTCGCGGCGGGGGTGGAGCTGGCGTTGGGGGCGGCGGAGCACGGCGCCGACGCCATCGGCACGGGCGACATGGGCATCGGCAACACGACCGCGTCGAGCGCGATCGTGTCGGCGCTGACAGGGCGGGCGCCGAGCGAGACCACGGGCCGCGGCACGGGACGCACAGACGCCGAGCTCGTCCACAAGACCGCGGTCGTCGAGCGGGCCCTGGCGGCAAACCGGCCCGACGCAGGCGACCCGCTCGACGTGCTGGCCAAGGTTGGCGGCTTCGAGATTGGGGCGCTGGCGGGCGTCGTGCTGGGCGGGGCGTATGCCCGGCGCGCCGTGGTCATCGACGGGTTCATCTCCGGCGCCGCGGCGCTCCTCGCGCACCGGCTCTGCCCGCGGGTGGGCGACTACCTCGTGGCGGGACATCTCTCGGCAGAGGCGGGGCACCGCGTTGTGCTCGAAGAGCTGGGGCTGCGGTCGCTGCTGGATCTCGAAATGCGGCTCGGCGAGGGGACCGGCGCGGCGCTGGCGATGGGCCTCCTAGAGGCCGCCGCCGCCACGCTCACGGAAATGGCCACCTTTGCGGAGGCGGGCGTGTCCGACCGGCCTGCAGACGAGGGTGGAGGCGCAGCATGAGAGGCCCGTTGCTGGCGTTCGGGTTCCTGACCATTCTGCCAATCGGCGGAGGGAGGGAGCGTGCGATGGGGCCATCGCGCGCATTCTTCCCGCTGGTGGGGCTGGCCCTCGGCGGCGCGCTGGCGGGACTCGACTGGCTGATGGACACGGCGGCGCCGCCGCTCGTCGTCGACGCGATCCTGGTGGCGGCGCTGCTCGTGCTCACGCGGGCCATCCACACGGAGGGCTTCCTGGACGCCTGCGACGGCCTCTTCGGCGGGCACACGCGAGAGGACCGGCTGCGCATCCTGCGGGACACCCACGTGGGCGCTTTCGCCGTGGCGGGCGGCGTCGCGCTGCTGCTGCTCAAGTGGTCGTTGCTGGTGAGCCTGCCGCTGGACGTGCGATGGGAGCTGCTTGTGCTGTTCCCGTGCCTCTCGAGGCTGGGGATGCTGGCGACGATGGCGACCTTTCCGTACGCCCGCGCCGAGGGGCTGGGGTCGGCCTTCCTCAAGGGCAAGGGCTGGTGGCAGGTTGCCGTGGGGCTCGCGACGGGTCTCGTCGCCGGGTGGGCGCTGCTCGGGAGCGGCGGGCTCGTGGTGGCGGGGGGTGTTGTCGTCGTGGCGCTGGCGTTGGGGTGGTGGATGTCGCGGATGCTGGGCGGCATGACGGGCGACACGTACGGCGCCGTCAACGAGGTGGCGGAGGTCGCCGCGCTGCTGCTGGGCATCCTGGCGGTGTACTACTGGCCGACGCTGTTCATTGCTCCCTTCTGGGACTAGAGTTGACCCGGACCCACGACCGAGGAGGCCGGCTTGGGCACATGGAGGCTGGTGCGTCACGGCGAGACCGTATGGAACTTTGAGGGCCGCATCCAGGGGCACCGGCACGTCCCTCTGACGGAACGCGGCCGGTCGCAGGTGCGGCAGCTGGCCGAGCGGCTCGTCGGGCAGGGCGCCGGACCGATATACAGCAGCGACCTTGGACACGCCCTCGCGACGGCGCAGGAAGTCGCTGCGGCGACCTCTGCCAAGGTGCGGCCCGACGCCCTCCTGCGGGAGTTTGCCTACGGGGAGTGGGAAGGCCTGACGATGGAGCAGGCCAGGGCCAACAACCCGGAGGCGTACGCCATCCGCATCACGGGCCGGAACACCGACTACGCCGCGCCCGGCGGCGAGACCACGCTCGAGCTGCTGGACCGCGTCCGGCGGTTCACCGAGGCCGCGCGCAGGCGGCACGCCTCGGAGGACGTCACCGTGGTGGCGCACGGCGGGACGATCAGAGCCGTCGCGGTGTGCCTGCTGGGGCTGGACGCCGAGCACTTCTGGCGGCTGCGGCTCTCGCACGGGAGTCTCTCCGTGGTGACCGTCCAGCCCGACGCATGCGTGCTGGAGCTGTGGAATGACACGAGCCACCTCGTGGACACGCAATCGAGGACGATACCGTGAGCGGGCTGACGCTGGTGCTCGGCGGCGTGCGGGCGGGCAAGAGCGCCTTCGCGCAGCGGCTGGCAACCGCGGGCGGGCGGGTGCTCTTCGCCGCGACGGCTGAGGCCGGCGACCACGAGATGGCCGCACGCATCGCGGCACACCAGGCGGGCCGCCCGCCCGAGTGGACGACGCTGGAGGAGCCGGTCGACCTCGTGGGCGCGCTCTCGGCAGCCGTGGACGGCTACGACACCGTGCTGCTGGACTGCCTGACGCTGTGGGTCAGCAACGTGCTGCTGCGGACGCCGGACCCGGCGGCGGGCGAGGTCATCGCCGCGCGGGCGGGGGAGCTGCTGGCGCTGCAGCAGCGGAGCTCGGCCGAATGGGTCGTCGTCAGCAACGAGGTCGGGCTCGGCGTCGTGCCGCCGACGGAGCTGGGGCGGGCCTTCGAGGACGCGCTGGGGCGGGTGAACCAGCTCTTCGCGGCGCAGGCGGACGCCGTGTACTTCATGGCCGCGGGACTGCCGATGCAGCTCAAGGGCGGGGC
>CAZCPU010000064.1:8221-10240 GCA_964499855.1 uncultured Dehalococcoidia bacterium | reverse complement strand
CGGTCGTCGAGGACGCGGTTGATGGTGTCTCGGAGGTATTGGGCGGCGTCGCGGGCGGCGTGGGGGTAGGTGCGGGGGTCGTCGCCGGCGAAGATGACGCCTCGGGAGGCGTTGACGATGGCGTTGCGGCCGCGCCCGTCGATGCCGACGGCGACGGAGCGCTCAAGGGCGCCGTCCTGCGCGCCGACGCCGGGGATGAGGATGGGCATGTCGGGGCAGAGGTCTCGAACGCGCTCGAGCTCGTCGGGGTAGGTGGCGCCGACGACGAGGCCGACGTTGCCGTTGTCGTTCCACTTGGCGGCGGTCATCGCGACGTACTCGTACATGGGGACGGTGTCGCCGCCGGCCAAGGGGGTGACCTGGAGGTCCTGGAACTCGCGGGCGCTGGGGTTGGACGTGCGGCTGAGGACGAGGATGCCGCGCTCCGGCCGGGCGAGGAAGGGGGCGAGGGAGTCCCGGCCCATGTAGGGGTGGAAGGTGGCGGCGTCAAAGTCCCAGACGTCAAAGAGGGCGCGGGCGTAGCCAGCGGAGGAGTTGTCGAGGTCACCGCGCTTGGCGTCGGCAATGACGGGAATCCAGTCGGGGATGGCGTCGAGGGTGGCGCGGAGGGCGTCCATGCCAGCGGGGCCGAGGGCCTCGTAGAAGGCCAGGTTGGGCTTGTAGGCGCAGACGAGGTCGGAGGTGGCCTCGACGATGGCGCGATTGAACTCGGCGACGTCGGCGACGGGCATGCGCGCGGGGTCGGGGTCGAGGCCGACGCAGAGGAGGCTGCGGTTGCGCTCGGCGGCGGCGAGGAGTTTGTCGGCGAAGGCGGGCATGGGCGGCTCCTGGTGTGGGTGTGGGGGACTACGGGAGAGTATAGCAGAGGGCTAGCCGCCGACGGAGGCCAATCGGGATGCAGTTGGGCGAGTTTCTACGCCGTTCCTTGCAGGGCTATCACGAGGACGCCTACGGCGGTGAAGACTATGGCGAGGAAGCGTTGGGAGGCGTTGGGGGGGAGCTTGGCCTGGAGTCGGGCGCCGAATTGGGCGCCGGTTAGGGCGCCGGGGCAGGACCAGAGGACGACGTGCCACGGGGGGTCGCCGCCCATGGCGTGGATGAGGGCCGCGAAGAAGACGGTGACGGTCAGCGTGGTGACGGAGGTGGCGACGGCGATGCGCGGCGGGAGCTTGCCACGCAGGATGAGCTGGGTGGTGGTGACCTCGGGCAGGCCGGCGCCCATGAGGCCCTGCAGGAAGGCACCGGCCGCGCCCATCGCCTGGCTGCCGGTGCGGCCCGGGCGGGTGTAGCGGTACTCGCGGCCGTCGCGGGCGGTGACGACAGCGTCGTGGAGCGGCCCTTCGACTGGCGCAGAGCGAACGGGGGACTCCCCCAATCCCGGCCTTCCCGCATTCGTGGTGGAAGAGGCGTTGGCTGGGGGGCGTCGTCGCAGGTTGTTCCAGAGGAGGAAGCCGGCCAGCGCGATGAGGCCGACGCCCAGCACGACGCGCAGGGCGCCGGCGTCGACCACCAGCGCGACGACGGCCCCGGCCATGGCGAGGGGCACGGTGACGAGCACGAGGGACTTCACGATGGTGAAGTCGACGACGCCCTGCCGGGTGTAGCTGTACGTGCCGGAGCCCGTGCCGAAGATCATGGTCATCAGGCCGCCGCCGATGGCCTCCGCCGGGGGCAGACCGACGACGAGCAGGAAGAAGGGGGCGAAGAAGAGCGCGCCGCTGATGCCGTTGGAGATGGCGATGGTCGCGATGCAGACGGAGGCAGGGTAGACCCACCACAGGGAGAGGATTTCTGCGATTTCCATGGCGCCTGCCTAGGCCTGACCCGAGGGGGAGCGCCCCCATCCCAACCTTCCCCCACTCGTGGGGGAAGGGGCTTTGTTTTCGCCAGGACCAAGGACAGCGGCGGCGGCGTCCCGCGTGAGATGCCAGACCACGGGCGCGTCAACCGTCGCGACGAGGGCTATGGGGGGCGTGGCGTCGCCGGGGCGGGGGGAGAGGGCGCGGCGGACGGCGTCGG
>CAZCPU010000064.1:3422-8121 GCA_964499855.1 uncultured Dehalococcoidia bacterium | reverse complement strand
CGTCCTCGCCGCGCATGCGGTGGACCTGCGACGGCGGGATGGGGACGTGGTCGAGGAGGGTGCGGCGGGCCATGCCGTAGTTGCTGTCGGGGTGGTCCGGCGGGACGCAGCGCTCGTCGCCCCAGAGGACGTGCCAGCGGGACCAATCGATCTCGGCGTCGTATGGGGGCGAGGCGAGCAGGCGGTAGAGGGCGGCGGGGGTCGAGCCGCCGGCGAGGGCTATCGAGAAGCGGCCGCGGGCGGCGACGGACTCGGCGGAGAGGCGGGAGACCTCGCGGGCGAGGGCCTCGGCGGCGGCCTGCGACGTCGCGTGGACACGGACGTCAGGAGGCGGGGGCATACCGCTGTCCGCAGACGGTGATCCAGTGGTGGCCATGCTCGGCGAGTAGGCGGTCGGCGGCATGGGGGCCCCAGGTTCCCGGGGCGTAGCGCTCTGGACGCGGCGCGTTGGGGCGGGCCCACGCCTCCAGGAGCGGGTCGACGACGCGCCATGCCTCCTCGATGTGGTCGCTGCGGATAAAGAGCGCGGGATCGCCGTTGATGGCGTCCTGCAGGAGGCGCTCGTAGGCGTCGGGGATGGCCTGCTGACCGAAAGCCCACTCGTACTGGAACTCCATGTGCTCAGAGCGCATGGTAAGGCCCTGGCCGGGCACCTTGACCTCGAAGCGGAGGTGGGCGCCCTCGTCGGGCTGGAGGCAGAGAGCGAGGAGGTTGGGCTTGCCGGGGATCTCCGTGCCGGGGCCGGCGATGACGGAGGGCGGCCGGCGGAACTGGACGACGACCTCCGAAATCTTGCCGGCCATGGACTTGCCGGAGCGGAGGTAGAAGGGGACGCCGTGCCAGCGCCAGGTCTCGACGAAGAGGCGCATGGCGGAGTAGGTGGGCGTGCGGGAGTCCGGCGGGACGTCAGGCTCGTTCAGGTAGCCGTCGTACTGGCCGGCGACGGCGTTGAGGGCAGCCTCCTCCGGCGACCAGTGGCGGATGGCCTTGAGGACGTCGACCTTTCGGTCGCGGAAGGAGTCGGCGTCGACGCCGGACGGGGGTTCCATGGCAATGATGGTGAGGATCTGGAGCAGGTGGTTCTGGACCATGTCGCGTACGACGCCGGAGGTGTCGTAGTAGCCGGCGCGGTCGCCGACGGAGAGCTCCTCGGCGACGGTGATCTGGACATTGTCGACGTAGTGGCTGTTCCAGAGGGGCTCGAAAATGATGTTGCCGAAGCGGAAGACCATGAGGTTCTGCACGGTCTCCTTGCCGAGGTAGTGGTCGATGCGGTAGACCTGCTCCTCGCGAAAGAGGGAGTGGACGGTGCGGTTGAGGTCCCGCGCGGTGGCGAGATCGCTGCCGAATGGCTTCTCGATGACGACGCGACGCCAGCCGTTGCCCTCGTCGGTCATGCCGCTGGCGCCCATGTTGCGGAGGGTGACCTCGTAGAGCGAAGGCGCGATGGAGAGGTAGTAGAGGCGGTTGGCCACGCCCTCGAAACCGCGCTCGAACTCGGTGAGGAGCTCGGTGAGGAGCTCGAGGTCCTCGAGGCTGTCGAGGCTGCCGGTGACGTAGTGGAGGTGCTGGGCGAAGTCCTCCCACTCTTCCGTGCGGTGGGCGAGGGGGCCGAACTCGCGGACGCTCTCCCAGACCAACTGCCGGAAGCCCTCGTGGGTGAGGGGGGTGCGGGCGAAGCCGACGAGGTTCATCTCGAGGGGGCAGCCGCCGTTGCAGCGGAGCTCGAAGAGGGCGGGGATGAGCTTGCGGCGCGCAAGGTCGCCGGTGGCGCCCATGATGACGATGGTGATGGCCTCTGCGGGCATTACTCGGCCTTCCTGACCGCGTGGCCGCCGAACTGGTTGCGCATGGCGGCGAGGAGCTTGGCGCCGAAGGAATCGTCCTGGCGGGAGCGGAAGCGCATCTGCAGCGCGAGGGTGATGACGGGGGTGGGCACGGCGAGGGCGACGGACTCGTCGACGGTCCAGCGGCCCTCGCCGGAGTCCTCGACGTAGGGGGCGAGGCTGGACATGTCGGGGTCGCCCTGGAGGGCCTCGGCCGTGAGGTCGAGGAGCCAGGAGCGGACGACGCTGCCGTAGCGCCAGATCTCGGCGATCTGCGGGAGGTCGAGGCCGAACTCCCCCTTGGCCTTCATCAGCTCAAAGCCCTCGGCGTAGGCCTGCATCATGCCGTACTCGATGCCGTTGTGGACCATCTTGGCGAAGTGGCCTGCGCCGGCGGGGCCGACGTGTCCGTAGCCGCGGTCCGGGCCGGGCGCGAGGGTCTGGAAGATGGGCTCGACGAGGTCAAAGGCCTCCTTCTCGCCGCCGATCATCAGGCTGTAGCCCTCGGCGAGGCCCCATATCCCGCCGCTGGTGCCGGCGTCGAGGAAGTAGATGCCCTGCTGCTTCAGGGTGTCGGCGCGGCGCATGGAGTCCTTATAGTTGGCGTTGCCGCCGTCGATGACGACGTCGCCGGGGGAGAGGGCGCCGCAGACGGCCGTGATGGTGCGCTCCGTGACCTCGCCGGCGGGGGTCATCACCCACGCGGCGCGCGGCGGGGTCAGCTGGGCGGCGAGCTCGGCGAGGGAGCCCGCGGCGACGGCGCCCTGGGCCTCCACCTCGCGGACGGCCTCGGGGCGGACGTCGTAGGCAACGACGCGGTGACCGCCGCGGACGAGGCGCACGACCATGTTCGCGCCCATGCGGCCAAGGCCGATCATCCCGAGTTCCATGGCTCGCTCCTTTCAGGGCCTCGGCTAGAGGGCCGCGATGCCCGCGGCGACGTCACCGGAGAGGCGGACCCGCGCGACGCGGAGGCCAGCGTCCCGCAGCGCCTGCAAGTCGCCGAGGGCCTGCGCGCCGGCCAGCGTGCCGAAGGTGTAAGACTGCCCCGGCACTGCGACGTCGTCAGGGTGGTCCGTGGTGATCTGCAGGAACAGGCCGGTGGCGGGGCCGCCCTTGTGGAGCTGCCCCGTCGAGTGGAGGAAGCGCGGGCCGTAGCCTGACGTCGTCGCGATGGCGTGCTCGCGCATGACCCGCTCACGCAGCGCGGCGAGGGCGGCGTCGACGGCGGGTGTCTGGCGGACGTAGGCCATGACGCAGAGGTAGTCGCCGGGGGCAGCCTGGGCGAGGAGCTCGCCGAGCGTGCGGGTGTCGCCCGCGGCCGGCAGCGCGCCGTCGCGCTCATATGCGGCAAGGACCTCGGCGGTCTTGTCCTTCGCGCCCTGCACGTTGGGCTGGTCAAAGGGGTTCACGCCGAGGACGGCGCCCGCGACGGCCGTTGCGAACTCCCAGCGATACATCTCGGCGGCGAGGTCATCGCGGTCGCGGAGGCGAAAGTGGAGGACGGGATGGCCGGCGGCCTCAAGGGCGGCGATTGCGTCGTCTTGCGCGTGAGTATCGTCGCCGTCGAGGCGCAGGTAGGCGAAGACGCGGTCGGCGCCGTAATGCTCGGGTGCGAGGAGCGGCTCCTCGGCGACGGGGACGATTCCGAGACCCTCCTTGCCGAGGCTCTCGGCGATGAGCTGCTCGGCCCAGAGGCCGAAGCAGCCGAGGCCGGGCGAGGCGACGAAGGTGAGCTTGTCGCGGCCGGACTTCGCGAGGGCGCCGATGGCCGCGCCAAGCTGCAGGCCTGGGTGCGACTCGGCCGGGACCCCGGGGGCGCACGCGCACTGCATGAGGGCGGCGCGGTCAAGGAGCGCGGCGACATCGATGCCGGTCAGGACGGCGGGCACGAGGCCAAAGAAGGAGAGGACGGAGTAGCGGCCGCCGATGGTCTCCGGGTTCAGGAAGGTGCGCAGGAAGCCCTCCTCGCGAGCCAGGCGCTCGAGGCCGCTGTCGGCGTCGGTGATGGCGACGAAATGTCGGCCGGCGTCCGCACCGAGGGCGTCGTCGGCCAGCTTGCGGAAGTAGCGGTAGCCTGTGAGGGTCTCGAGGGTGCCGCCGGACTTGGAGGAGACGAGGAAGAGGGCGCGGCGCACGTCGATGGCGTCGCGGGCGGCGGCCACCCACTCGGGCACGGTGGTGTCGAGGACGGTGAGCCGCGGGCGGCCGGGGGCATCGCCGAAGACGCTGCGAAGGGCCTCGGCGCCGAGGCTGCTGCCGCCCATGCCGAGGAGGACGACGTCGTCCACGCGCATGTCGCGCACCTCGTCCGCGAAGGCCTGCAAGGCCTCGGCGTGGGCGCGCATGCCGGTGGGGAGGGTGAGCCAGCCGAGGCGGTCGGCGATCTCCGTGGGGTCGGGCTTCCAGAGGGTGTGGTCGGCGTCCCAGACGCGGCGGACGGCGTCGCGCTCGACGAGGCCGGCGGCGGCGGCGGCGACGGTGGGTTGGGCGTCGCCGAGGGCGGCGGTCGCGGCGTAGTGGCTCGCGAGGAGGGCGGCCTTCTTCTCCTCGACGTTGGCGAGGAGGGTGACAAAGGAGTCTGCGAAGGCCTTGACGCCGTCGGCGAGGAGCTTGTCGGTGACCGCCTGCATGCTGACGCCGTTGGCCTCGAGGGCCTCCAAGACGCGCTCGGCCTCCGGGATGGAGGGCTCGAGGGAGAGGGCGACGCGGCCGTGGTCGAGGTAGCTCTCGAGGGTTGCGGGGGGCATGGTGTTGACGGTGTCGGGGGCGATGAGGGAATCGATGTAGAGGACGTCGCTGTAGGCGGCGTTCTTGGTGCCGGTGCTGGCCCACAGGGGCCGCTGCACGCGCGCGCCGCGGGCCTTCAGCGC
>CAZCPU010000064.1:0-3322 GCA_964499855.1 uncultured Dehalococcoidia bacterium | reverse complement strand
CGGGAGTAGGCGTCGCGGTGGAAGAGCAGGGTCACGTTGACGTTGATGCCCTCGCCGATGAGCCTCTCGACGGCGGGGACGCCTTCAGGGGTGCCGGGAACCTTGATCATTACGTTTGGGCGATCGAGGGCGGCGAAGAGGCGCTCGGCCTCGGCGACGGTGGCCTCGGTGTCGTGGGCGAGGGTCGGGCTGACCTCCAGCGACGCGAAGCCGTCGGCGCCGCCGGTGGCGTCGTAGACGGGGCGGAGGAGGTCGGCGACGGCCTGGATGTCCTCGATGGCGAGGCCCTCGAAGGCCTCGGTGGCGGTGGCGCCCGCAAGGGCGAGGGAGAGGAGCTGCTCGTCGTAGTCGGCGCCCGCGGCAATGGCCTTCTCGAAGATGGTGGGGTTGGAGGTGAGTCCGGTGATGCCGGCGTCGACGAGGGCGGCCATGGCGCCGGACGCAATCAGGCCGCGGCTGACGTTGTCATACCAGATGGACTGTCCGAGGTTGCGGGTCTGCTGGAGGGGGTTAGGCATGTTCTCCTCCACCGGCGCGGCCGAGGGCGCGCGCCTCAATGGCGTTGACCTTCTTCAGGCGACGGTGGTAGCGCTCGCCGGGGAGCATCTCGGCCGAGAGAAAGGCCGTGGCGAGCTCCTTGGCGACCTCTATGCCGACCACGCGCGCGCCGATGCAGAGCACGTTCATGTCGTCGTGCTCGACGCCCTGGTGGGCCGAGTAGACGTCGTGGCAGATGGCGGCGCGGACGCCGGGGGTCTTGTTCGCGGCGATGCTGGCGCCGACGCCGCTGCCGCACAGGACGATGGCCCGCTCGGCCTCGCCGGAGGCGACGGCCTGAGCGGCGGCGTCCGCGAAGTCCGGGAAGTCGTCGTCCGGGTCGAAGGCGTGGGCGCCGAGGTCCACGACCTTGTGGCCCTGCGACTCGATCCACGCCGACAGGTCGGCCTTCAGCGGGAACCCGCCGTGATCGGCGGCGATGGCGACGCGCCTGCTCATGCCGTCACCCGCCCGAGCAGCTCCGCGGCCTCGGCGGCGACGCGCTCAGCAGTGAAGCCGAACTGCCTGAAGAGCTCGCCGCCGGGGGCAGACGCGCCGAAATGGTCTATGCCGACGATGCGGCCGCGGGGGCCGACGTAGCGCTCCCAACCAAAGGAGGAGGCGGCCTCGACGGAGACGCGGGCGGTGACGTCCGGCGGCAGGACGCTGTCGCGGTAGGCCTGCGGCTGGGCGTCGAAGAGCTCCCAGGAGGGGAGCGAGACGACGCGCGCGGCAACGCCCTGCTCGGCGAGGAGCCTGCCGGCGTCGAGGGCGACCTGCACCTCTGAGCCGGTGCCGATGACGATGACGTCTGGCGACGGACGGCTCTCCCAGAGGACGTAGCCGCCGCGGTGGAGACCGGCGGCGGGCGCGAGCTCCGAACGGTCGAGGACTGGGAGGTTCTGGCGGCTGAGGGTCAGGAGCGTCGGGCCGTCCGTGCGCTGGATGGCGGCCTTCCACGCCTCGACGGTCTCCGTGGCGTCGGCGGGGCGGACGACGGTGAGGTTGGGAACGGCGCGCAGGCCGGCGAGGTGCTCGATGGGCTGGTGCGTGGGGCCGTCCTCGCCGAGGCCGATGGAGTCGTGGGTGAAGACGTAGACGACGCGGATGCCCATGAGGGCGGCGAGCCGCATGGGCGGGCGCATGTAGTCGGAGAAGGTGAGGAAGGTGCCGGTGTAGGGGACGAGGCCGCCGTGCAGGGCCATGCCATTGGCTATTCCGCCCATGGCGTGCTCGCGGACGCCGAAGTGGAGGTTGTTGGCCGTACGCTCACCGGCGGAGAAATCTCCGCGCTCGCTGAGGCGGGTGTTGTTGGAGGGAGCGAGGTCGGCGGAGCCGCCGACGAGGCCGTGGACGTGCCCGACGAGGGCGTTCAGCGTCTTGCCGGAGGCCTCGCGGGTGGAGACGGGCTTGTCGCCGGGGTTGAAGAGGGCGTCGGCGTCGGCGCTCCAGCCGTCGGGGAGCACGCCGGCCCACGCCCGCTCGAGCTCGGCGGCGAGGTCGGGGTAGGCCTCGCGGTAGGCGGAGAAGCGCTCCTCCCACTCGCGCTGGGCCTGCTGACCGCGGGGGACGGCCTGGCGGTACTGGTCGAGGGCCTCCTGGGGCGTCGCGAAGGGCTCCTCGTAGGTCCAGCCGAGGGCCTCCTTGGTGAGCGTGACCTCGTCAGCGCCGAGGGCGGCGCCGTGGGCGGCGGCGGCGCCGGCCTTGTTGGGGCTGCCGAAGCCGATGACGGTGTGGCAGACGACCATGCTGGGGCGGTCGGTGACGGCGAGGGCCTCACGGAGGCCGGTGTGGACGGCGTCGGGCTCCATGCCGTGCTCGACGTCGACGACGTGCCAGCCGTAGGCGCGGAAGCGGGCGGGCACGTCCTCGGTGAAGGCGAGGTCGGTGGAGCCCTCGATGGAGATCTCGTTGTCGTCGTAGAGGACGATGAGCTTGCCGAGGCCGAGGTGGCCGGCGAGGGAGGCGGCCTCGGCGGCGACGCCCTCCATCAGGTCGCCGTCGGAGGCGATGACGTAGGTGTTGTGGTCGATGACGGTGTGGCCGGGGCGGTTGTAGTGGCTGGCGAGCCACTGCTCGGCGATGGCGAGGCCGACGGCGTGGGCGAAGCCCTGGCCGAGGGGGCCGGTGGTGACCTCTACGCCGGGGGTCAGGCCGCGCTCCGGGTGGCCGGGGGTGATGCTGCCCCACTGGCGGAGGCGCTTGATCTCGTCGAGGGGGAGGTCGTAGCCGGTGAGGTGAAGGAGGCCGTAGAGGAGCATGGAGGCGTGGCCGGCGGAGAGGACAAAGCGGTCGCGGTCATGCCAGTTGGGGTCCGTCGGGTTGTGCTTCAGGAATCGGTCCCAGAGGGTGTAGGCCATGGCGGCCTGGCCCATGGGGCCTCCGGGGTGACCGTTGCCAGCCTGCTGCACCGCGTCGGCGGCGAGCAGGCGGAGGGTGTTGACGCAGAGGGTATCCAGGTTGCCGTCCGGCATAGAGCGCTCCTCACGCGGCCGGCGTCGCGGAGGGGGTGGAGGGGCGGCGCGGCCGGCCCTTGGGCGGATGTGCCGCGGGCACGCCGAGGGCTTCGGCGTGCGCGCAGGTCTTACACCCTCATGTTACCCCGGCGAGGTGTGGACTGCTAGGCGGAAACGGGGCGGGAATGGCGCTCGGGCGAGCGACAGGACAGGGGAGGGCGCAGGGAGGAAAGAGCGACCGGGAAGGGGGGGCGGGCCCTTCCCGGTCTTCACAATTGTCCCGCCGCGTTGGCCGGGACTGCTAGGTGACGAAAAACTCGGCCCACATG
>CAZCPU010000063.1:8843-10359 GCA_964499855.1 uncultured Dehalococcoidia bacterium | reverse complement strand
CGCCGTCGCGAGAACGTCGTGGGAAGCAGCGGTCCTGTTTGAGGCCTCGGCAGAGGGCGCCCCCATCCTAACCTTCCCCCGCTCGCGGGGGAAGGGACTTCCGCTCCCCCCCACCCCTCTGGATACCGGCCCCGGTATTGGGGTACGGGCCAGGCTCCGCAGGCATGGCCTTGGGGGGTGGCGTTCCCCTAGATCGGGGTGGGTGGGACTGCCCCGCCCCCGGCGCTATCGCGCCCCGTTCCCCCTTCGATTTCCCTCAGGGCGAACGGCCCCTCCGCCCTGCCCCTCTGGATTCCTGCCTCCGCAGGAATGACGCGGGTGTTATGGGGTTGGCGGAGGCCACGGGGGCGGGCGTGGCAGGGAGTGGATGTTGAGGTTCCCGCCTCCGCGGGAACGACGGCCGGGGGGCTAGGCGGGGAGGTGGCCGGAGGGGTGGGGTTCCTCGCGGTAGAGTTGGAGGCCCTTGATGATGGGGGCGTCGGTGAAGCTGAAGAGGAAGGTGGGCTCCGTGGGCGAGGCGTTGACGTGTTGGTGGAAGGCCCAGCCGGGGACGCAGAAGGTGTCCTTTTCCCGCCACTCCAGGACGGTGTCGCCGACGCGGGTGTGGCCGCTGCCCTCGACGACGTGGTAGACGGTGCTGGTGGTGTGGCGGTGGGCGAGGGTGTGCTGGCCGGGGCGCAGGAGCTGGATGAAGCAGGCCATGGTCGACATGGCGGGGCCGCCGGTGCGGGGGTTGGTGTACTCCATGATGACGCCGTCGAAGGGGCTGCCGCCCTCGCCGGTAGCGAGGCGCTCGAGGGCGGCGCGGGTCCGGTCCCAGGGGTAGTACATGAGGGGCGAGGTGCCGGGCGGCCCGTGCTCTTCCCACGCGGGCTGGAGGGCGATGCTGCCGTACTTGGCGATGGAGGAGCCGGGGGACTCGGTGACGGGCTGGGTATCCTCGGGATACTGGTCATGGAAGGACATCTCGAGGAAGTTGAGGAGGGGCAGGTCGAGGCCGTCGAGCCAGACCATGGGGTTCTGGGTGTCGTTGCCGTGGTCGTGCCACTCCCAGGAGGGGGTGAGGACGAGGTCGCCGGGGAGCATGGGGAAGCGCTCGCCGCCGACGGCGGTGTAGCCGCCATCGGACTCGATGATGAAGCGGAGGGCGTTGGGGGTGTGGCGGTGGGCGGGAGCGATCTCGCCGGGGAGGACGGTCTGGATGCCGCCGAAGAGGGTCTGGGTGGTGGCGGTGCGGCCGCCGAGGCCGGGGTTCATGAGGCGGAGGACGCGGCGCTCGGCCTGCTCGGTGCCGACGAGCTCAGCGGCGCGCATGACGAGGGGGCGGACGTCGCTCCAGCGCCAGACGTAGGGGGTGACCTTGCTGGCGGGCTCGCGGGCCTGGATGTCGCCGAGGACGGTCCAGAGGGGGGCGACGTTGAATGCGCCGAGGCCGTCGTAGTAGGCCTGGAGCTCGGCTTCCGTTGCCTGGACGTTGGAGATTTCCACGTCTGCCTCCTGTTGGCGTCGGGCGCCC
>CAZCPU010000063.1:0-8743 GCA_964499855.1 uncultured Dehalococcoidia bacterium | reverse complement strand
TCGAACCAGGCGAAGGTCTTGTTCCAGCCGTCGACGGCGGCCTCTACGCGGTAGTTGGGGCGGTCGACGGAGAAGAAGGCGTGGCCGGCGCCCTCGTAGGAGTGGAACTCGTAGGTCTTGCCGTGCTCCTTGAGGGCGGCCTCGATGGTGGCGACCTGCTCGGGGTCGGGGTTGGGGTCGTCGACGCCGAAGAGGCCCAATAACGGACAGACCATATTGGGGGTCATATCGAGGGGGGAGACGGGGTTGGCCTCGGTGAGGTCCTCGGGCTTCATGACGACGCGGCCGCCCCAGCAGTCGACGGCGGCGTCGAGCTCCTCGATGTTGCAGGCGGCGACGTAGACCTGGCGGCCGCCGGAGCAGAAGCCGATGATGCCGACCTTGCCGCTGGAGTAGGGCTGGGCGAGGAGGTACTGGATGGCGCCGCGGGCGTCGCCGAGGAACTGGGAGTCGGGGACGCCGCCGGACTCGCGGACGCGGGTGGACATCTCGGTCGCGGTGCCGGGGCCCATGCGGTGGTGGAGGTTGGGCATGATGGCGGCGTAGCCCTGGGCGGCGATCTTGCGGGTGATCTCCTTGCAGCCCTGGTCCCAGCCGGGCATGTGGTGGACGACGAGGACGCCGGGGTGGGGGCCGGAGCCGGTGGGCCGGGCGAAATAGGCCTCTATCTGCGTTCCGCCGTCACCGGTGATGGTGACGGTCTCTGCGATCATTCCCTCGTACATGGCGGTACCTCCCACGGATTTGGCTGGGCAGAGTGTCGCACGCCGGTGGGCGACGCGCAAGGCGCGCGTCTGTGCCAAGGCGCGGGAGGGGCATTCGATTCGTTTCGTTTCGTTCCCATCGCGTTTTGGGAAACGAGTCAGATACAAAAGGGGCCATTTCAGATACGACTCGATTTCCCGAATCGAGTGGGTTTTGGGCGATTCCGAGTGGGTCTTGCCGCATTCTGGGGCCCCTTTGCTGCCGCCGCCGGCCGCGCGGGTGGATGGGCTCGCGGCCCGAGCCTCGGCGCATGGCGGGAGTGTCTGCGTGGTGCATGGGTGGAGGGTAGCGGGGGTGGGGGCGTGCGCGCGAGGGGGTGGTGTCAGGGTGGGGGTTGGTGGGGAGAGGTTTGAAGCAGCGCCGTGTGCCGTGGGGTCTGTCGGCCCCCCCGTTCACCCTTCGATTTCCCTCAGGGCGAACGGCCCCGCCCCGCCGCACCCCTCGATTCAGTCCCCCACCCAGAGGGCGGTAAACGCCTTCAAGCGGGAGCCCGTCTGTCGGCTGGACGACGGGACGGTGGTGAGGGGCGGGTTGCCAGGGTTGGCTTGCGGGGATACGCTGTCGGCACGCGGGCTGAGGAGGCGAGGGATGGCACGAGTGAACAAGGTTGCGCACGTGGTGCTGAACGTGACGGACGTGGTGAGGTCCGCCGACTTCTACCGCAGGGCGCTGGGGTTGGAGGTGGTCGACCTGAAGGAGAACCACCGGGCCTGCTTCCTGTCGTTCGGGGCGCAGCACCACGACATCGCGCTGTTCAAGGCGGCGGACGGGGCCGAGCGCGGGGGCGTCGGGCTGAGCCACATCGCGTTCCAGATCGAGGGCGGGCTGCCGGAGCTGAAGGAGCTGAAGGGGCGGCTGGAGGAGATGGGCGCGACGATCAGCCGGACGACAGACCACACGATCACGAAGAGCGTGTACTTCCAGGACCCGGACGGGAACGAGCTGGAGATCTTCGCGGAGGGGTTCGAGGACCCGAACGAGGCGCTGGACTTCATCAAGCTGGGGACGAACCGGCAGGCGCCGCTGGAGCTGGAGGGGGCGACGGCGAACTGAGGCCCGCGGGCAGCGATCGGCGAGTCGTCGGACCGAGGGCAGCGGCGGCGGGGGAGTGATCAAATGGCACGGATCAGCCGGGTGGGACACGTGGTGCTGTCGGTGCGGGACGTGGCGAGGTCGGTGGACTTCTTCACGCAGGCGCTGGGGATGCAGGTGACGTACCAGTCGGACAACAACCGGGCGGCGTTCTTCAGCTTTGGGACGCAGCACCACGACATCGCGTGCTTCCAGGCGCCGGAGGGGGCGGAGCGGGGCGAGGTGGGGCTGAACCACGTCGCGCTGGTCATCGAGGGCGGGCTGCCGGAGCTGAAGTCGCTGAAGGAGCGGCTGGAGGCGCACGGGGTGGCCATCGACGACATGGTGGACCACGCGTTCACGAAGAGCGTGTACTTCCAGGACCCGGACGGGAACGGGATGGAGATCTACGCGGAGGGATACGAGGACCCGCGGGATGGGGTAGAGGCGATCAAGCTGGGGTCGTCGATGTTCAAGCCGCTGGAGTTGGAGGGGTAGGGGCTACAGCTGGCTTACCACGTAGAAGGCGACCGACTTGGTGATGGCACCATTCAGAGTCAGCTTTGCACGGTAGGCACCCAAGCCGGGGAGCTCCAGCGTTGCGCGAAGGGCAACCGGAATACGCATCTTTTGCCCCTGGACTGAGTTTAGCGGGCGTCCAACACTAACCCCGCCTTCGATCCGGTGCAATTCTCTGCCGTCACCCGTCTCGAAACTGAGCGCGAACTGGTGCTGCTGGTTAGTAAGGTGCCAAGGGACGAGAATCCCCGCTGCGACGGCAAAGTCATTTGGGGCACCCTCAGCAGGGGCGAGTTTTCTATCCCAACCCCCACCCTGTATATAGATTTTCCCGCTTATGCTCTCCGCCCAATCAGCAAGCATGAGCCAGTCGATCTCGAGATTGTCTACGCCTTCGGTTGGTGCAGGGTCTTGTGGGTCTACCCTTTGACTGGGTTGCATTGCCAATGCCACCTACAAAGTTTACAATGTAGTATAGCATGATAGATGAGCCGTCGCAAGATCCGCTTCGGGACTTGTTCGCCACCAAGGTCAAGTGGACGAGTTGGACCTTGGCATAGAGTTGACCGATCATTTGGTGTCGGGAGGGCGACTGTATCGAAAGCACATCGTATCCCCGTTAGAGATACTTGAGGCATTCCATGGCGAACCGCTGTATTTTGACAACGCCGCAAGGAACCGAACCGCCCCGATAGTCCTGGTTGGGCGAACATTGGCCGGGAGGTACGTCACCGTACCGCTCATGCCGACCGAGACCCGGGGACTGTGACGGCCCCTTACAGCATTCGAGTCCAATGCGCATCACCGCGAAAGATACAACCGGGAGGTCGGAAATGAACAATGAACAAACAGAGGAAGAGTTCGTGCTGGGCAGGAACGTTACAGAGTTGGCGCGCGGCAAAGCAAAGGACACCATCGTCATGTCTGTCCGGTTGGCGGTCGCAGATTTCGCCAACCTAAATGCCGTAGCGGAAGCGGAAGGCAAAACGATCGCTCAGGTTGCCCGCGAGGGAATCCGTGCACGCATTAGAGAGACCCCCAAGACACCGGTCTCACGCATTTCATTTTCAATTGGAACCCTAGATGGTGGCGCAGTGTCCTTCGGGGGTCCCTGGCAATCAACCAGAAATGGCTCATCCGTCGGAGAAACTCAAGTCTCCTACACTGCCGTCCCGCCTATGTAGTTTCCCTCGTGCCGGCTGGGACTCCCATCAAGTGGGTTCATCCGCCGGCGTACTCCGCTTCCATTTCGTAGACGCGTTGGAGGCCCAGGAGGTTGGCTATTTCTGTGCGGTGCTGGGGCGTGCTGATGGCGCCGGTGTCCCGGAGCTCTTCCATTGAACGCTTCACGGCGTCGTAGACGACGGTGAGGGTGTAGCCGGCGAGCATGAGCTTGAAGCCGAGGGCGGCGACCTCGCCGGTGGTGGCGACGGGGTCGGCGCCGTTGAAGACCGTGGGGATGCCGGCGAGCTCCGTGGCGTAGACCTGCAGGTCCTCCTTTGTCTTGACGCCGTCGACGAAGACGAGGTCGGCGCCGGCGGCGTAGTAGGCGCGGCAGCGACGGAGGGTGTCCTCCCAGCCGTTGACGGCGAGGGCGTCCGTGCGGGCGATGATGACGAAAGCCGGGTCGCGGCGGGCGTCGAGGGCGGCGCGGACCTTCTGGACGTGCTCGTCCATGGGGATGACGTCCTTGCCGGCAAAGAAGCCGCACTTCTTGGGGAAGACCTGATCCTCTATGTGCACGCCGCTGACGCCTATGGCCTCGTAGTCGCGGACGGCGCGCCAGACGTTGATGGCGTTGCCGTAGCCGGTGTCGGCGTCGGCGACGACGGGGACGTCGACGGCGTCTGCGATGTAGCGGGCGTTGGCGACCATCTCGGACTGGGTGAGGAGGCCGACGTCGGCGAAACCCTTCTCGGCGGAGGTGCCGGAGCCGGTCATGTAGACGGCGTCGAAGCCGACGGACTCGGCGATCTTCGCGTGGAGGGCGTTGAGGCAGAAGGGGGCGACCACCATGCCGTCGTCGCGCAGCATGGCGCGCAGGCGGGCGGAACGGGTGTCAGTCATCGTGTTCCTCCTCACAAGAGTGTGCGCTCGCTCCCTTCGCCCTTCGATTTCCCTCAGGACAAACGGAGCGAGCGCACCGCGTAGTGCCTAGTTTTGCCGGCTAGGCCCGAATGTACTCCGGGGTGTACTGGGCCTTCTCATAGAGCTCGGCCCAGAGGGCGTCGCGCCAGTGGACGTCGGTGGGGAGGACCTTCTCGACGGAGCGGAGGTCGAAGACGTTGGTGCCGAGGCCGGGAGGGTCGCCGCCGTCCTCGACGACGCGGATGGCGTTGAGGAGGATCTTGCGGGCCATGATGATGGCGCGGTCGGTGGTGCCGAGGTGCTCGCGGGTGCGGTCGCAGATGGGGCCCATGGTGTCCTGGACGGCGCGGTCCTGGGTGTTGGTGCCGGGGATGCCGCTAAAGGTCTGGGTGCGCTGGACCTCGCGGTCGATGAAGTAGTCATTCTCGGCGGCGGCGCGGGACTGGAAGCCGCGCTCGACGTCGATGTCCTTGCCGAGCTCGTTGCCGGAGCCGACCTGGAGGCGCTCGTCCTCGGTGAGGGGCTCGTCGCCGAAGGAGTAGGTGAAGTTCCAGACCATGGTGGTGTAGTCGTCGATGGGGACCCACATGTGGCCGGAGTCGCGGAGGCGGTGGGCGCCGCCGCGGTTGAGCTGGACGGGGCGGAGCTGGGTCCACGGGGCGATGTAGTGGTAGGCGCGGACGTAGACGTGGCTGTCGTCGGCCTGCTCGCGGATGCCGGCGTAGGTGTAGCCGTAGTCGGTGGGGGCGACCTCGACGTGGGCGGCATAGGAGCGGCGCCAGGCGGCGTCGCGGGCGGCGATGCCGGAGCCCTGGAGGTTGCGGTGGAGGAAGTTGATGTGGACGGTGTCGATGCCGCCCTCCAGGCCCTGCATCCAGTTGCACTTCTGGACGACCTTGTTGACGCCGCGGTGGAGCTCGGGGACCTGGGTCCACTCGAGCTCGGGCAGCGGGGGCTGCTTGTCCGGCGGGCCCATGTAGACCCAGATGACGTTGCCCATCTCTGCCGTGGGGTAGGCCTTGATCTTGACCTTGTCCTTGAAGTTGGACTCGGCGGGCTCGGAGGGCATGTCGACGCAGTCGCCGTGGACGTCGAACTTCCAGCCGTGGTAGACGCAGCGGAGGCCGTGCTCCTCATTGCGGCCGAAGAAGAGGCTGGCGCGGCGGTGAGGGCAGTAGTTGTCGACGACGCCGACGGCGCCGTCGGAGTCGCGGAAGGCGACGAGCTCCTCGCCGAGGAGCTTGAGGCGGATGGGCGGGCAGTCGGGCTCGGGGAGCTCCCAATCGAGCATGGCGGGTACCCAGTAGCGGCGCATGGTCTCGCCCATGGGGGAGCCGGGACCTACGCGGGCGAGGGTCTCGTTTTCCTGGAACGTCAGCATGGTGTCCTCCTTTTGCTCTGGGCTCCACTTCCTATGCGGCGCAAGGCGTGTAATCCGCGGCGCTCCCGCCGCTAGAGGTAAGCCGTCCACGGATGCTCGAAGGTCTCGTCTTCATCGTATACGAGGGGGATGCCACGATTGTCCATGTCCTCGAGCTGGCGCATGGTGACGTAGCCGCGGTCAGGGCCGTAGCCGATGTCCGCAATGCACAAGAACTTATTGGCATCGGAGTCGTCCTGGGCGATGAGGAGGTAGGACTCCTTGCCATACGGATTGTACAGCCTGACGACCGGAGGGGGTTCATCGGCGTTCCGGTTGTCCCGCAGGCGCTGCATGATCTCGTCGCTCAGCAGGGCCATGATGGCCTCCTTCCTCTGGTCGCAGCCATGGGCGCCGTCGCCGCGCCCTCCGGCGCTTCTACGCCGTCGCCTTCTGCAGTGTAGTGGCCTCCAGCGCCATGTGCTGCTGGGCGACTTCAAGCATGGGCATGTCGGCGGGGACCTCCACGGCGGCGGAGCGGACGCGGTAGAGGCCGCCGTTGTACGGCGCGGTGGGCTCGACGCCCTCCTGGAAGTTGGCGACCTCACGGAGCAGGCGGCGGCGGGCGCCGAGGATGGCGGAGTCGGAGGTGCCGAGGTGCTCGCGGGTGCGGTCGGAGATGGGGCCCATGCTCTCGATGACGGCCATGTCCTGGGCCTGGATGCCCTTGATGCCGGAGAAGTTGACGGTGCGCTGCATCTGGCGGTCCTGGAGGTAGTCGTTGTCCTTGTTGGCGTAGGGGACGTAGGTGACGGGCTGGACGAGCTCGTGGAAGACGCCGCCGGTACGGTACTCGTGGAGCTCGGCGTCGGTGAGGGGGCGGAGGGGGTGCCAGGAGGCGCGGAAGACGAGGGTGGTGTGGTCGTCGGCGGGGACGTACATGTTGCCGGTCATGACCGCGTGGGGCTCGGCGGGGACGATGGTCGAGTAGGGGAGCATCCACGGGGTGATGCGCCAGTAGTGGCGGCCCTCGGGGGTGGTGCGGCGCGCGCCGATGACGAGACCGTACTCGGCCTGCTCCAGGAAGAAGCGGGGCGAGCGGTCATGGAGGGCGGTGTCCTGGAGGCCGCGGCTGGAGGCGTTGATGGCGTAGTCGCGGGCCTTGAGGCTGCTGTGGAGGAAGCTGATGTGGCTGGAGTCAATGCCGCCCTCCAGGGCCTGGAGCCAGTTGCACTCCTGGCGGCACTTGGAGAGGTAGCGGTGGCTGTCAGGGGCCGAGGCCCATGCGAGGTCCGGGAGCTCCGGGGCGAGATCGGGCGGGCCCATGTAGGCCCAGACGACGCCGCCACGCTCCTCGCAGGGGTAGGCGGTGATGCGGACCTTGTCCTTGAAGTTGGACTCGGCGGGCTCGGAGGGCATGTCGACGCAGGCGCCGGTGGCGTCGAACTTCCAGCCGTGGTAGACGCAGCGGAGGCCGGACTCCTCGTTGCGGCCGAAGAAGAGGCTGGCGCGACGGTGGGGGCAGTAGTTGTCGACGAGGGCGACGCGGCCGTCGGAGTCGCGGAAGGCGATGAGGGACTCGGCGAGGATGGTGACGCGGACGGGGGGGCAGTCGGGCTCGGGAATCTCCTCGGAGAGAAGGGCGGGGACCCAGTAGCGACGGAGGTACTCGCCCATGGGGGAGCCGGGGCCGACGCGAGTGATGAGGGCGTTGTCTTCAGCGTTGAGCATGAGAGCGCCTCCGCGTAGAGTCCGGTAAGGATACACCAGGAGGGGACGGCGCGCAGCACAATAACACGGGCCGCCTTGCGGCGGCCCGTGTTTTCGAGTCAACAGTCAACCATTGGTTGCGTCACCGCAACCGTGCGAGCCTCACCTGTTAAACGAACGAGCCTCTCAGGCCCGGGGACGCTATCGCTAGCTCTTGCCGATGCGGAAGAGCTTGGTCCCGCAAATGCCACATGTGCCTTGTGTGGCAGGGCGGCCGTTCTTCAAGGTGACTGCAGTTGCGCCGGAGATCTCACGCTTCGTTCTGCACTTGAAGCAGTAGGCTTCCATCGCTGGCCCTCCTTCTTACGTTGGGGAGTAGCTGGGACAATATCGCCTAGCTAGGGGTTTGTCAACAGCTTTTGGGCCTTGATGCGGGGGAATTTGTAGCTATTGGGGCTATTGGGGACATATTGGGCGAGCTTATGTCGACTGCGGGCGTCGAAAGGGGGCGAAAGAGGGGGCTGGTGTACCATGGGCGCAACGCAGGAGGAGGGTGACGATGTCGTGGATCCGAGAGGAACCGAGCGGGAAGCCGAACATCATGGAGGTCATATCGATCAACCCGAAGGCGCAGGCGGCGGTGGCGGCGAACAACGCGGCGATCACCTTTGGGGGATCATGCCTGACGCGGGTGCAGGAGGAGGCGATAGCGACGGCGACGGCGGCGGCGCTGGAGTGCCGGTACTGAACGATGTCGCACGGAGGGTTCCTCCGACAGCACTCGGACGACGCGGAGCTGGCGAGCCACGTCATGCACGACTACCGGCAGGCGGAGCTGGACGCGCAGACGCGGGGGATGCTGGACTTCGCGGTGAAGCTGACGCGCGAGCCGTGGTCGATGAAGAAGGCGGACGTTGGGGCGCTGCGGGAGCTGGGGCTCAGCGATGAGGAGATCCTGTCTGTGGTGCTGATCACGTGCAACTTCAACTTCATGTCGCGGCTGGCGAACGGGCTGGGGGTGGAGCTGGCGGAGGGTCGGCAGGAGCAGATCTCGGCGTGGCTGAGCCCGGCGGCGTCGGCGCAGGGGTGGCTGATGACGGCGAAGGAGGCGTAGGGGGGCGGAGCCGTCCTAACTTACGGTCGCGACCTCAAGGCGGATGCCTTCATGCTCCTGAAGGCATCGGAGGATCTCTGAGAGGTTGCTGCTCCTAGGGTTGCCGGTGGGGCTGA
>CAZCPU010000062.1:0-10806 GCA_964499855.1 uncultured Dehalococcoidia bacterium | reverse complement strand
GGCCCAGCTGGCAAGGCTCGAACTTGGCGCCAACCAGTTGAGCGGGGAGATTCCGCCCCAATTGGGAAACCTCGCCAACTTGCAACGAATGGGCCTCAACGGCAATCAATTGAGCGGAGAGATCCCGCCGGAGTTGGGCAAACTGGCGAACTTGTGGGAACTGCAGCTAGACAACAACGCGTTAACCGGGCGGCCACCTGCATGGCTGGACGACCTCTCCAACCTGACGCGACTGTTTCTCGGCTCGAACCAGCTTTCCGGCGAAATCCCCCCGGAACTGGGCAATCTGGCCAACCTGACGTACCTAGGACTCGGCAACAATGACTTAAGCGGAGACATTCCGGCGGAGTTTGGCAGACTCTCCGAGCTGACCACGCTTGACCTCAGTGCGAACCAGCTGGAAGGGTCAATTCCCCCGGAGTTGGGCGACCTCAACAACCTGACGGAGCTCAATCTTGTCAGCAACCAATTGACCGGGGAGATACCCAGAGAGTTGGGCAACCTCGCAAACTTACTGAGGCTCAGTATCGGTGCGAACAAATTGAGCGGCGAGATTCCGTCGACTTTGGGCAAGCTAGCCGACTTGCAGACGTTGAGCCTCGCCGAGAACGAGCTAGGCGGAGGGATTCCGGCAGCCTTGGGCAACCTTGCCAATTTGGAGTTTCTTGACCTCAGGTACAACCAACTGCGTGGGGGAATCCCGCCGAACTTGGGTAACCTCGGCAAACTGAGACTTCTGGAGTTGTCCGGCAACACGTTGACCGGCGAAATCCCCCCGCAGTTGGGCGACCTTTCCAACCTGATGATACTGCGACTCCTTGGCAACCAATTGACTGGGGAGATACCCCCACAGTTGGGCAACCTCTCCAATCTGCAGGAGTTGTATCTTTCCATTAACCAGTTGAGCGGTGGGATTCCCTCGGAGTTGGGCAACCTCAGCCGCCTCAAAGCGCTTGACCTCTCGCTCAATGGGTTGACCGGTCTGATCCCGCCGGAGCTGGGCAACCTCCCAAACCTCGTTCGACTTCGCCTCAATGACACCCGGTTGACCGGCTGTGTGCCGAGCCAGCTGCAATCGCGATTGGACACCACCCAGTCCGATTTGGGAGGCCTGCCGTATTGCGCGTAACGTCGCCGGTCCTCGGCATGTCCCTACCAACGTCTCGACTGCGGCGCCTGCCACCCGGGTGCGGTACGACTCGTGCCGTTGGAATGCTGGAGGCATAGCGGAGGAATCTCACGACGTCAATCAAGGCGTGCAGTTGTCCGCTTGATGGCCATGGCTCGGCAAGGAAAGTTGGGTATGCGCATAGGTTCAGCCCCACGACGCCTATCATGCCCGCGGCGGTCCAGCGCGGCGCTCGCCGTCACGCTGGCGCTGCTGGTCGCGGCTGCGGCGCTCGCGGGCTGCGGGCCGCTGCCGGAGCGGGTGGACGTGACGGCGACGCCCGTCGACACCGCCACGCCCGCGCCGACGGTCGCAGCGCCGCCCACCGCCGAGCCTGCGTCGGCGCCCGCGCCATTGCCCTCCCCGGAGCCCGTGCCGGCGCCCACGTCGTCCCCTACACCCACGGCAACCGCCGCGCCGACGGCTACCCCAACGGCCATCCCCGTCGAGGCGACGGCCACGCCCGCGCCGATGTTCGTGCCGACGGTGGCGGCTACACCCAGTCCCGCGAACATCGAACTCGTGCCTGATGCCGTGGAAGAGGCAGGCATAATCTGGCCGGACCGGGACGCGCTCGTCGACCTCTACAACGCGACCAACGGCGACGAGTGGTGGTACAGGGACGGCTGGTTGAGCGACGAACCCATCGGCAAGTGGCGGGGCGTTAGCACGAATGCCGACGGCCGCGTCATCAGCCTCAGCCTAGGCTACACCAATTTGAGCGGGATGCTCCCGGAGACGCTGGGAGACCTTGCCGAACTGCAAACGCTGAATCTCAGGGACAACAAGTTGAGTGGGGAGATTCCGTCCGAGTTGGGCAGGCTCGTCAAGCTGGAAATGCTGATGCTCGGGAACAATCAGCTGAGCGGGGAGATTCCCCCACGATTGGGGAACCTCGTCAACCTGAAGCAGTTGTTTCTCTACGAGAATCAACTGAGGGGCGAGATTCCGCCGGAGCTGGGAAGACTCACCAACCTGATCACGCTATTTCTCGGCGAGAACCAGTTGACGGGTCAGATTCCGCCTGAATTGGGCGAGCTTCCTTACTTGTCCAGCGTGAACCTGCACGGCACGCAGTTGAGCGGGTGCGTGCCACGCAGCTTGCAGGGCAAGGTCTCCGGTGTGAGCGCGTTGCCCCTCTGCGCGGTGTAACGCGCCCATCCTTCCATCGGACGGTCGCGACAGCCGACGCCCTGCGCGCCGCACTACTCCGTCACCCGCAGGTGCAGCTCGTCTAGCTGCGCCTGGTCGACCTCCGATGGCGCGTTGAAGAGCAGGTCCGAGGCCGTCTGCGTCTTGGGGAAGGCGATGACCTCCCGCAGGTTGTCCTCGCCGGCGAGGAGCATCGCGACCCGGTCTATGCCCATGGCGATGCCGCCGTGCGGCGGCGCTCCCGACTCCAGCGCCGTCAGCAGGTGCCCGAACCGCTCGGTCATGCCCTCCTTCGAGAACCCCAGAAGCTCGAATGCCTTCTCCTGCATCTCTCGCGTGTGGATTCGAATGCTGCCGCCGCCCATCTCGTAGCCGTTGCAGACGAGGTCGTAGGCCTGCGCCCGGGCCGCGCCCGGGTCGGTGGCCAGCAGCGGCGCATCCTCCGGCATGGCCGACGTGAACGGGTGGTGCACCGAGTCCCAACGCTCGCCCTCCGCGTCCCAGCCGAAGAGCGGAAAGTCGACGACGAAGGCGTAGGCGAGCACGTCAGTGTCCGCCAGCTCGCACCGGCGGGCCACCTCAACGCGCAGCTCGCCGAGGGCGCTGTAGACGACCTCCCTCGGCCCGCCGACGAGCAGCATCATGTCGCCGCCCTTGGCGTCCAGCGTCCGGGCGAGCTCGCGCATGAGCTCGATGGGGAAGAAGCGCGACACCTGCGAGCGCACCTGCTCGGCCTGCAAGTCGTCGGGGTCAGTCCACTCGCCGTCCAGGGCGATGGTGACGAGGCCTCGCGCGCCTCGGCTCCGGGCGAGCTCCGTTAGCTCGTCCACCTGCCGCCTCGGCAGCGACGCCAGCCCTGGCGCCGCGAAGCCCTTCACGAGTCCGCCCTCGGCGAGCGCGGTGCGGAACACTTGGAATTCGCTCTTCTCGACGGTCTCGGCCACGTCGCGCAGCTCGAGCCCGTAGCGCAGGTCGGGCTTGTCGCTGCCGAAGCGGTCCATCGCGTCCGCGTATGCGAGGCGCGGGAACGGGCGCTGCACGCGCTTGTCGGGCACCAGCTTCTCGGCCATGGTGGCGTACAGCTCCTCGATGAGGCCCAGGATGTCCTCGCGCTCGACGAAGCTCATCTCGAGGTCGAGTTGCGTGAACTCGGGCTGCCGGTCGGCGCGGAGGTCCTCGTCGCGGAAGCAGCGGGCGATCTGGAAGTAACGCTCGAAGCCGGCGACCATCAGGAGCTGCTTGAGCTGCTGCGGCGACTGGGGCAGCGCGTAGAAGCTGCCCGGGTGTACGCGGCTGGGCACGAGGTAGTCTCGGGCGCCCTCCGGCGTGCTCTTGATGAGGATGGGCGTCTCGATCTCCAGGAAATCGCGCTCGTCGAGGAAGTCGCGGATGTGCTTCACGATGCGGTGGCGCATGATGATGTTCGACTGCATACGGCGGCGGCGCAGGTAGAGGTGGCGGTGGCGCATACGCAGCTGCTCGTCAACGTCGCTGTCCTCGTTGATGTAGAAGGGCGGCGGCGCAGAGGCGTTGAGCACTTGCAGGGTGCGGACGGCGACCTCGACCTCGCCGGTCGCGAGGTTCGTGTTCACGGTGCCGGCCGGGCGCGGGGAGACCTCGCCCTCGATGCGCAGGACCCACTCGCCGCGGACGCGCTCGGCGTCCTCGTACGGCGACTCGATGGACTCGGGGTTGATGACGACCTGCACGACGCCGCTGCGGTCGCGCAGGTCGAGGAAGATCAGCCCGCCGTGGTCGCGGCGGCGATCGACCCAGCCCGCCAGCGCGACGCCGCTGCCGGCGTCGGCGGCCCGCAACGACCCGCAGTCCCTGTCCTTGAGCATGGTGGTTCCCTTCTACGCATGGCGCGACGCAGCTGCTGGTGTGGAAAACTGGCTGTGCGATGGACATTGTCCGGGACAGTGTCCAATTCCTGACAGATAGCGACTGTAGCTAACATTTTGGGACATGCACGTGGACAATGTCCACTCCGATGTCCACGCCGAGGGATGACTGCACCTACCCCGCCAGGTTCGGCAGCAGCCACCCGAACGTGACGGCAAAGAGCACCGGCGACGGCAGCATCCACCCGCGCACGCGGCCGCCCACCGCCGCCGTCGCGAGGAGGTACACGGCGGCGAGCGCGAGGATGGCGAGGGTGTACCAGAGGAACGGGCTGCCGAGGCCGCTCGTGGGGTCGTCGCCGCGGATGAGCCAGTAGACCGCGCCGGTGATGAGGCCCGCGAGCGTCCATGCCGAGTGCGTGAAGAGGGCCATGGGCGCCACCAGCTTGAAGAAGCTCGTCTGGCGGAGGGCCGCTTGCAGCCACTCCGGCGCGCCGTCGCCGCGGAGGCGCCGCATCGCCATGATGGTGAGCACGTCGAAGCCGAGGCCCATGATGGCCCCGCTGATGACGCCCGCGAGGATCGGGTGCATCACGACTGCTCCCCGCCGTCCACCGCGCGGACGAGCGCGACGTTGAAGCCCAAACGCCGCAGCTCCTCGAGCGCATCGAGTCCCGCCTCGTTGCCGTCGACTCGCGCGAAGAGGCTCGGGCCGCTGCCGGAGAGGTGCGCAGGGTGGCCCGCCGCGCGCTCTAGTGCGTTTTGAAATCGCTCAAGGCCCTGAAACGTCTCGAAGGCGGCGCGCTCGAAGGCGTTTACCATGCTCGCCTCCTCCAGCGGCGCGCCCTCCCGCAGCGACTCGGCCAGCGCCTCCGTCGTCGAGCCGTCGCTGAAGTCGGCGGGCCGCAGGCGGCGGTAGAGGGCGGGCGTCTTGCCGGGCATGCGGATGTTGGGCATCAGCAGCAGGAACCACTGGTCGGGCGGCGTCGGCAAATGCTCCAGGATCTCGCCGCGGCCGCGGGCGAGGGCCGCGCCGCCGCGCAGGAAGAAGGGCACGTCGGAGCCCAGCCGTCCGGCGGCCTCGGCCAACCGCTCCTCCGGCCAGTCAAGCTCCCACAGCCGGTCGAGCAGCGCCAGCGCCGATGCGGCGTCGGCGCTGCCCCCGCCGAGTCCCGCGGACACCGGGATCGCCTTCACGAGGCCGATGGTCGCGCCCTGCTCGGAGCCGGAGCCCTCGCGCAGGAGCTCGGCGGCCTGCCAGACCAGGTTGTGGCGGCCCGTAAGCGCGGGGTTCCTGCACTTGATGGACAGCCCGGCGGCGGGGGAGGCGGTGAGATGGTCGTGGAGGCTGATGGTCTGGAAGACGGTGACCAGGTCGTGGTAGCCGTCCTCGCGTCGGCCCACCACCTCGAGGCCAAGGTTGAGCTTCGCGTAGGCCCGCCGGCTCAGAGGCTCCATCCGGCCTCCGTTCCCGCGCGGCAGAGCGCCGCCCACTCGGCCATCGAAAGTGTCTCGGCGCGCCGCGTCGAGTCGACGCCGCAGGCCGACAGCCCGCGCTCCACCTCCGACGCCGGCAACCGCAGCGCGTTGGCGAGCCCGCCGCGGAGCTGCTTCCTCGGCGCCGCGAACCCGGCCCGCACCAGCGCGAAGAAGGCCGCCTCCGACGGCACGTCGACGGGCGGCGACGGGTGGACGTCGATCCGCACGACGGCGGAGGTGACCTTCGGCGGCGGGTGGAAGGAGCCGGGGCGTACGGCGAAGGCGACGCGGGGGGCGCCGTAGAACTGTGTCGCAACGCCCAGCAGGCCGCGCTTCCCTTCCGGCGCCGCCATGCCCTGCGCAACCTCGCGCTGCACAGTCGCGACGACGACGCTCGGCTTGTGCGCGGCCTCCAGGAAGCGGCGGATGATGGCGGTGGCGGCGTAGTAGGGCAGGTTGGCCACCATCTTGTAGGGCCCGCCGCCGGGCACAAGGCCGTCGAGCGGCGCCTCGAGGGCGTCGGCGTGGATGACCTGCACGTGGGGGCTGCCGGCGAAGTGCGCCTGCAGCGCCTCGCAGAGGGCGCCGTCGAGCTCCAGCGCAACGACGCGGCCGGCGCGCCGGGCGAGGACCTCCGTCAGCGCGCCAAGGCCCGGGCCGACCTCGACCACGGTGTCGTCGGGGGAGACATCGGCCGTTTCCGCGATGCGCTCGAGCACGCCCGGCGCGACGAGGAAGTGCTGGCCGAGTCCCTTGCGGGGCTGCAGGCCCAGGCCCCCCAACAGCCGGCCGGCGGCAGTCGGCGATGCGGTTGCGGCGCGCGGCTGTGCGGGAAGGCTCATGGCTGCTCCCACGGCCCTAGGGTGGGGGTGATGAGGTGGTGGAGGACCGTGCACCTCCCGTCGATCGTGGACCCCTCAGCGTACCCGCCTTCGCGACTCAGGCCAGGTGATCCCGCGGCGCCCGGCGTTTCCGCTTACCGTTGCTCCCTTCCGGGCCTGGCGGGGTTCACGGGCGTCCGTCGCGCGGGTCCCGGCCCTCAACGCCGCTCTGAACAGGCAGAGGCCGCAAGGCCAGACCTCGGGGAGGAATTCGACCCCGCTGTGGCGGATTGCGGGTACAAGGCACCGCCAGCTCCCCATCTAGCACGGCCAACTCAATCGTATGGCGGGCGGCTGGGGGTGTCAAATATCGCGCCGCTAGGTGTCCGTACGGTAGATGTAGCGGTCGTCCCACAACCCATAGAGCGTCGGCGTGACGTTGCCGAAGACGTTGCGCACCGCCGTCAGCCGCTCCGAGAGCGCCGTGTAGACCACGGGCACCTGCTCCGCCGCTATCTCCTGCGCCCGGTGGTACATCCGCACCCGCTCCTCGTGGTCCAGCTCCTGGCTGGCCGAGGTGTACAGCTCGTCGATCTCCGCCTCCCACGCCGTCGCGGGTTCCGGCTGGTTGGGGTACCACAGGTGGAAGTCCGCATCGCTGTGCCAGAAGGTGATGCCGCTGTACGGGTCCGGGCCGCCGGTGAATCCGATGACGACCGCCTCCCAGTCGTAGGTTGCGACCAGCTGCCCGACAAGTTCGCCGAAGTCGATCAGCTGTAGGTCGACGCCGAGGCCGATGCTCTGCATCCCGTCCCGGATGATGCTCGAGGCGTGCTCCCGCACGCTGTTGCCCTCGTTCGTGACCATGGTGAAGGCGATGGGCACTCCCGCGCTGTCCTCGCGCACGCCGTCGCCGTCCGAGTCGACCCAGCCAAGGTCGTCGAGCAGCCTGTTCGCCGCATCAAGGTCGTACTCGTAGCGCTGGATGTCCCGGTTGTGGAAGTCGCCGGCGGCGGGGCTGACGGACGACCACTGGGGGTAGCCGAGGCCGCCCAGGGCCTGCTCTACAATCGCCTCCTTGTCCACGCTGTGGGCGATTGCCTGCCGGAACTCCTGCCTTTCGAACCACGTCCGGGCCTCGGATCGCATGTAAGCCCCGCCCTCGGGGTTCGTGCCGGGATTGACGTTGAAGGTGACGAACGTCGTGCCGAACCCGGGGCCGCGGCTGTGGATCGTGAAGTTGCCGTCATCCTGCAGCGGCTCGAGCTCCGGATACTCCTCGCCCAGCACGCCGTGGACGTCCACCGTTCCCTCCTGGAAGAGCGCCAACTCCTGGTCGAAGTCTTCGACGATGAGGTAGTTGATCTCCTCCAAGTAGGGGAGGCTGTTGCCATCGCTGTCCTGCTTCCAATAGTTCGGGTTCCGGCGCAGCGTGATCTGTTCCTCAGGCGTGTAGCTGACGATGGTGAAGGGCCCGGTGCCGATGACCTCCGACGGGTCCGTGTCGATGCCCCAGACCTCGTCGAATGTGCCCGCGTCGACATGCGGCTCGAGGATGTGCCGCGGGTAGATGGAGTAGCCCATCGAACGCAGGAAGGGGGCGTAGGAGACGGGCAGCGTGAACCGCACCGTGTAATCGTCCAGGGCGGTCACGGTCATGCGCCCCTCGGTCGACTCGCCCGTCGTCTCGTCGATGTAGTTGAAGACGAAGGCCTCGGTGTCGGTCGTGTCGATGTCGTCGTTGTAGATGATGCGGTTGAACGTGAAGTCCACGTCCCGCGCGGTGAACGGCTCTCCGTCGTGCCAGGAGACGTCGCGGCGCAGGTTGAACGTCCACTCGAGGCCGTCATCGGATCGCTCCCACGACTCGGCCAGCGCCGGCTCGATGGCGTCGTCCAGCCAGGAGGTCTCGGTCAGGCCCTCGAAGACGTAGCTGAGATAGCCCGACGAGCCCGCGTCGTTGGACAGCACCAGGTTGAACGTCAGCGGCTCCGAGACCGTCGCGTACGTGATCGCGCCGCCGTACGTGCCGACGTCATACTCGAACCTGTCCGCATTGCGCCGCAGTCGCTCGACGATCTCTTCCTGGGTCTCGGTCCCGGGCGCGGGGGCATCGCCCTCGCAGCCCAGCAGCAATAGCGCTCCACACAGCGCCGCGACAAGAAGGAACCTGCTCGCCATTCCGCTTTTCAAAGCCGCGCACCCTCCCAGCGTTCCGTTCAATCCGCAACGGCCAGTGTACCAGTAGTGGTGCACCGGATTTCAATACACATTGACCAACCGCTGCGAATTGAGACAGCGCTTGTGCGCCTTCGCGGTAGGGGGAGCGTTGCGTCAGGGAGCGCAAGGAATTGGTTAGCGGTAGGTCTCCCTGCGGTGGGCAACGCGGATGACCAGAACAGCCAGCGCCTCGTCCTGGACCTCGTAGATTGCGCGGTAGTCGTCGGTGCGGATACATCGCAGGCCGCGCAGTTCTCCCTTCAATGGGTTCCCCGAATGGGGGCGTTCACGAAGGTCGTCAATGGCGTCTGCAATGCGAGCCCGCACAGACAGAGGAAGCGCTGCCAATACCTTTGCGGCGTTTCCCTCAATCTGTACCGAAAAGCTCACCCCTGATGTCTTTCCAATCGAGGACTGGGTCGTTGGGGTCCTCCGCAACCGCTTGGGCAAGGGCAACGTCTTCCAAGTCCATGAGGAATTGCTGCAGCGCCATCCGCACCACCTCGGCGCGGCTGGTGCCGAGGTTCGCTGCTGCGTCGTCCAGTCCCCGTGCCAAGTCCTCCGGCACACAGGCGGAAATCTGCGTCATCATTCTTCACTTGGTTGCAGAATCCACAGCCCCACCCAAACCCTCTCACTCCACGATGTCCAACCGTACACGCGCCGTCAACCCTGCCGGTACAGGAACCCAGCAGAGCCGCGTGGTACAATCCCTGCGGCCCTCAATGTGCAATGCACAGCAATTCAAAGGACGTGTCATGGACGTGCGCAAGGCGGTGATTCCAGCGGCGGGCCTTGGGACCCGGCAACTGCCGACGTCCAAGGCCGTGCCCAAGGAGCTCCTGCCCCTTATCGACCGGCCCATGCTTCACTACATCGTGGAGGAGGCGCTGGACGCCGGGCTGTCTCAGATCGTAATCGTGACGTCACAGGGCAAGGACGCCATGGCCAACTACTTCGACCCGGCGCCCCAGTATGAGGAGCTGCTCGACCGTAGGGGCGAGACGTCTCTGGCGACGGCCATGCGGCGCGTCCGCGAGGAGGCCGAGTTCATCTTCGTGCGACAGCACCAACAGCTCGGGCTCGGCCACGCCGTCCACACGGCCCGCCACGCCGTCGGCGACGAGCCCTTCGCCGTCATGCTTCCCGACGACGTCATCGGCGGCGGCGAGGCGCCCGCCATCGGCGAGCTCCTGGACACGGCGACGGCCCACGACGCCTCGGTCATCGCCGTCGAGCAGGTGCCGCCCGAGCGCATCAGCAGCTACGGCGTCGTCGCCCCGGGCGAGGCCGACGGCGACGCCATTCGCGTCCTTGGCATGGTGGAGAAGCCTCCCGCCGCCGAGGCGCCCTCGGACCTGGGCATCGTGGGGCGCTACGTGCTGACGCCGGAGGTGTTCGGCGCCATGGAGCGCGTGACGCCCGGCGCGGGCGGCGAGCTGCAGCTCACCGACGGCATCGCGCTGCTGATCGAGGAGCAGCCCGTGTACGCGCGTCGGTTCACGGGCACCCGCTACGACGCGGGCAACCCGATGGGCATGCTGCGGGCGTCGGTGTCGCTGGCCCTGCGCCGGCCCGACATCGGCCCCGCCTTCCGGGCGTGGCTGGAAGACGAACTTTCTGAAGTATAGGGGGATCACATGGACGTAGGGTTCATCGGACTGGGAGCGATGGGGCGGCACATGGCGCGGCACCTGCAGACGGCGGGCCACACCATGACCGTGCACGACATCCGGCGCGAGGCGGCGACGCCCTACCTCGAGGCGGGAGCGAATTGGGGCGACACCCCCAAGGAGGTCGCGCAGGCCGCCGAGGTCGTGTTCACCTCGCTGCCCGGTCCCGCCGACGTCGAGTCCGTGGCCGTCGGAACGGACGGCATCATCGCCGGCGCGTCCTCGGGGCAGACCTACGTCGACCTGTCGACGAACTCGCCCGTCCTCACCCGACGGCTGCACGCCGAGTTCGCGGAGAAGGGCGTCCGCATGCTCGACTGCCCCGTCAGCGGCGGCACCGTCGGCGCCGAGGCCGCGACGCTCGCGCTCCTCGTCGGCGGCGACAAAGACCTGTACGAGGAGCTGCTGCCGGTGCTGCAGTGCATCGGCGACAAGCCCTTCTACTGCGG
>CAZCPU010000061.1:0-10909 GCA_964499855.1 uncultured Dehalococcoidia bacterium | reverse complement strand
TCCGCGACGTGGGCGTGAGCGTGAACCTGGTGAGCATGGACGCCGCGGCCTTCTCGGCGCAGCGGCGCAACTTCGAGCTAAGCAACGACCTGCGCTTCGCGGGCACGAGCTCGCACCTGTTGATGGGCTTCCGGGTCTACTCCTCGGGGCACGCGCCGCGGGGGAGCGGCATGGAGCTGCCCGACGTCGACGAACTCTACAGCGAGGTGCGGGTGACGGTCGACCCGGACCGGCAGAACGTGCTTTTGCGGCAGCTGGGCGAGCTGCAGTTCCAGAACTACATGGACATCCCGATGCTGTGGCTGCCGCCAGAGGCCGTGTACAACCCGAACTTCGTGAGCGGGTACAACTTCCCTGGGTCGATCACGGGACTCTGGACGCACCTTGAGCTGATCAGCGCAGCACAGTAGGGCCGCTCCGGACCCGGAGCGACGGGCCCACCGAGCATAGAGGGGGCGCCTCCCCAGCGGAGGCGCCCCCTTCACATTGGGGGCGGCCGAGGTGGGGCCTGTGGATGCGCTCGCAGGGTTGGCGCCGGCAGCGGCTGCAGGGGGACCGACGGCGGGGGCTGCGCGAGGGCAGGCGAGGCCGCGCGGGCGGGGGTGGGGGGCGGTCTCGACGGAGCGACGACGCGGGTGGGGGGAGCGCGGCCGGGCGGCGGGGTTCCTGCATGTGCAGGAGCGGAGGTGGGCGGCTTGCAGCGACGGCGGGTGGGGAGAGCGTTCCCATCCCGGGCTTCCCATCGCTTGCGGGGGAATCGGCCTGCGGGCGGCCGGATTGGGCGGAGCCCCATGCGCGTGGAGGAACGGGTCCAAGGTGAGAAGGGGGACGCGCTCCAGCGGGGCCAGATCGATGAGGAGGGGGCCGGGCTATTGGAGGGCGCCGGGGTTCGTGCATATGCGGGAACGACGGTGGAGCGGGACGGAGGACTCGAGGACGGCCCGTGACGGGGGTCGGGGGGGATCCGGTCGGGTGTTGCCCATGACTCTCGCACAGCAAGGGAAGTCCCCCGGCCCTTGGAAGGCCGGGGGACTTTGTTCACAGCGTCGAGTGAAACCAGGCGGTTACCGGGTGCCGCGGATGTTCCACATGTGGGTGAAGGAGCCGGAAACGGTTCCCGGGAACACCCAGTCTTCCACCACGTCCGGGTTGACCACTACGTGGAGGGGAACCCAGAAGAGCGGCAAGGCGTGGTACTCGTCGTAGATGCGGTTGGTGGCGGCCTGGATGAACTGGTTCTGCACATCCAAGTCCAGGGACCGGCGAGCCTTTTCGAAGACCTCTTCCACGACGAAGTCCTCAACGCCGCCACCACGCGGGGGAGACGTGTGGTGGCCGAGGCGCAGCGCCAAGATTGGCGGCGCGATCAGCACACCGAGGGTGATGTGGTTGTCGTAATCCAACGCACGGCCGCGGTTGAGGCGCTGGGCCCGGTCGACGGTGAGCAGGTTGACCTTGACGCCGACGTCAGTCCACATCTGGGCAACGGACTCGATGACATCGGGGCCGCCAGAGTACTGCTGCATCTCCAGGACGAACATGTTGGTCTCGAGCGGGTTGTTCGAGTCGTAGCCGGCCGCGCGGAGGTGGTTGCGTGCCGCGGCGGGGTCGTAGCCGTACTTCTGGTCGAACTCGTCCTTCCAGCGCTGGTTGAAGGCGCCGTGGGTCTCGGCCACGTGGATGGCGTGCATCTTCTGGCCGAGGTTGAAGAAGAAGGCCTCGTTCAGGGCGTCACGGTCGATGGCGCGGTTGAGGGCCGCCCGAACGTCCTTATTAAGGAGCGGCGTGTCCGGGAACTTGAAGCCGGCAGCCGCGTTGTCGGGCTCGTTGAGGTAAACGCCCTGCATCTGGAAGAACGTGCGCATGGTGTTGACCCGGCCGGTGATCACGCGGAAACCCCTGTCGATGGCGGAGGGTTCCTGCTCAAAGGGGATGTTGGTGATGTGGAGCTCGTTGCTGAGCAGTCCCGCCAGGCGGGTGGAGTTCTCAGTGATCCAGCGGATCTCAATCTCCTGGAAGTCCGCGTCCAGGCGCCAGTGGGGCTCCGGGAGCTTTTGGTAGACGATGTTCTGGTCCTGCTCGCGGGAGACAAAGGTGTACGGGCCGGTGCCGTTGACGGGCCGCGAAACCCGGTTGTCCCTGTCGTCCTCGGGGAACGAGTCGATGTCCGCGCGGCTGCTGATCTCCATGCCGCCGACCTGGTTGGCGATGAAGTCCAGCGCGTCAGCGTCCGGTAGCTCCCAGCGGAAGACAATCTCGTGGTCGCTGACGATCTCAAGGTCAGCGTTGCGCATGAGGGCTCGAATGCTGCTGGTGGAGGCCTCGTGGATGAGGTCCTCGCGGGTCCAGGCGACGTCGTCGGCGACCATCACGCCGGCCTGGTTGCCGTCGGTGTCGTGGAAGGGGATGCCCTCCTCCAGGAAGAAGCGGAGGCCGGCGCCGTCGGGCTCAACTTCCCAACTCTTGGCGAGGCCGGGGATGAGCTGGCGGGTCTCCGGGTGGGTGTCCATCAGGTACTCGTACATGGGCTTAAGCTGGAAGGCTGACGTGGAGCCCATGAAGCGCGGCGCGTTGGTCAGCGCCGACGGCGGAATGAGGCCCAACACCACGCGGGTGGTCTTGGGGCCCGCGTCGTCCGTCATTGCATCGCTGGTAGACGGCGTGGTGTCGGAAGCCGACGGGGCGGGGGTGGCGGGCGACGTCAGGTTGGCGTCGGGGAACTGCACCGGCGCGGGCGTGGGCACAGCGGCGACGGGGGCCGCGGTCGTGCCGCCATCACCGTCATCATCGCCATTGCCGCAGGCGACGAAGAGGGCCGCCGCAGTCAAGGCGGCGAACACCAGGAGCACGCGTCTCCAAAGCAGGCCTTGTGACATACTTCCCCTCCTACTTGAAATGTCGACCCATTGCCGGGCGTTTGCCCCCAATAGAGGATTCCCCCCGGTGGGCTAGTGACGCCCGCCCCACGCGAACCGAATCACGCAGGTCCGGGCACGAATGGGGGCAGTATATACGCGGATTATGGTGTGTCAAGTACGCGAGGGCGCGGCGCACGCAAACAGGTAGCCCCCGCCCCCGGGGGCGGGGGCCCAATGCCGGAGCGAACGATCGCGCGGCGTGCCGGCAGAACGAGGCTACGCCGGAGGGAGGGTGTCGAGGGTGGTGCGGGCGGTGTGGACGAGGTCGCCCAGCTGCGGGTCCGGGCAGTCACGATCGCCGTATTCCTCGAACAACAGAAGGCCCATCTCGATACCGGCGCGGCCCGCTTCGCGGTCGCCGAGGGCGATGTAGGTGAGGCCGAGGCCGAGGTGGACGTAGGGGCTATCGAAGCCCAAATCCAGGGCATGCTCGTAGTCGGCCTTGGCCTCCTCGTAGCGGCCTCCCTTGTAGTAGGCGTAGGCGCGGGTGTCGAAGTAGAGGGCATCCTCGGGTTCCAGCTCCAAGGCGATGTTGGCGTCGTCAAGGGCTTCGCCGACCTGGCCCAGGGCCACATAGATCAGGGCGCGCTGGTTGTGGTAGATGGGTTTCCGGAGATCGTAGTATCGCTTTTCCCCAGGGGTCTCACGGGGCCGCGCCTCGAGCAGGTCCAGGGCCGTGTGGTAGTCGGCAAGCGCGCGCTGGTGGTCGAAGGCATACCAGTAGGCGTGCCCGCGGGTGGCGACGGTAACGGGATTGTCCGGGAGGATCCTGACCGCCTCCGAGTGGTCGGCGATGGCAGGGCCGATCTTGCACTGCCTCTCGTAGGCCTCAGCACGCCAGATGTACGGTTGCTCGTTCTCCGGGTCCAGCTCGATGGATTTGGTGGCGGCGTAGATGGCCCTATCGAGGTCTTCGGCGGCGTAGAGGAGGAAGGCGGCCCAATCTTCATAGGACTGGGCGTCATCAAACTCCGCGCCGTGCTCCAAGACCACCGAGTAGTGCAGCAGCGCGACGACGGAGAAGTCCTGAATCACGGCGACGACGTAGAAGCCCAGCCTCAAGCCGCCAGCCGGGGTGTAGGAGGACCAGTGGACCTCGCCCTCGACGCCGGACTCGACCGGGCGCAAGACTCGCTCAATCCGCCTGAACCGATCGACCTCCAACCAGAGGAACCTGACCTCAGAGTCCACCGCGAGGTTTTCGAATTCAACGGCCGCGTAGATTGACTCATTGGCCTGCTCGAAGACCGTGTGCTCGTCGAGGATGATCCGGAGGCCACGAGAGAACCCGGTGCCGACGGCCTGCTTCTGGACGGTGGCCTCGGGGATCTCGAGGGAGCCGCTGGGGAAGCGGGAGGAGTCGGCGATGGCATCGAAATCGGCCTCCGCGCCCTGGACCTCGCCCTCGTTTCCGCGGAGGATGAAGGTCACGCCCACGCGCCCGATGGCGGCGGTGTAGATCTTGAAGTGGGTAACGGCGCCAGATTCGGAGGTCGACTGGGCCCGATTCACGAGGCCGGGGACCTCGCCCACCTGGCGGCCGGCGGTGGAGCGGACCCAGAAGCCGGGGTGTTCCTCCTGCAGGGACTCGATCACGACATCGGTGTACTCGTGGACGTTCTGGGGGGAGGTGAGGACGTGGATGCTCACGGCGACGCTGGCGGAGGTGCCGGGGACGGTGCCTGAGATCTCCCGGCCATCCTCACTGAGGCGCCAGCCCTCGGGGTAGTCAAAGGAGAAGTCAAAGGCGGCACTCTCGAAGGTTGAGAGGGCTGCGACGGGCTCCGGGGTCGGCTCGGGGGTGGGAGCCGGCGTCGGGGGCGCGGGTGTGGGGGGAGGGGGAGCGACGGTGGGCGCGGGCCGCGGCGTGGGGGTGGGAGAGGGCACGGCGGGCGTCGGCTCGACGGTGGGTTCGGCCGTTGGGGCGGCGGTGGGCACGGGAGTGGGGACGGGAGACTCGACGGGCTCGGGGTCGGGCTCGTCCGTACAGGCGGAGAGAACCATCGCGCCAAACAGGGCGGCGACGGCCAGCAGGAGCACCAACCTCACATTCCACAATCTCACAACATTGCTCCGCAGCTTGAATTTGCACCGCGACGGGCGTGCACGCCGCGACAAGGGCGTAGAGTCCACACCCTTTATTGTAGAACGCCGGCGAGCGTTACAGGATAGAGATGGTGTCTCAATTGAATTGAGGGGGACCGGCCGGAATGGCGTATTCCGGGGAGAGGTCGACGGTTGCATAAGCGCCGGATTTCTGGCACCATGCGGCCATGAAGATTGGCGCATTCGAGTTCACAGAGCCCATTCCGCACTTCGACGAGCCGCACGTCATCGCCATGCTGTACCCGTGGCTGGACGCAGGGAGCGTGGGGACGCTGACCCTTCGACGGCTGGAGCGGTACTTCGGGGCGACGGAGCTGGGACGGCTGGAAAAGCCGGGGGCGTTCTTCGACTTCACGCGGTACCGGCCGACGACGCGGTTCCGCAACGGGCAGCGGGTGCAGCGGGTGCCCAACACGCGGGTGAGCCAACTGACGGGGCACACGGACCCGCCAATCATCCTGATGCAGGTGCGGGAGCCGCACGCGAACGCGGAGGACTACATCGCGTCCATCCTAGAGGTGCTGAAGGCGCTGCAGGTGAAGCGGTACAGCCGCATAGGGGCGATGTACGACGCGGCGCCGCACACGCGGCCGCTGCAGGTCACGGGGACGCTGAACGGCGAGCCGATGACGGGCCTGCGGGGCCTGGTCTCACGGCGGCGGAGCAACTACGAGGGGCCGACGTCGATCATGAACCTGCTGTCGCAGGAGCTGCCGAAGATCGGCGTGGAGGACGTGAGCTTCATGGTGCGGCTGCCGCAGTACGCGCAGCTGGAGCACGACTACGCGGGGACGGCGCGGTTGCTGGAGATCCTGGCGACGGTGTACAGCATGCCGGCGGACCTGCCGCAGACCGAGGCGGGGCGGAAGCAGTACGCGGAGCTGGACTCGGAGATCAAGAACAACCCGGCGGCGCAGGAGCTGGTGAAGCGGCTGGAATCGTACTACGACTCGCGGCACCCGAACTCGGGCGAGGAGCGGTCGGCGGAGGAAGAGGCGGCGTCGGACCTGCCCCCGGACATCCAGAGCTTCCTCGCGGACATGAGCCAGCGGCTGGACAACCCGAACTAGGGGTGTAGTAGCTGGCATAGCGTCAAGTCCGGAACTCATGCGACTTTCCTAGAAGGAGTAGACCTATGCCTTCGCTTGCAGAGGCGCTGGAAGAAATCAAATCTCGTGTTGAACAGATGGGACCCGCCCTCAAGACGGAAGAAGCCACCAAGCACGCACTAGTTCTGCCCTTTCTCTCTGCCCTTGGTTACGACGTTTTCAATCCCATGGAGGTAGTACCCGAGTTCATTGCAGACGTAGGTGAGGCCAAAGGGGAGAAGGTCGACTACGCGGTCTTCAGCGGCAAGAACATCGCCATGCTGGTGGAGTGCAAGACTCACGGCTCCACCTTGGATGTCAAGAAGGCGACACAGCTTCTACGCTACTTCAACACCCGTGACGCCAAGGTAGGTGTGCTCACAAACGGCGATCAGTACCAGTTCTACACAGACCTGGACAAGCCCAACGTTATGGATCCCGTCCCCTTCCTAGACGTTCATCTTTCTACACTGTCGCCGACCGACGCCGACGAGCTTGGAAAGTTCTGCAAGGGAACTTTCGACATTGATGATGTGCTCTCTGCCGCTAGCGAACTGAGATACACAAAGGAGATAAAGGCAGCGATTTCCGCACAGTGGGACAATCCAAGTGACGACTACGTGAGGTTCTTTGTTTCAGACATCTACAATGGTCGCATGACTGAGCGAGTACGGGACCAGTTCAGGGCTATAGTTAGGCGATCAGTCCAATCACTGCTTCAAGAGAAGATTGAAGAAAGGCTCAAAATAGCGGCGATGCCAACCCAAGCCCCAATTGAAGAAGAGGTGGATATCGAGGTTCCGGGCAGGTATTCCAGACCAGAAAGTGTGTTTACGGAAGACGAACAAATGGGGCTGAACATTGTAAGGGCGATTGTAGCGACCGATGTTGACCCTATGCGAGTTGTCGAGCGGGACTTCCAGAGTTACTGCAATATTCTGTTGGATGACAACAGGAACCGGCGCATATGCCGGTTCTACTTCAGCGAGAATAAAAAGTCAGTCGGTCTCATAGGCTCCGATGGCCAAGAGTACGGCGTAGAAGTCACACAAGTCAGCGACCTTTACGCCCATGCGGACGCCATTAGGTCGCGAACCCGTCAACTGGCTGGTCCGGTCTAAGCACATTTTTCATCGACGACTAAGCTGGCCACTCTTTTCTTGACGCGCTTACGCGCTCCCCAGAATTTTCAATAAGAGCCACCTCATGCGACACAGCAGTCGGGGAGGCGGTCTTCGCGTTACCTCCGCACTCTGAAGGATGACCCACACAATGCAGAAAGAGTTGCATAACAGGACGACGGTGTTGCCGGGCGGCAGGATTGAGATTGTTGACCCAGCGCTTGCGGCTGGGGACAACGTGGACGTCGTTGTCCACTCCTCCACGGACGAGGCGCGCCGCTCCGTTCTAGACGTACTTGCCGAAGCGCCGGGCCACCGGCTGTTCAAGACGGGCAAAGAGGTGGACGCGTACATCACAGATAAACGTGAGGCATGGGGACGCTAGAGTTGACCACCGCCGGGCCTGTCTATCTGGACACCAACGGTTTCATCTACAGCGTCGAGCGGACAGAACCCTATTTCTCCCTGCTTGAACCTCTATGGCGTGAGGCCGGGGCTGGCCGATTCACCGTCGTCAGCAGCGAACTCGCAGTGATGGAGTCCGTGTCGTGCCCTCTTTCAGCTACGTTGTGAATTGCCCTCCACGTGATTTTGCCAAGCATTGACGCGGAATCCGCCGAATACTACACTTCGGCCAAGCCTATACATACTCAGATGGGGGGAGAGAAGCATGCTATCCGCCAGCGACAATGCACTGATGTGCCAGGTGGGGCCGGGCACGCCCACCGGCGAGATGATCCGGCAGCACTGGATCCCCGCGCTCATGTCGAGGGAGCTGCCGAACCCGGACAGCGACCCCGTTCGCGTGCGGCTGCTGAGCGAGGACCTGGTGGCGTTTCGCGACACCGAGGGCAAGGTGGGGCTCATCGACAACTACTGCCCGCACCGGCGGGCGAGCCTGTTCTTCGGGCGGAACGAGGAGTGCGGGCTGCGCTGCGTGTACCACGGGTGGAAGTTCGACGTGAACGGCGACTGCGTGGACATGCCGTCGGAGCCGGCGGAGTCCAACTTCAAGGACAAGGTGAAGATCAAGGCGTACCCGTGCCAGGAGCGGAACGGGATCATCTGGACGTACATGGGGCCGCGGTCGGAGCTGCCGCCGCTGCCGGACATCGAGCCGAACATGCTGGCGGACGACGTGGAGCAGTCGGTGTGGACGGCGATGCGGGACTGCAACTTCGTGCAGGCGCTGGAGGGGGACATCGACACGTCGCACCTGGGATTCCTGCACCTGGGGAGCGTGACGGCGGACAAGCTGACGCCTGGGTCGTACGACTACTACACGGTCAAGGACCGGGCGCCGCTGGGTTACGACGTGGTCGACACGGACTACGGGACGTCGTACGGCGCGTGGCGGCCGGCGGAGGAGGGTTCGATCTACTGGCGCATCGCGCACTTCCTGCTGCCGTTCTACACGATGATCCCGACGAGCGTGCTGGGGTGGCAGATCCTGGTGCGGGCGTGGGTGCCGATTGACGACGAGCACACGATGTTCTGGAACATCAGCGGGCCGAACCCGTTTGCGCGGGGCATCGGGAGCGCGGGGCGCGGGAACAACGTGCCGGGGGCGAGCCTGCTGCCGGAGTTCCTGCCGCAGACCAGCGGCTTCCTGGGCCGGTGGCGGCTGGCCGCGCGGGCGGAGAACGACTACCTCATCGACCGCGAGGCGCAGAAGAACAACAAGATCTACACGGGGATCAGCGGCATCCACCTGCAGGACCAGTCGGTGACGGAGCAGATGGGTGCGATAGCGGACCGCACGAAGGAGCACCTGGGCTCGAGCGACTCGATGGTCATCAAGACGCGGCGGCGGATCATCCGGGCGTCCCTGAACCTGCAAGAGGGCGAAACGCCGCCGACGGTGGACCGGCCGGAGCTGTACCAGGAGCGGTCGGGCGGGACCATATTGCCCAAGGGGCAGGGGTGGTTCGAGGCGACGCGGGAGCTGCGGAAGGCCTTCGTGGACCGGCCGGAGCTCGAGGGGGCGGACCGCGGGCCGAACCGGTAGCGCGACCTCACACTCGCAACAGAAGACGGGGGCCTCTAATTGGGGCCCCCGTTCTGCTTGGAGGGACCCGTGAGACTGTATTCGAGAGTTTGCCGGCGGTGCGGCGCGATACAGCGGTGGCTGCACAGGTGCCCCGCGGACGTCCTGGTGGTCGACCCCGAACTGCTCAAGGCGGACTGGCAGCGGACGAACCCGCTGGACAAGCTGAGCGTTGACGATTGGATGCAGATTGCGGGCGTCGACGCGGACGAGGAGCGGCGCAATGCCGAGGCCCAGGTGCAAGCGGCCAACGACGCCTACTTCAGCGGGCCGCTGACGTACAGGGTGGAGCTGCACAACCTCTCCGCCATGGGCTTTCAGGGCGGGTTCGACTACTGGTCGATCCAAGTGGAGGGCCCTCGGGACGCACAGATGGCCCGGGCACTGGAATTCCTCAACACGGACGGCCCATCGCCGATCTCCCTGAACGAGGCGGACCGATACCTCTGCAAGCTCGTGTCGCTGGACAAAGAGGGGATCAAGTACGTGTGGAGCATAAGGGGCCTGGAGTATGACGGCGGATGGCGGTTCGCCGAGGGTCGGGGGTGAGGCGGGCGATTGGCACCGCGGCGGCGTCGAGGAGCCGCGGGCGCGGAGGGCCCGCCTCGAGGACGGCTAGCGGGCGGACTCGACGAGGCGGGCGGGGCGGGGGAGCTCGTTGGGGTCTACGGGAATCTCGATGACGGCGGGCTGGTTGGACTCGATGGCCTCGAGGACGACGTCGCCGACGTCGCCGGCGCGGTCGACGTAGTAGCCGCGGGCGCCGAAGAGCTCGGCGAGCTTGTCGAAGCGGGGGTTGGTGACGTGGGCGCCTATCTCGCGGCCGGGGTAGAGGGCTTGCTGGTAGGCGGCCTCCGAGCCCCAGAGATTGTTGTTCATCACGATGGTCACGGCCGCTATGCCCTCGCGCACGGCGGTCTCCAACTCCTGGACGTTGAAGAGGAAGCCGCCGTCGCCGTGGATGGCGACGACGGGGGCATCGGGCCGGGCGAGCTTGGCGCCGAGGGCCTCGGGGAAGGCGAAACCGAGGCCGCCGAAGTCGAGCGGGGTGATGAGGGTGCCGGGGCGGTGGAAATCGAGGCGGTCGTAGCCGAAGGCGGGGCAGGCACCGGCGTCGAGCACCATGACGGCCTCGGGGGGCAGCGCCTTGCGGAGCTCGCCGTAGACACGCTGGGGCTTCAGGGGGTCGCCGGTCCACGTCGACTCGTCGTCGAGCCTGGCGCGGCGACGGGCCCTGAGGGCAGCGCCCTCGGCGGCCCACGCGGCGCGATCGGGCTGGGGGGCCGCGGTCCGCAGCGCCTCGAGGATGCTCGACAGCGCGGCGCCGGCGTCGGCCTGGATGCCGACGGCGACGGGGTAGTTGCGGCCGAGCTCCCGCTCGTCTATCTCAATCTGGACGATCTTCGCCTCGGCCGAGATGTAGCGGTTGTCGTAGAAGGAGGTGAAGTTGGAGAGGCGGGTGCCGGCGGCGAGGACGACGTCGGCGCGGGCGCAGACCTGGCCGGCCTCGGCGGCGCCGGCACGGCCGAGGGGGCCGACGTAGAGGTCGTGGGCGTTGGGGACGGCGTCGTTGCGGCCGTAGCTGGTGACCATGGGGGCCGAGAGGAGCTCGGCGAGCTGGACGACGGT
>CAZCPU010000060.1:0-11414 GCA_964499855.1 uncultured Dehalococcoidia bacterium | reverse complement strand
CTCTTGTAAGAGGCCCCTCCTTTCATCCGGTCCCGGCCAGTCCCTTCCCCCTCGATCGGGGGAAGGTTAGAGCCCGCCCCGTACTCGATACGGGGATGGGGGCGCCAACCGCCAACCCCGTCCGGCATCGCCTGCTCGCCCCCGTCATTCCCGCGGAAGCGGGAACCCCCACGCCCAGGAGTCCCTTCCCCCGCTTGCCGGGGAAGGCTAGGATGGGGGCAGATCGCCCTGGGCCTGTCCTGAGGATCTCGAAGGGCTCGTCCAAGGGCGTCAACGAGACCAGCATCACGGAGCCGCAGATGACCGAGGATAAGTCCCTCTCGCCGGAATCACGCAAGGCGCTCATGGAGCGCGACATCCCGCCCGCCGTCATGACCGTCGAGCGCGGCCATGTCCGCCGCTTCGCCGAGGCCATCGGCGACGACAGCGAGCGCTGGGTGGACACCGCGCCGCCCACCTTTCTCCGCGCCATGCTGTCCGAGCTCCCGTCAGCTCCCGAGCTCGACGCCTTCCCCCAGATGCTCGACGGCGGCAGCGATTGGGAGTACGGCGCCCCGGTCCGCGTCGGCGACACGGTCACCGCCGTCACCCGCTTCGCCAGCGTCAACCAGCGCAACATAGGCGTCGGCCCCGCCGTCTTCCTGCAGATAGAAACGCGCTACACCAACCAGCAAGGCGCGTGGCTGGCAACCCAGAAGAACACCCTGATTCGCTACTAGACAACAGGTTCCTTCCCCCGCTCGCGGGGGAAGGTTAGGATGGGGGCGCTCACCGCCAACCTACTCTGCCAACCCCATGCTGACGATGGCCCGCATCCATCGAGGGGCCAGCGGAAACAGGAGGGAACACGCCAATGCCACAGACACCGTTCTGGGAGGATGTAGAGGTCGGTCACGAACTCCCCGCCCTCGTCAAGCGGCCCACCACCCGGCAGCTCGTCAAGTACGCGGGCGCCTCCGGCGATTTCTACGAGGTGCATTATGACAAGGACTTCGCCGTCGACATCGGCCTCCCGGGGCTGATCGTCCACGGAGCGCTCAAGAACGCCTACCTCGCCCAGGTAGTCACCGACTGGATGGGCCCCGACGGCGCCCTCCGCAAGCTCTCGGTCCGCTACCGTGGCGCAGACGTCCCCAACGACGACCTAACCAGCTCGGGCCGCGTCACAAAGGTGTACGAGCAGGATGGCGCGCACCTCGTCGACTGCGCCCTTACGCTCGTAAACAGCAAGGGTGAGCAGACGACAACGGGCGCCGCGACCGTCCAGCTGCCTGCGCGGGCCGGCTAGGAGGTCGGCTCTTTGGCCCTCTCCCGTGCCTCCCGCTCTTCGCGTTCCCTTTGAAGCTCGGCCCAGTGTTCGCGCTTCAGCTCCATGTAGAGGAACTCCCACCCGCTCCGCTTCACGGGCCGGATGATCCTGAAACCGCACTTCTCGAAGGCGCGCTGCGCCCGGTGGTTCCAGTCGAGGGTATGGAGGTAGACGCGCTTGACGGGCATGTGTGTGAACATGTGGTAGAGCAGCAGTTGCACCGCCTCGGTGCCGTAGCCCCCGCCCCAGTACTCGCGATTGCCCAGGAGGATGCCCAGCTCCGCGCTCCCCCGGAAGTAGTCCATGTCGTAGTACATGCAGTTGCCGATGTGGACGCCCTCATGCGTGTCCACCCCGAATCGGCGGGAGAAGGCGCTGGGGTACTCCAGCTCGCGCTTGTATTGCCGAACGAACTCTTTGAAGTCCATGCGCAGCGGCGCGGCCGCGTCGAGGCGGGCGAGCTCCGGGTCCTGCCGCCAGGAGTGGTCCTCCTCCGCGTCGGAGAGCCGCTTCTCCCGGATGCACACCTTCTCCCCCACCATGAGGAAGGGTTCCGGTTCCTGCCTTCTCATCGCGTTTCGCCAGCTTCGGCGCCGACGCTCTCCAGCTTCGTCAGCGCCTTCTCCAGCGTGCGCGCCTCGTTGGGGTACTGCATGACGGCCAGCGCCTCCTCGAAGGGGAACCAGCGCACCTCGTCGAACTCGGCGTCGTGCTCCTCGGTGCTGCCGCCGGTGGCCCGCATGAGGAAGTAGTGGACGACCTTCCGGCAGCGCACGCCCTCCGGGGGGAGCATGAACCAGTAGGTGATGGAGCCGATGGGGGCCTCGATCTCCACATGCAAGCCGGTCTCCTCGGCTACTTCCCGGAGCGCCGTGTCCTGCGTGGACTCGCCCTCCTCCGGGGTGCCCTTGGGGAGGCTCCACTTGCGAGGGCTGTCCCGGCCGCAAAGGACGGCTTCCACGACACCCTCCCGGACCCTGCAGACCACACCGCCCGCGGACGTGTGGTGCTCAACTCTTCCGCGCATCGTCATAGCTCACACCGTATGGGGACAAAGGATGTGTGACCAGGCAACTGCGCCATTATCCTCCATAGCTTCCCCGCACTTCAACCCGACACGAGGCGGTAGCTACTACCCCCGTTTGTGCGTATAGTGAAGCGGCTGACAAGGAGGTGGCTGGCGTGGCTGACCAACAGGCGGTGTTCGCGGTTGACATCGGCGGCACCCGCATGCGCGGGGCGCTGGTCTCGCCCGCCGGTGACGTCCTCGCGAGGGACGCTGTCCCCACGCAGGCGTCGCGAGGCGAGCCGGCGGCGATGCGGCGGCTCGCCGGGCTCTTGGAGCGCATGACCGCCACACTCCCCGGCGTCGAGGTGACTGGCATCGGCATGGCGCTGGCGGGTCCCGTGGACCCGGTGGCCGCCACCGTGCACAATCCGCCCAACCTGCCTACGTGGGACGGCGCGTCGCCCACTGCCGACCTCTCGGCGAACTGCGGCATTCCCGCTTGGGTGCACAACGATGCCTCCCTCGCTGCCCTCGGCGAGTACGTCTACGGCATGGGCCGAGGCATGAGCAACCTGGTCATGGTGACCCTCGGCACGGGTGTCGGCGGCGGCCTCGTGCTCGATGGGAAGTTGTACGGCGGCCTGCGGGGGTTTGCGGGCGAGATCGGCCACCTCGTCGTCGAGCCGGGTGGCCCGCCGTGTCCTTGCGGAGGGTGCGGTTGCCTGGAGGTGATGGCTTCCGGTACCGCGCTGGCACGCATGGCCCGGGAGCGTCTCGAGGTCGGGGAAGAGAGCGTCGTCCTATCAATGGCGCGCGGCGACATCTCCCGCGTACGGGCCGAAACGCTGGTGCGGGCGGAGGCCCGCGGCGACAAGCTCGCCAGTGAGGTGCTGAGGATGGGGGGAAGCTACCTTGGCGTGGGCGTGGCATCGCTGCGGAGCGTGCTTGACCCGGAGATGATCGTGATCGGCGGAGGCGTGGCCAGCAACTCGCATATCTTCTGGCCCGCAATGGCCGCCTCAGCGAGGAAGCACGGGATGCGCGGCGACAAGGCGACGCTGCCCGTCACGCCGACGGTGCTGGGCGACGATGCGGGCTTGCTGGGCGCGGCAGCCATGGCATGGGGTGAGCTGGGAGTGGGTCCCAGCTATTTGAAGTGAAGCGGGTCCTCTTCCAGCTCCAGCGACTCCAGGGCCTCGCTCGCGGTCTGTGACACCGTCTCGTCTTCCGACCGGGCGCACAGCCTGAGGGCCTTCTTCGCAACGGTGCCGCCGATGGCCCCAAGCGCGTTGATGGACGATATGCGCACCTGTACGTCCTCGTCCTTCAGCAGGGGCAGCAGGTGCGGGACCATCTCCTCGGAGCCCATCTCGCCGCATGCCTGCGCCGCCTCGTAGCGCATGGCCGGCTCCTCCCGCTCCAGGGCATTCTGGATGATTGACACCCACTCTGGGTTGGCATTGCGCCCCATGGCGTAAATTGCGCTCTGCTGCATGCGTGGGTCGGGGTGCCGGTAGGCCCAATGGATGAGCTGCGAGACCTTGTCGTCGCTGAAGACACCTGCGGCCTCAAGCGCTCGGCGCCTCAGCTCAACGGGGCGCTCCTCGTCCTCTACAAGTGGAAGCAACGCCGTCTGGATGCGGATGCGGTCGTTGGGGAGCAGCTTGCCGTCCTCCGCCATTTCCGCGTACTTGCCTATCGCCTGGGCCGCGGCAGTCCGGACCTCCATCGACGGGTCGTATTGGATAAGCCGGAGCAGGGTGGTCATCAGGGGCCGCTCGTCACACTCCCAGAGGCCGGAGACGGCCTTAGCGCGGACCTGTTCGCCGTCGTCCTTGAGCGCGAGCTTGAAGATCTGACTGAAATCGAGGTCGACGTTGTCCTCGCTGGTCTCGACGAGGCGGGAGACGAGCATCAGGCGGCGGTCATGGTTGATGCGCGGCCAAGCGTCCCGGACCAGCTCCATCTCATCGGGTGCAAGGCCGGACAACTCCACCAGTTCAGCGTACCGGATGGGCCCGCCGTCTTGCACCAACTCTTCCAGATAGGCCTTCAGCGTCACGCCTCTCTCCTATCCCTTGGAGGATACGGAGACGCCGTTGCAGCAGAGGGCCGGGGTCTGCAGCGACCCTCCGACCCACTCCGGCTCCGACCCCAACGCTCCCAGCGCCTCCAATATAGCGTAGACGTTGCCAGCGACCATGGTGTCCTTCACCCTGCCGGTCACCTCGCCGTTCTCCACGGCATACCCCAGGAGCACATTGGCGGAGAAGTCACCGCCGAGGATGTTGCCCTGTCCGGCCCCCAGGAAGGACTCCACCACCAACGCCTTGTCGTGACCCGCAATCATCTCCGCAAACGTTGTGTCACCGGGGTCGATGATGATGACGCTGGCGCCGGGGCCCGGCTGGCTTGCGAGCCCGCGGTGCGCGCTGCCCGTTGTCGCCGCTTCGGCCTGCCCGGCCGTCTGCAGATCGTACAAGAAATTCGCGATGACACCCCGCTCCACCAGCGGGAAGCGAACGGCCGGGACGCCCTCGTCGTCAAAGGTGCGGCTCCCGGGGACAAAGGGGTTGGTCGGGTCGTCCCAGACGGTGATGCGCGGGTCGAGGATCTGGCTGCCCAGCTTCTCTATGAGCGGTGAAGACTGTTGCACGATGTTGCGCCCGTTGAAACCCGCGAGCAATGGCCCGAGCAGCAGCCCGGCGACGGCCTGCGGGGTGAATATCACGGGTACCTGCCCCGTCGGCGCGGCGGCGACACGCTCGGCCCATTGTAGTTTGCGCGTCAGTGCCGCGATGACGCCGCCCGTGTCCAGGTCCGGCTTGCACGAGCTTGCGCGGCCGAAGACGAAGAGCATGTCAGTGTCCCGCACCAGGGTTCCCTCGACGCCGAGGCCCATGCTGCTGGAGGTTTCCTCCGCCACAAGGCCCTTGCTGTTCAGCAACCTGGTGGTTGAAACGCCCTGGGAGACCCGGCCCTCCCAGACAACGTCGGGAAAGTCGGCGTGCATCTTCTCGATGAGCGCGCCGCCAACCTCGACGAGGGACGCGGACTGCAGCGCGGCGGTCCCCTCGTCGTACGTCGGGACGTGGGCATACTCACTCGAGTTGGGAAAGTCCATGTGGGCGCGTGCTCCGAAGGGCAGCATCTCCACGGCGCGGCCGACAAGCCCCTCTGTGTCGTCCAGGTCCGTGGTTGAAGAAAAGCCGATTCGCCCGTCCTTGATGATGCGCAAGGCCATGCCGCTTGAGTCCCGTGTATCTACGCTCTTCAGGCGGTTGGCCTCGTAGGACACCGGAATGCTCCGGCTGCTGACGGAGAATACCTCCGCCTGGTCCGCGTGCTTCCCTGCGAGGGCCAGTACCTCTTCTTCCCGCATCCTATCGCCCTCCCACTAGGCAGTTCCGCAGGCGAATGTGCGGGCTGCCGTTGGACACGGGCAACGGCGACTGGCCGCCCTTGCCGCAGCCGCCGCCCTCGTTCATCTCCAGGTCGTTGGCGACGCCGTCCAGGTTCTCTAGCGTGGTGAAGACGTTGCCGGAGAGCATGACGGGTCGCACTGCCTCTTCGATGCGGCCGTCCCGGATCATGTAAGACTCCCCGGCTGAGAAGGTGAACTGCTCCATGCTGGTCATGCCCCCGTACCAGTTGCTGCAGTACACGCCCTCCTTGACGCCCTCCAGCAAGTCCTCGAGCGTGGCCTCGCCCGGCTCGATGATGGTGTTCGTCATGCGGACGATGGGCGGGAACTGGTGACCGATGGCGCGTGCGTTGCCCGAGGGCGTCTCACCCATCTTGGCCGCCGTCTCTCGCGAGTGGAGGCGCCCCACAAGAACGCCCTCGCGAATGAGATCTGTGCGGTTGGACTCCACGCCCTCCTCGTCATACTGGAAGCTGCCGCGGAGGTCTGGGATCTTGGCGCCGTCGACGATGTTCAGGTGTTCGCCACCGAAGCGCCGGCCCAGCACCATGACCTCTCGCAGCTTGGGGTTTTCATAGACGTGGTCAGCCTCGGAGAGGTGGCCGAATGCCTCGTGGACGAACACGCCCGCGAGGATGGGGTCGAGGATGACGGTGTACTCGCCGCCCTGGACCTGCGGCGCCTTGAGGAAGTCGACGGCCTTCTGCGGCAGCTCTGCAACGGTCTCGTGCATGCGGTGCACGAGGCCGAAGTCGCCAAGGCTGCCCATGCTGATGCTTGCCTGCTGCACCTCGCCGCCGGCCCTCGCGACTGCGCTTGCCCAGAAGTTCACGTCAATTCGGGCCTGCTCGGTGTAGGTGCCCTGCGAGTTGCCGTAGTACATCGTGCGATGACCGTCTGCGTACCGAAGCGATGAGGTCTGTATCTCAGGACCTCCCCAGAGTAGGTCCAGGTACTCTTCGAGGATTCGGTGCTTGTCCGCCAGGGAGACCTGCGCTGGGTCGTGGACGATGTGGGGAGGAACGATGGCTATGACCGGGGGCGCGTCGGCAAGCTCGGTCCTTTCGTTGCCGACCATGCGCGCCTGCTCGACGGCCTGCACCGCTTTGGCCCGGAGATCGTCGAGGCTGTTGAAGGATGCGAAGCCCCACCCGCCTCTTACGCAGGCACGGACGTTGCCCCCCTTGCCCGTGCTGTGGCCGATCTCGTCCAGTTCTCGGCCACGGAAGGCGATGTTCGTAGACTCCCGCTCCTCAATGCGGATCTCCACATAGTCGGCGTTGAGTCCCTTCAACGCGCTCTCAATGAGGTCTCGCATGGCACTCCCCTTCCTGTAATTCGCGCCATTATAGCAATGCGCCCATGCACTTGGTAGGCGCGGAGGCGCATGGGCCTGACACTGTAGGTGTCAGGCCCCCAGGTCGGGCGGCAAGGCAAACGAACCGTCGCTGGACGGGGGAAAGTCGATGACGGCCTTGACGGCATCGTGGTTGAGGGGGCCGTAGATGTGCGGAAACGGGTCGTCGAATCCGGGGGCCTTGTCGTACTGAATCACGGACATGACATCGCTGGTGTCAATGCTCAGGAGTACCAGGTCGTCCTCCCCGGCGAACCTGCTGTTGGCTACATCCAGCAGTTGCTCCTTGTTTGAACAATGGATGAAGCCCTCTGCCCGCAGGCTTTCGGGAGCGTACTGACCGCGTGGAATGGACCGTCGCCAGAGGTCACGGGTGGTGATGTGGAAGATGGTCGCCATGGTGTTTTCTCCCTCAGAGGGTGCGCGGCGCGCAGGGGCGGTACTGCCCCTTGCGCCCATAGCCTGCCCAGAGAGCAAGACTTTGGCGCAGGGGCAGTATATGCCCCATCTTCCACCTAGGCAACCGCCGCCGCTAGGGCTCGACGGACTCCCGCTCCCGGCCCCGCCACGCTGCGAGCCCAAAGAGCCGGACGGCCGCCCAAATGACCGGCCACAGCTTGGCGCCGGTCACTCGCAGGGCTTCGCCAAAGATGGCATCGGCCTGCGAGCGAGTGAAGCCATGCACCCGTCTCCCAAAGCTTGAGTAGAGGAAGTCGTGGACGACGGCTGCGCGAGCCGTGCCCTTCCAACTGGATACCAGCCAGCGTCCGAACCACGGCACACTGGCGAGGTCCGTCTTGAAGCCTGCTGGCACTACGACCACCGTGTCGCTGTCGGCTGCCCCGACGTGGTACTCGAGGGGCTCCGTCAGACTCCAGGTCGCACCGTTCCCGTTCAGCCGGATGGTCAAGTCACCAAGTATTCGCGCCATTTCCTGCTCCTTTCGCGTAACCGTTTTGTGTACGATGATGCTGCCACGCTCGTTTCGCGTCCTGCAGCTTCTACGTGTCAGGGTCAGGGGAATGCAATGCCAGCAAGGGAACGCCGTCCACGCCGACCGCACGCGCCCAGGAAGCGGGCCGCCGAGGTGCTTGCGTTGCTGGAGACGCAGCAGGGTCGGGCTGAGTGGTCGCCGCGCTACGACCCGGTGACGGAGTTGGTCTTCACGATCCTGTCGCAGCACACGTCCGACGTGAACTCTGAGCGGGCCGGGCACAGACTGAAGGCAGCCTACCCATCGTGGGACGCCATCGCAGATGCGGAACCGGAGGACATTACGCCCTACGTGATGTCGGCGGGGCTCGCCAAGCAGAAAGTGCCGCGCATCCAGGAGACGTTGAAACAGGTGCGCGAGTTGACCGGCGGCTTCGACCTGTCTTTCCTCGCAGAGATGCCGCTTGAGGAGGCCAAGGCCTGGCTCCGGGCGCTGCCTGGCGTGGGTCCCAAGACGACGGCGATTGTTCTGTGCTTCGCGCTAGGGATGCCTGCAATGGCGGTCGACACCCACGTCCACCGCGTCTCGAAGCGGTTGGGGCTAATAGGGCCGAAGGTGTCGGCGGAGAAGGCGCATGACGTGCTTGAGGCGCTGGTGGCGCCGGACGAAGTGTACGCATTTCACGTCGCGCTGATTTCGCACGGAAGGCAGGTGTGCAAGGCGTTGCGGCCGCTCTGCGCCGACTGTGTTTTACGCGAGGGCTGCCCATCGCGCAGGCAATAGCCGGGTCTGAGGCCGGGCAGCTGGTTGGAATCAGCAAGAGGGGGAGTCGGATTTGCGTCGAAGAAGGCTGGTGCGTCGGTTGCAGCGTGCCTTCTACGGTTTCCTTTACTTCCTGCTAAAGTACCTTGCCCTGCCGGTTATTGTCCTGGCCGTGATCATCATGGTCGTGCCGCAGGTGCGGGCAGCCTTCCACACCGCGCTCTTTGTTGCGCAGACGCTGGACTTGCCCGTGCAACCGCAACCGTGGTTCACGCGCGAGCCCATTCGCTACGAGGCCGTATACGGTTCTGACCAGGGCAGCGCAGTCGCGGACGTGTACCGCCTTCCGGACGGCAATCAACGCCCGGCGGTGCTGCTGTCGATTGGGGCCAGCCCGACCGGGCTGAGTGACGCGACCACCGTCAACCTCGGCAAGGCGCTCGCTCGGGCCGGCTTTGTGACGATGTTGCACTGGTCGCCGGACCTGGGCACCGATGCAGACATGCAGCTGGACGACCCGGGGAAGCTGGTGCGCGCCTTTGAATACCTCACGTCACAGGAATACGTGGACCCGGAGCGCACGGGCATCGGTGGCTTCAGCGTCGGCGGCTCATTCGCCATGGTGGCCGCCGCCGATGCGCGAATCAGCGGCGACGTCCACTTCGTCAATGCATTCGGACCGTACTATGATCTTGAATCTCTCATGCAGGAGGCGGCGTCCCGAAGCGTGCTCTACGATGGCGAGCGCACACCATGGGAACCGCATGCCCTGACGATGCGCGTCCTTTCGCATGAGCTCATTGAGACGCTTGACGCCCCGGAAGACGTGTCCCTGCTTACCGACCGCTACTTGGAGGACATGCCCGTCCCCGATGAGGAACTCGGTGCAATATCGCCGCAGGCGAGCAACGTTACACGGCTCATCGACGGCGTGTCGCCGGAGGAGGCGGAGATGCTCTATTTCTCGCTGCCGCAGGCCTTTCGCGACGGTCTCGCTGCTATCTCGCCTTCCAACCACCTTGACGGGGTGCGAGCGCGTCTGCTCCTTATGCACGACCGGAATGACCGGCACGTCCCCGTCGCCGAGTCGCGGCGGCTGGTTCAGGCGCTTTCACACAGGGATGACGTGCGTTACACGGAGTTCCTCGCCTTCAACCACACGATTCCCGGAGAAGGTGGTCTCCTCGATCGCATCGGCCAGGCATACCGCCTCTCCCGCCACATGTACGACCTCATCCGCATCGCCCGATGACCGGGTGTCGGCTAGGAGGGCCGGCGGTCAATTGGGCCTGCAGTGCAGCTAGGTCACCTATGCGGGCCGTTTGCGGCGTATACTGGATATGTGACCCTCTAACGCAACGGCAATCTGTTGAAGGAGGAATGTCTGTGAAACGTCGGACCGGTGCCATCGTCGCAGTTTTGGCGACGGTGGCCGTGCTCGCCATCGCGGGCTGCTCTGATGACGACAACGGCGCGACGACGACGGAGCCCGCGGCGTCAGTGGCCGTCGCCCCGTCGGCGCCTGTTGAGCCCGAGGAGCCGCAGCTCAGCGCGCTCGAAGAGGCGCTGCAGCACGGCTTCGAAATCACCGGCCCAACAGGACATGACGAGGACCAGGCGCCGGAGTTCACCGGGCTGACCATGTGGCTGAACAGCCCGCCCCTTACCATGACGGAGCTGCAGGGCGAGGTTGTGCTGGTGGACTTCTGGACATACACCTGAATTAACTGCTTGAGAACGCTTCCGTACCTGCGGGACTGGAACGAGAAGTACGCCGCCAACGGGCTCACCATCGTTGGCGTCCACGCACCGGAGTTCGAGTTCGAGAAGGACGAGGGGAACGTCCGGGAAGCAATGGTACGAGAGCGGATAACGTGGCCGGTGGCCATGGACAACGATTTCAACACTTGGCGGGCCTACAAGAACCGGTACTGGCCCCACAAGTTCCTCATGGACCAGAACGGCGAGGCGCGCTTCCACCACATCGGCGAGGGCGCATATCTGGAGACGGAACTTTGGATCCGCGCGCTCCTGGAAGAGGCCGGCAACGACATCTCCCACATTCCCGTCGGCGGCGTGGTCCCCGAACAGGGCGACGCCCCTCCCTCTGGCGAGCCAAGGACGCACGAGATTTACGCGGGCAGCGCGTGGAGAGCCCGATTTGACTATCTGGGCAACTCGGAAGGATACGGCGGCGGCACGCCAACTCAGTACAGCGACCCAGGCGATTATGAGGACGGCAAGTTCTACCTGCAGGGCGTCTGGAGCATCGACAGCGAAAGTGTGACCCACGGCCGGCCATCCAGCAACTTTGAGGACTACATTGGAATCAACTACAGCGCACGGAGCGTCAATGTAGTTGTGCGACCTACTGGCGGCGACCCGTTCCCGGTCATTGTGACGCTGGACGGTGAACCAGTCCCCGTCGAGCACCGGGGCAAGGATGTTATAGAGGATGACAGCGGCAATACTGTGCTCAACGTTGACGGCCCGCGCATGTACAACGTGATCCAGAGCCCTATGCAACGTCGGGCCGAGCTTCGCCTGAGCACGAACTCGCCGGACTTCAGTTTGTTCACGTACACATTCAGCCGATAGGCCAATCACCGGCGGGATGCA
>CAZCPU010000059.1:5420-11615 GCA_964499855.1 uncultured Dehalococcoidia bacterium | reverse complement strand
TACAACCCGCCGCCAGGGGGCATGAAGGTGCAGATCGAGGTCATTGCGGTGGTGGGGGAATAGAAGATTGGTTTAGCGCCGCCGTTCGGTGAGCCCTTCGACAGGCTCAGACGGAACGGTTGCGACTTAAGGAGGAAGCATGAAGGCGGTACAAGTATCGGTTGCTGGCGGGCCGGAGGTACTGGAGTACATTGACGTTCCGGACCCGGAACCGGGGGAAGGCGAGGCGCTGGTCGAGCTGAACGCGGCGGGTGTGAACTACATGGACGTCAACCTCCGCCTGGGCGTCAACAACCCGACGCTGCCGATCATCCCCGGCGGCGAGGGCGCGGGGGTCGTGGTCAAGGTGGGGCCCGGCGTGACGGAGGTCGCGGTGGGCGACCGGGTCACCTACACCGGCGCGGGGCGCTCGTACGCGGAGAAGGTCGTGGCGCCGTCGTGGCGGCTCATCAAGGTGCCTGACGACATGGACATCGAGATGGGGGCGGCGTCGATGCTGCAGGGCATGACGGCGCACTACCTGGCGAACTCGACGTACCCGCTGGGGAAGGGGGACACGGCGCTGGTGCACTCGGGAGCGGGCGGCGTGGGCCTGCTGCTGATCCAGATGGCGAAGATGCGGGGCGCGACGGTGATCACGACGGTCTCGACGGGCGAGAAGGCGGAGATTGCCATGGGCGCGGGAGCGGACCACGCTATCCTGTACACGCAGGAGGACTTCTCCGAGGAGGCGCTGCGCATCACGGGCGGGGTGGGCGTCAACGTGGTGTACGACGCGGTGGGGGCAGACACCTTCGAGAAGGGGCTGGCGTGCCTGGCGCCGCGGGGCGTGATGGCGCTGTACGGGCAGGCGAGCGGGCCCGTGCCGACGCTCACGCTGGCGGCACTCAACCCGAAGTCGCTGTACGTGACCCGGCCGACGCTGAACTCGTACACGGCGACGCGTGCGGAGCTGGAAATGCGGGCCGGCGACGTGCTGGGGTGGGTGCAATCGGGCAAGCTCGACGTGAGGGTGCACGGGCGGTTCGCGCTGTCTGACGCGGCGGAGGCGCACCGGCAGCTGCAGGGCCGGGTGACGACGGGGAAGCTGCTCCTGATTCCGTAGGGCCCTCAATCACACGAACGGCGACAGAACGAAAGCCGGAGAGTCATGAAGGCGGCAAAGGTGTTCGAGGCGGGCGGGCCCGAGGTCCTGACGTACTTGGACGTGGAGGACCCGACGCCGGGGCCCGGCGAGGCGCTCGTCGAGCTGAAGGCGGCGGGGGTCAACTACCGGGACGTTTACGAGCGCTCCGGCGCGTACCCCGTGCCCATGCCGTTCATTCCCGGAAACGAGGGCGCGGGCATCGTGGTGGAGGTGGGCGAAGGCGTCAGCGAGGTCTCGGTCGGCGACCGGGTGGCGTACAGCGCGACGCGGTACTCGTACGCGGAGCGGGTCGCGGCGCAGGCGTCGCGGCTCATCACGATGCCGGACGACATGGACATCGAGCTGGGCGCGGCGACGATGCTGCAGGGCATGACGGCGCACTACCTCTCGCAGTCCGTCTACCCGCTCAAGGAAAGCGACACGGCGCTGGTACACTCGGGCGCGGGGGGCGTCGGACTGCTGCTGATCCAGATGGCGAAGATGCGGGGCGCGACGGTGATCACGACGGTCTCGACGAGCGAGAAGGCGGAGATCGCCATTGGAGCGGGAGCCGACCACGCGGTGCTGTACACGCAGCGGGACTTCGTGGAGGAGGTCAAGCGCATCACCGGCGGCGCGGGAGTCAACGTCGTGTACGACGCCGTGGGCGCGGACACCTTCGCCGGGGGCCTCGAGGCGCTGGCGCCGCGGGGCATGATGGCGCTGTACGGGCAGTCGAGCGGGCCGGTACCGACGCTGGACATCGCCAAGATCGGCGCGAAGTCGCTGGTCTTCACGCGGACGGGCGGGAACGCCTTCACGCAGACGCGGGAGGAGCTGGAGTGGCGGGCGGGCGAGTTGCTCGGCTGGGTGAAGTCGGGAACGCTGAACGTCAGGGTGCACGGGCGGTTCGCGCTGTCTGACGCGGCGGAGGCCCACCGGCAGCTGCAGGGGCGGCTGACGACGGGGAAGCTGCTGCTGTATCCATAACCCGATAACCAGTATCGGAAATCGCGGCTTGGCGTGCGCGCGTGCGGGGAGTACACTCGCGGGCAAGCTGGAAGGGCCCGACGGGAGCGTCGAGGAAATCAGAGGAGGGGAACCTCATGCTGACCAGAGAGGAAACGAATTACTTGTGCAGAGTGGGCCCCGGTACGCCGATGGGCAACCTGATGCGGCGCTACTGGCACCCGATACTACTCTCCAAGGAACTGCCCGAGGCTGACGGGGCGCCGCTGCGGGCCCGCCTGCTGGGCGAGGACCTGGTGGCGTACCGCGACACGAACGGCGACGTGGGGATCCTCGACAACTACTGCCCGCACCGGAGGGCGAGCCTGTTCTTCGGCAGGAACGAAGAGGGCGGGATGCGCTGCGTGTACCACGGGTGGAAGTTCGACAAGACGGGCGCCTGCGTCGACATGCCGTCGGAGCCGGCGGAGAGCAACTTCAAGGACAAGGTCAAGATCACGGCGTACCCGGCGAAGGAAGCGGGAGGGCTCATCTGGACCTACATGGGGCCGCCGGAACTGGAGCCGCCGCTGCCAGAGCTCGAGTACAACATGCTGCCGCTGGACCACGTGTCCGTATCCAAGCTGCGCTACGAGTCCAACTACGTGCAGGTCATCGAGGGGGACATCGACACGGTACACGCATCGCTGCTGCACAGCCGGCTGGACTGCCTGGACACGGCGCCCACGGCCACGACGCTGGCGGGCAAGTACCAGTTTCCGGACCGGGCGCCCAAGTTCTTCGTCGAGGACACGGACGGGGGCATCCTCATCGGCGCGCGGCGACGGGCGGAGGAGGACAGCTACTACTGGCGGATCTCGCGGTGGCTGTTCCCGTACTTCACGATGATCCCGCGGGAGCCGCGGGGCCACGTGCAGGGCGGGGCGATGGTGCCGATTGACGACGAGAACTGCTGGTTCGTACACATCAGGTGGAACCCGTACAGGCCGCTGAAGGAAGAGGAGAGGTTCGAGTCGAACTTCGACCACTACATCATGGACGACGGGTCGTGGCTGGCCATCGCGAACCGGCGCAACGACTACATGATCGACCGGGAGAAGCAGAAGCACGAAACGTACACGGGCATCGAGTTCGTGCGGGCGCAGGACTCGGCGATGACGGACAGCATGGGGACGATCGCCGACCGCTCGAAGGAGCACCTGGCGACGACGGACATGGCGATCATCCGGATGCGCCGGCACCTGATCAAGGCGGCGCAGCGACTGGAAGAGGGCATCGAGCCACACCAGCCGCACCACCCGGAGTCGTACAAGGTGCGGTCGGGCGGCTGCGTGCTGCCGAGGGATGTATACTTCACACAAGACTCCGAGGTGTGGGACGACATAACCGTCAAGTAGGCAACCACTGAGTGGCTGTCAAGAGCCCCGCGGCTCACCTCACGGAGGGTCGTGGGGCTCTTCATTTGTGTACGATGAGGCGCGACCCGTCGATTCCGGCTGTCCGCCGATGCTCAGGCGTGGGACGGTTGGGCAGCCGCAAAGGAGAGCATGGACAGGGGGGAACAGAGCGAGACACTGTCGTGGCAGGGCAGGCTGCCCTTCTTCTACGGCTGGATCATCGTCGTCATCGCGTTCATGATGAGCTTCATGACGGCGGGCGTCGGCTGGTCGACGAGCGTCATCGCGGTGCCGATGCGCGAGGACCTTGGCTGGAGCCTATCCTCCATCTACATGGGGCTCACGATACGGGGGCTGGTGGGTGCAGGGGGTATGTTCCTGCTGGGGCGGTTCGCGGACCTGAAGCACGGCGCGCGGTCGCTGGCCGTCGTCAGCGGGGGGCTATCGGCGGTGTCGTTGATCGCGGTGTCGCAGGTGGCGTCGCACTGGGAATTCCTGCTGCTGTACGGCGTGCTGGGTGGGATGACGCAGGCGGGGACCGGCTTCCTGATCATGTCGGCGGTGGTGCCGCGCTGGTTCTTCCGCAAGCGGGGCCGGGCAGTGGCGTTCGCAACCATGGGATCAGGAGCGGCGGCCTTCATCCTGCCGCCGGTGATGGCGCTCATCTTCGACTACGTGGGCTGGCGGGGCACGTGGGTGGCGCTGGGGTCCATGACGGCGGTGGTCACCATACTCCCGGCATTCCTCATCTGGCGACAGCCGGAGGACGTAGGCCTGGTGCCGGACGGCAAGATCGAGCCCATCCCGGCGAACCGGGCCGCGGCGGTGCAGCACGTGCACAACTACACCATGTCAGAGGCGGTGCGATCGTCCGTCATGTGGGTGCTGGTGCTGGCCGTGGCGGCAGCGAGCCTGTCACCGAACGGCGTGCCGGCATCGCTGGTGCCCATGTACATTGACAAGGGGCACACCACGCAGGTGGCGGCGCTGGGGTTCAGCATCTACGGGTTGTTCAGCATGCTGGCGCGGTTCTTCTGGGGATTCCTGGCGGAACGCCACCACATCCGGACGGTGACCATCGGCATCGGCGTGTTCACGGGGCTCGTCATGCCACTGCTAATCTTCCTGGCCGGCTACCCGGCGCTGCTGTACTCGGCGCTGGCGGGATTCGGGATTGGCGGGTTCATCGGGACGCAAATGCTGGTGTGGCCGGCGTACTTCGGGCGGACGCACCTGGGAGCGATCGTGGGGGTCAGCCGGCCGTTTGCGACGGTGGTGAACGCGTCGGGGCCGCTGCTGATGGCGCAGAGCTTCGACCGCACGGGGAGCTACAGCTTCGGGCTGTGGTGCATGGGGGTCTCGTGGCTGCTGTGCGCGGCCGCGATGGTCCTCGCGAGGCCCCAGCGGCAGGTCGAGCCGCCGCAGCAAGCGTCCGCGTCTCGTCAAGAGGCGGGGTAGGACATCGGCCCTTCGACAGGCTCAGGGCGAACGGGCCATGGGTGCGATGGGCTCAGGGCGAACGGGCCATGGGTGCGACGGGCGCAGAGCGAACGGGCTAAGGTTTCGATAGACTAAGGGCGAAGGGTCCACGGGTTGGCGTTGCAGGAGTCCACCTAGAGGGGAGCGAATGGCGGAGCAGCAGACGGGCAGAGGGGCCCAGTCCTGGCACGGCAGGCTGCCATTCTTCTACGGCTGGGTGATTGTTATCGTCAGCTTCCTGCTGGGCTTCATAACGGCGGGGGCGTTCTGGGCGACCAGCGTCATCGCGGTCCCGATGCGCGACGACCTTGGCTGGAGCCTCTCTTCCATCTACCTGGGGCTGACGCTTCGGATGCTGGTGGGCGCCGGGAGCATGTTCGTGCTGGGACGGTTCGCCGACCTGAAGCACGGCGCGAGGACGCTCGCGGTGGCGAGCGGCGTGCTGGCGTCGATCTCGCTGGTTGCGGTGGCGTACGTGGAATCGCACTGGCAGTTCCTGGCACTGTACGGCGTGGTGGGCGGCTTCTCTGTGGCCGGGGCCGGGTTCCTCATCCTGTCCGCAGTGGTGCCGCGGTGGTTCTTCCGGAAGCGGGGCCGGGCGATGGCCTTCGCGACGATGGGGTCGGGCGCGGCGGCGTTCGTGCTGCCGCCATTGTTTGCCCTCGTCCTGGAATCGGTGGGCTGGCGGGGGACGTGGGCGTTCCTTGGCGTGTTGACGGCGGTCTTCACCATCCTCCCGGGATTCCTGGTGTGGAGGCAGCCGGAGGACGTCGGACTGGAGCCCGACGGGGGCATCGAGCCGGTACCAGCGAGCCGGGCCGCAGCGGTGCAGCACGTCCGCGACTACACCATGCGGGAGGCTGTGAAGACGCCCATCATGTGGGTGCTCGTCTTCGGTCTCGCGGTGGCGAGCCTTTCGCCCAACGGCGTGCCCTCGACGCTGGTGCCGATGTTCATCGAAAAGGGACACTCGACGCAGGCGGCTGCGCTGGGGTTCAGCATCTACGGCCTCTTCAGCGTGCTGGCGCGCTTCTTCTGGGGCTTCATGGCGGAGCGCTACCACATACGCACGGTGATCATCGGCATAGGGGTGTTCTCCGCGGTGGCGATGCCGATGCTCATCTTCATGGAGGGCAACGTGGCGCTGCTGTACGCGGCCGGGGCCGGGTTCGGCATCGGGGGGCTCATCGGGACGAACTCGCTGGTGTGGCCGGCGTACTTCGG
>CAZCPU010000059.1:0-5320 GCA_964499855.1 uncultured Dehalococcoidia bacterium | reverse complement strand
GCCTCAACGGGTGCAGTTTCGCGGCACCTACGACAAGAGCCCTCGCACAAACGCCACCATCTGCATACCCGACTCGCGCAGCAGCCGGTCGTCGCCGGCAAGCTCGCGGCTGTCATACGAACGGAGCGCCGAAAGGACCGGCTCGCGCCATTGGTGCGGCAGCGCCGTCAGCGCCCATTGTGCCGACTCCAGCTTGGTCCACGCAGCATCGCGGGTGGCGAGGGTGTGGGCGATGCGGCAGCAATTCAGCACCACGTACCGCCCAAACTGCTCCTCGTCCATCAGGCGGAGGCCCTCCTCCATGTATGCGCACTCATGCCGCAGCGCGGCGAGCACCTCGACCCAAATGGGCCAGCGGACTATGCGGGCCGGTGGGGCACCCTGGAGCAGCACATACCGGCCGGAGAGCAGATGGCAGCGGTGCAGAGCCCACATATCGTCGACCTGGTCCGGCAGCAACAAGTGAGCCGGGGGCTTTGAACGCTGCGCGTCGCGCTCGAGGATGTACCAGACATCCAGCTCAAGGCCAAGGTCCGATTCCAGCTCGCGCCTCGCCGCTTCCATGCCGACAGCCTGCTGCGCCGAGGGCGGTCGAGTGAGCACCCCGTGGACGTCCACGTCCCCGAGCCGGGCGGGCGGTCCGGGCGAGACCGCGGCGCCGTAGGCCCACAGCGCTGCGAGGTCACGTCCGAGGAGGTGGAGCAGCCTGTCCCTCAGCCGTTCGCAGGCCGAACGAACCTCGGGAGACAGTGACGCAGTAGGGAATCCGTCCATTTCAGTCATCGCCCCACCGGAGAGAAGGCCTATGCTCTACGCCTCTCGCACACGGAATGCCTGCAGGGCGGTCTTGCCGAATGCCCACTCGCGTTCCTCGTCGCTCTTGAAGACGGGGTGATCGAGCGTGCCTACGAGGGAGTTGCGGTAGCCCTCGCGGCCGGCGACGGGTGGGAAATCGCTGCCCCACATCATGCGTTGTGCGCCGAAGGCCTCGCAGGCCATCTCCAAGGCGGGCGGGACGTCCTCGAAGCGGAGGTCCGGCGTGAGGCGGCCGGGGCGCTGGCCGAACTCGCCGATGCCGCCGAATTTGATGTACGTGTTGGGACGCGATGCCAACTCCAGCGCCTTCTTGTAGTTGTCATAGGGCGCAACAACGGACTCGGGGCTGCGGGGGTAGTACATGCCGCAGAGGTGCTCGAGGATGATGGTGGTGTCCGGGACGCTGAGGATGAGCTCCTGGAAGGCGGGATCGGCGCTGTGGGCGGTGTTGACGAGGAAGACGCTGATGGGGAGACCGACCTCGCCGGCCTTACGCCAGATTGCGGCGGGGTCGCCGCCGGGGGAGCGGTCCTGGGGCAGCAGGCGGATGCCGCAGACGCCGGGGTTGGCGGCGAGCTCCTCGAGGGTCGAGAGGGCGTCCGGGGCCGCGGCGTCGACGCCGGCGATGGCGTTGAAGCGGCCGGGGAAGCGGGCGATGCACTCAAGCAGGTAGGTGTTGTCGAACATGCCGCGGTGCTGGGTGAGCAGGGCGAGGCGTACATCGTAGTTGTCCATGCAGGCCAACAGGGTCTCGATGGGCTCGAACCAGCTCGTGCCGGCGTGGCAGTGGGTGTCGACGACGTCCATGGTGCGGTCTCCCTTCGCTCGCGATGGCGGTACGCTAGCATCGGGCGCCGGGAGCGTCAAACGGGGGTACGGCGGGGAAGCACCGGCCAAAAGGGAGGGAGCACGGCAGGAAACCCAACCTTCACCGTCTTGAAGCTGGTGCATTCCATTGCAGCTACACCATGAAGACTCATCATTCCCAAACAATCTCCCGGCCGCAAACCGCCACCGACAACAAGCCCTACGCCATTCATGGGACAGACCAGGGTATGGGCAGGGATTGTCTCACTCCTGTCCCATTTGCCGCGGGAGCCTTGACAGCGCTGTGCGCCAACTTTAGATTGAAACGTCCGGAAACAAAACACGGCATAGAACGTGTGGAAAATATTGAGACAAAGTATCGTAATAGTTAGCGAGTATCTTGGAGGAATAGAGCTGAGAGGCATGTACCTCGAAGCGGCTGAAGGCCTTTAATGCCCATGCAGGTTGCGACTGCTCAACGACACAGAAGCGGACGGCATGTGTGGGTAACCTTCGAGTAATTTGATACTTTATCTCAATAAATCTGACAGCATCATGCACAACTTGGGGCAATTATCGCGACCAATTGAGCTGATTGTCTGAGAGAACAGAAAGGGGTTGAGTCAATCATGTTGGGTTATGGGAACGTCTGGAGGCCGATGGGAGGGAGAGTCGCCAAGGCCATTTGGATGCTGGCGCTTGCGGCTGCGCTGATGGCGGCGCTGATGGCATGTCAGTCAGAAGACGAGGCAACGGCAGAAAGCACGGACGGAGGGACGACCTCATCCGGGGCAACGGCAGTGGAAGAGACCAGCATGACGCCGAAACTGAGCGTTGTGGCAACCTCCAATATCGCCGCAGACTGGGCGCGCAACGTGGGCGGCGACCGGGTTGAGGTGAAGGCCCTCCTCCCCGTCGGCGCGGACCCCCACTCTCATCAGCCAGGGGCGCGGGACGTCGCGGACATCGCGTCAGCCGACCTGGTGCTGACCATAGGACTCAGCCTGGAGGACGAGTGGTTCCGGGACCTAGTCCACAACGCCAGCGCTGATGAGTCGCGAATCTCCGTGCTGGGCGAGGTGGTATCGCCCATTGAGTTCGTGGAAATCCACCACGACCACGCGCACGACGACCACGCCATGGAGGGCGACGACCATGACGACCACGCCATAGAGGGCGCAGAGATACACGGCCGCCTGTTGATCGCCGACGGCAGCGAACCGAGGGTCTCGATCCTGGATCTTGAGACTGGGGAAGTGGACCTGCACGCGCTGGAGGTAGCGGCGGCATCGGCAACGCTGTACACGAGCCCCAGCGGACGGTTTGTCTACGCCATTTCGCGGGGTCCCGAGGACAACGACGACCGTGTACAGATCTTTGACGGCGGCGTTTACCTGGAGGAGCATGGGGACCACTTCGACCTGGTTGAAGGCGACGTTTCCGAGCTCACCCTGGGCACGACGGACCAGCGTCCGGTACATGTGACCATCCACGGGGGCCAGACGGCCATCTTCCACGACGCGACCGGCCGCGCCGCGGTCTTCGATGAGCACGAGCTCGTAGAGGACCGCAACTCCTACGAACCGGTGTGGCTCGACACGGGGCTGCAGCACGGCGCGGTGGTGCCGCTGGACGAGGAGTACGCAGTGGTGACCTCCAACAACCCGGACTACCCTGCGACCGCGACCAGCAGCCTTCCCATCGGGGTAGAGGTGCGCACGTTCGACAACACCGTGGTGTACGACGCCAGCAATCGGGCGTGCCCCGGACTCCACGGAGAGGCGGCGAACCACCACGGCGTCATGTTCGGCTGCACGGGCGGCGTGCTGTTCATCGAGGGCCACGACGGGCACTTCCATCACGTCTTCATACCCAACCACTCGAGCATGAACGAGGCGGCCCGCATCGGGTCAGTCTGGTCGCACGAGGAGGCCGAGCTGTTCTTCGGCTCCGCGTCCTACAGAGATGAGGGCGGCGCCAGAGTGAACGGCGGGCTGTGGGCCATCGACGCCGAGGGCGAGAGCATGAGCCAGGTGCTGCCGGGAACGGACGACAAGCTGGTGCTCAGGGCGGCCTTCGACGCTCACGGGGAGAAAGCCTTCTTCCTGACCTACGACGGGACGCTGAATGTCGTCGACGTGGCGACGGGCGACCTGTTGGAAGCCATTGAGGTGTTGGAGCCCTTCGACGGGGACACCTCGCCATCGTTCACCACCGTAGGCGACCTGTTGTACCTGACAGACCGGGTCAACGGCCGCGTCATTGAGTTCAACCTGGACCACGGCCACGAGGAGCGGGAGTGGGCCGTGGGCGGCGAGCCACGCAGTGTGGCCTTCGCGGGCATCGGCGGGCACGAAGAGCATGACGACCACGACCACGGCGAGGAGGAAGAGCACGGCGAAGAGGGCCCCGACGACCACGGTCACGAGGGTCACGCGCACGGCCTATACGACCCGCACTTCTGGTTTGACCCGCCCCGAGTGAAGATTGCCGTGTACGACATTGCCGAGCGACTGTCGGAGCTCGATCCGGATGGAGCGGCAACGTACAAGGCGAACGCCGACGCGTACGCCGCCGAGCTGGACGCACTGCACGCATGGACGGAGAGCACGGTACGCGCGGTGCCGGCCGACCGGCGAGTCCTAGTCACATCCCATGACAGTTTCCAGTACTTCGCGCAGCTGTACGGGTTTGAAGTGGTCGGCACGATCCTGCCGGGGCTTTCCCCGGACGTGGAGCCCTCCGCACAGCACCTGCACGAGCTGGTGGAGACGCTGGAAGAGCACCCGGCGCCGGCAGTGTTTGGCGAAACGACCGTCTCCGAGCGGTTGGCGCAGTCCATCGCGAAAGAGACCGACTCCAGTTTCCACCGACTCTACTCGGGCTCGCTTGGGCCCGCCGGCAGCGGCGCGGAGACGTACATCGGCATGGTACGAGCGAACGTAGAAATCATCGTGGCCGCTCTGACGTAGCGGCCAAACCCCGCCGCGGCCTCCCATCCGGGAGATTGAGGCGGACAGACTTTCGGCCCCTCCTTTTTGTGTCCCGGCGGCAAGTGCCAGCCGCCGGGACACTCTTTTGTTTTGGGAACAGGGGGCGAGCAGACTCGATTCCACCGAGCCTGAAAACCCGGCTCGCATTTTCTCCCGCTTTGCCACACCCGCCGCATTCATGTATGTTGACCGCGCACCACCGGGACACCGGACAACTCTTGCGCGGCACATCGTCGCACGTGCACTTGAACGAGGAGGAACACAATGCAAGCCAAGGCGTTCAGCCACATCTACCTGCCGTCGCGCAGCGTGGAGGAGTCCATCGTCTTCTACACGGAGCGGCTGGGGTTCAAGCTGCTGCGGAAGTACACCATGGGCGGGCGGCTCTCGGCCTACTGCGAGCTGGGGGGCGTGCTGCTGGAGCTAACGGACGGAGCAGCGAACACGCCGGACCAGGACGGGCGGACGGAGCCGCGCATCGGGGTGCAGGTGGACGACATCGCGGAGGCCATCGCCGAGCTGCGGGCCGCCGGGGTGCACGTGGAGCGAGAGCCGTGGAGCGCGCGGACGTTCTGGGGGCTGCAGGCGATGATCAAGGACCCGTCGGGGTACATCGTGTCGCTGCGGGAGTGGCAGGAGCCGGACGGGCCGTACTACCCGGACTGGCAGCCGGTGCACGACGACGTGGAGCGGCTGGCGTAGGG
>CAZCPU010000058.1:10210-12000 GCA_964499855.1 uncultured Dehalococcoidia bacterium | reverse complement strand
AGTCCCTCGTCATCCAGGCGCAGGAGCTCGCCCGCTCGCTGCAGGCGTACCGTGACGGCGTCGACGTCGACCCCGGCCGCCTGCAGGAGATCGAGGACCGGCTGGAGGTCATTCGCCGGCTCAAGCACAAGTACGGCGCCACCGTCGAGGAGGTGCTCCAATTCGGCGAGGAGGCGGCCGCCGATCTCGAGGGCATCGCCCACAGCGGAGAACGCGCCGAAGCGCTGGAGGCCGAGGAGGGTGAGCTGCTGGCCCTCATCGGCGCGCGCGCTGCCGCGCTCTCCCTGCGCCGCCGGGAGGCGGCGGAGCGCCTGAGCGCGGCGGTGCAGGCGGAGCTCGGCGACCTCGCCATGGAGTCGACCACCTTCCACGTCGCAGTCGCGCAGCAGGCCGAGGACGGCGGCGCGCCCGTCGCGTGGCCGGACGGCTCCGAGGGCGCGTACGCCTTCGATGCCACCGGCATCGACCGCGTCGAGTTCCTTCTGTCGCCCGGCCCCGGCGAGCCCCTGCGCTCGCTGGCGGCGACGGCCTCCGGCGGCGAGACCTCTCGGCTCATGCTCGCCGTCAAGGGCGTGCTGGCCGCCGACGCCGGGCCGCCCACCCTCATCTTCGACGAAATCGACGCGGGCATCGGCGGGCGCGTGGGCGCGGTGGTGGGCGTCAAGACGTGGCAGCTCTCGGCCGACCGGCAGGTGCTGTGCGTGACCCACCTCCCGCAGATCGCCGCCTTCGCCGACGCCCACGTGCGCATCGCGAAGGGCCTGGCGGCGGGCCGCACCGTCACCACGGCCGAGTCGCTGTCGGCGCAGGCCATCGTCGAGGAGTTGGCGCACATGCTCGGCGGCGCGAGCCTCGCGGCGCGGCGGCACGCGCAGGAGATGCTGGACCGCACGGCCCAGTGGAAGGTGGCGGACGGCGACGCGCCCGGACAGCTCTCGCTCCATGGGCTGGCCTCCGGGCTGGAAGTGGACACTGGCGGGGCCAGCGGCTAGAATTCCCCCAGCCCAGAACTCTATCGGGAGGGACTCATGGCCATCGATGTCGGACAGCCAGCGCCGGACTTCACGCTGGACTCCACCAAGGGCGACCCCGTCACGCTCAGCGGGCTCCAGGGCAAGAAGGTGGTGCTGGCCTTCTACCCCGCCGCTTTCACCGGCGGCTGAACCAATGAGCTCACGTCTCTCAGTTTGGAGAGCAAGAAGTACGAGGAACAGGACGCGCAGATCCTCGCCATCTCCTGCGACACCCGCTTCACGCTGAACAAGTTCGCGGAGAGCCTGAACGACCCCGACTTCCCGCTGCTGGCCGACTTCTGGCCGCATGGCGCCGTCGGCCAGTCCTACGGCATCTTCAACGACCAGCGCGGCATCCACTCCCGCAGCATCTTCATCGTCGACCGCGACGGCGTTGTGCAGTGGTGCAAGGTTTACGAGCCCGGCACGCTGCCCGAGAACGAGGAGCTTCTGGCGGAGCTGGCCAAGCTGGGCTAGCGAGCGCCCCACAGCCGAGAACGCTAACGGGCCGCGCCCCATGTGCTATCGTGGTGGCGCGGCCTTGCTTTGGGCGGTCTCCCGTTCGTCCTGAGAAGAATCGAAGGATGAACGGGAGGGCGGCCGAGGCCAGCGCAAGCCTGCAGGAGCACACGTGACGGACACACCGGAGACACAGCGGTCTGAGGGAGCCCCCTTCCGGGAGGGCGACCTCGTGCTGCTCATCGATCGGAAGCGGCGGCGGTACCTGCAGCGGCTCACGGAGAAGGGCTCATTCCAGACGCACCTCGGCTACGTGCC
>CAZCPU010000058.1:0-10110 GCA_964499855.1 uncultured Dehalococcoidia bacterium | reverse complement strand
TGCGCGCCATCGGCCCCACGGGCGAGCTCTTCTCGTACGAGGTGCGCGAGGGCTCCATCCCCGGCGCGCAGGAGAACATCCGCGCCGCCCTCGGCGAGACGCCCAACCACACCGTCCGCTGCCATGACCTCTACGCCGGCATCCCCGACGGCGAGCTCGACCGGGTCGTGCTGGACGTGCCGGAGCCGTGGCAGGCGGTCGAGCACGCGGCGCGGGCGCTGGTCCCCGGCGGCATCTTCCTCGCCTACCTGCCGACGGTGCTCCAGGTGCACCGGCTCGTCGACGCCCTCAACCGCGAGCCGGGGTTCGACCTGGTGGATTCCTTCGAGGTGCTGCACCGGCCGTGGCACGTGACCCGGCGCAGCGTGCGTCCCGTGCACCGCATGGTGGCGCACACGGCATTCCTCACGACGGCCCGCAAGTGCGCGCCCGGCAAGCTCCTCCGCCTCGACGACCAGGGCGGGCCGTGGTACACGGACGACGCGGAACCGCTCGCGGGCGAGGATGAAGCGTAGGCGTTAGCGCGTGTCGCCGGGCCATTCGGTCCAGCTTTGCGGCTCAGCCAGGTGCGGGTACCTGCCCTCCATGAGCGGCACATGCGCCGAGGTCAGCATCGGCACCCGCAAAGACTCGATGTTCCCTCGCATCTCGGCCCGTCGGGGGTTATCCCGAGAGAAACCCCACAGGTCGGCTGGAGCGCCGCGCTTCCCCATCGCCAACACGCGGAAGCCGCCGAGGCCCTCGGGCTGCAGCAGCGACTGCATCCCCATGCGGTTCGCCAGGTACTCCTGCCGCGGCATCGCGCCGGAGCGGTACGACGGCTGCGGGCGGGACAGCGCCGCCAGCGCGCCCAGGTACACGTCGGCGCCGAGGTTGCGCAAGAACTCGCCCTGCGTGGAGTAACCGAGCACAGCCAGCCCGGCCTCCCCTCCCGCCACCTGCAGCAACGAAAAGTCCACGTGGGCGGTGATGTCCTGCTCGCCCACGCGGACGTAGGGGTTGCCCGTGACCACGTGCCGGTAGTGGCACCGCAGCGTCCCGCCGGAGCGCTCCGGCGCGTACAGCTCCGCCGACGTGCCGCCGTAGTCGAAGGCGAGCACGTACCCGCGCTCAAGCGCCGAGGCGGCCTCGGAGGCCCAGCGGACGGCAGCCGGACACACCTCGCCGCGATAGCCGTCGGGCAGGTAGGCCGGCAGGCGCGTCATCAACTCTGCTGTGCCCGCCGTCGATGGCTCACCAATGACCTCCGTGAAGCCGTCGCCGTCAAGCGCCACATAGACCTCGCGGGCGACGCCTCCCTGCACCACGAAGCGGCTGACGGGCATGGCATCGAGAAGCTCGTTGGCGAGGATGCAGCCGACCACGCCGCGCACGGGCAGCCCGTCGCCCGCGGCCCACTGGAGGCCGGGCGGCGCGCCCTCGGGCTTCGCCGGCGTGTAGTCGAGGGCGAGGTAGCGCATCGCCAGGGCGAACTCCGGGAAGTCGGCGTGCGCCGCCTCGAGGATGTCGCGGGCCATGACGCCGCTGCCCGCGCCGGGTTCCAGCACGATGAAGGGGACTGGACGGCCCATGGCCTCCCACATCTGGAATAGCTGCGCGGCCAGCAGCGTGCCGAAGAGGGGGTGCGCCGTGGGGCTCGTGAAGTAGTCGCCGGCAGCGCCGATGGGGCTAGCTGACCGGTAGTACCCGCCGAGCGGTGAGTAGAGGGCGAGCTCCATGAATCGCTCGAACGGGATGGGGCCCTCGGCCTCGATGGTGTCCCGGATATGGCGCTCTACGGGAAGCATGGGAAAACGGCCCCGCACTTGGTTTCGAGGGCTATGGGGTGCGGCGGCCGCCTAGTCGTCGTGAAGGGACTTGGTTGCGCTGGGCGTGGACATGTGGTTGAGGGAACGGCCGTAGGAGGTGACCTTCTCCCAACCAACGGAACCAAGGGAGTTGACGAAATCCTGGGTGGCCCCGCAGAGCTTGCAAGTGCCCGTACTGGTGGGCCCGTTCGGCGTGTCTATCACCCAGTGATGGGGACAGACCTCCACTCGACGCTCCATTGCCATGAACGAGCCCTCCCTCATTACCGAAAGTAGGCGCTTGCCACGGAAAAAGCACACAGGTACTGCACTGGGAGCAATTGACTGCAAAAGTATACCCAGAGGAGGGCATTCTGTCAACGATGGGGAATTGGTAGTGACCGCTGGGCGCGGCCGAGGCTAGGAGTTGCGGCCGTCCCGCTGCCGGAGGTTGACGGCGCCCCGAAGGTAGACGTTCTCAATCTCCTCCTGGCTCTTCTCCGTGTTGACCAGCAGCATGACGCGGATGCACATGGGAAGGCCGCCCGGCACGTCGATTTCGTGGCCGTTCATGAGGGCCACGCCCGTCCAGCCGAGCTGACGCCGGGCCACCGTCGCGGGGAACGAGGCGTTCAGGTCGTGCGTGGTGGTGAACCACGCCGCGGCAATGTACTCGGCATCGAGGCCGTTGGCATTCACCATCGCCCGCAGCAGCTCCTCCGTCGCCTCCGCGATGGCCGCCTCGGTGTTGGCCGCGGCGGTTGTCGCTCCGCGGAAGCCCCTGCACATCATCGCCATCAGCGCTGCTCCCCCTGCTGCCTCGGCGTGGCCCCGAGGCCCGTCACGAACTCATGGACCCTCGGCTCCCGCTCGGCCGGACTCGCCCCGGCGATCAGGTCGACGAGCGCGCTGCCGACCACGACGGCGTCCACGTCGTCGGACAGGGCGTCCACCTGCGCCTTCCGCGAGATGCCGAACCCGACGGCGAGAGGCTTGCCGGTACGGCTGCGGACGCGGCTGATGAGCGATTCGGCCTCCGGGAGGGGTTGGTCGCGGGCGCCGGTAACGCCCAGCAGGCTGACGCAGTAGATGAAGCCGTGGGCCGTGGCGCACGCGGCTTCGATGCGGTCGTCGGTGCTGGTGGGCGCCAGCAGCGGCACGAGTCCCAGCCCGTGGCGCAGGCAGGCCTCCAGGAACGGCTGGTGCTCTTCCACCGGCAGGTCCGGCACGATGAACCCATCGACGCCCACGGACGACGCGGCTGCGGCCACCTCCTCGAGCCCGTAGGCGAGGAACGGATTGTAGTAGCCCATGAGCACCATCGGCATGCGGACGCCGTTGGAACGCAGCGCCGCCGCCGTGTCGAGGCAGCTGGACAGGGTGACGCCCTGCGCGAGCGCCCCCTCGCTGGAGCGCTGGATGGTCGGGCCCTCGGCCAGCGGGTCGCTGAAGGGCACGCCCAGCTCGAGCGCGGCGGCGCCCGCCCGTTCGAGGGCGGGAACAATGGCCATCGTCGCATCCATGTCCGGGTAACCCACGGTCAGGAAGGGCACGACGCGCTTCGGGTCGTCTGCCCCGGACCGTTTCAGGCTTGCTTCCAGCTCTTGCCAACCCATGTGCACCCCTAGAAGACCGCGATGAACGCCAGGAAGTTCTGCAGGCTGTGGGCCAGGATCGCCGGGCCCAGGCAACGCGTCTTGACGAAGACCCACGTGAGCACCAGCCCCGACATGAAGGCGGGCGCCAGCAGCCCGATGTCGCCGTGGGCCATCGCGAACAGCGCCGACGACAGGACCGCCGCTCCGATTACGCCGAGCCGGCCGCGCAGCCCCTGGAAGACGAACCCCCGGAAGAAGGTCTCCTCCGCGACCGGGCCAACAACGATGACCACGAAGGCCGCCGCAATCCTCGCAAGGCCCTCCGCATCCCTGACGGCCGCCGGGAGCTCCGGCGGCTCCAGGGACTCCATGCCGACGTACTCGACAAACAGGACGTAGGCGGCCGTCAGCAGAATGCTTGCGCTCAGCCCAACAAAGGGGACAATCCACCCGGCCACGCCTTCAGACTTGCAGAAGCCCAGCGTCTCGAAGGTCGCCCCGTACTTCCCTGTGCTGAACCGGAGCGCCGCCGCCAGCATCAACACCTGCAGCGCCGCCGACGTCAGCAGGACCGTGGCAAGCTCGCCAACCGCGTCTAGGGAATTGAGCCACAACCCCACGCCCACAAGACCCACGCCGCCGAACAGGACCAGGAGCACCCCCTTGACAACGTCAAAGGACCCCCAAGGCGCCGCCTCAACTCTGCTCAAAGGGAATGGACCTCGTGGAGATTGCGGTCCCGCCGCAGGAACGACGCGCATGATAGCACGCCGCGGCTTGACGGGACAACGAGGCGTGGAGGGGAACAAACACAAGCCAGAGCTTCCCGCTCAATGCGAAAAGCCCTGGCTAGTCTGAAGCGTGCGTGTTTGCGCGTGCCCTACGAGTCCTGGGCGCCCTTGGACTTCAAGAAGTCTACGGCGTTCTGTACGGTGCGGATCTGCTCGGCGTCCTCATCTGAAATCTCGAGCGCGTTGTCGTCGTCCGAGAACTCCTCTTCAAAGGCCATAATGAGCTCTACCAGGTCCAGCGAGTCGGCGTTGAGGTCCTCGGTAAACGAAGCCTCAGGAGTTACCTGGTCCTCGTTCACACCAAGGCGGTCAGCCACCAAACTCTTGACGCGCTCCTCCACGGTCGCCATGGATCATTCCTCCTCGCAATCTATCCTTTGGGCTCACCCTGAATCGCGTCGTGGAGTGAACCCAACACTCCATTGATAAACCTCGGGGAACTCTCGCCGCCGAACAGCTTGGCAAGCTCCACCGCTTCATTTATCACAATCTTGGGAGACGTGTCGCACCCGATGGTCAGTTCGTAGACCGCCAACCGGAGCAGGCACCGGTCCACCAGCGACAGCTGATCGACGGGCCATGCCGGCGCGAACCGCTGGATGTGAACGTCCAGGTCCTTGCAGTTCGCCTGCACCCCGGTCACCAGACCACGGGTGAACTGCTCGCGGGATGGCCCAAGCTCACTGTCGACCAATACGGCTTCAAGCACATTTTCAATGCTGTGGCGCGTCGCGTCCAGTTCGAAGAGCGCCTGAAATGCCAAGGCCCTGCCACGGCGCCTCGGCGGGAGGGAGGCACAACTCCACTCCTCGTCTTCAGGCTCGTCCCCTTCCACTAGCTCAATTGTCTGGTGCGCCGTAAGTGACGTCACGACGGCTACCCCACAAGCGACTGCAGGCCCTTGGCGTCATTGACGCCGGTTACCTGCGCTTCCGGGCAGGTGCGGCGAATGAGGCCGGAGAGCACCTTGCCGGGGCCTATCTCATAGAACTGCGTAACGCCGGCGCCCCAGAGGTAGGACATCGTACGGCGCCACTGCACGCAACCGCACAGCTGCTCCAGCAGCTCGTTCTTGATGTCTTCAGAGTTGGTGATGGGTGTGGCGTCACAATTGGCGATGATGGGGACGCTTGCGTTGTTGAAGTTGGCCGCTCCCACGGCTTCTCGCATGCCGGCGACAGCCGGCCTCATAAGGTCCGTGTGAAAGGCGCCGCTGACCTGCAGGCTGATGAGACGCTTGGCGCCCCGAACGCTTGCAAGGTCCATGGCCCGGGCCAATGCAATCTTCTCTCCGGCGATGACCACCTGATCGGCGGCGTTGATGTTGGAGATGTACGCGCCCGTCTCACGGCAGATTTCCTCCACCGTCAACTCGTCCAAGCCGAGAACGGCCGCCATGCCGCCCTGCTGCCGCTGCGCTGTCTCATGCATCAGCCGGCCGCGCTCCTGCACCAGCCGTACGGCGTCGCTGACGCCCAGAACGCCGGCGGCCGCCAGGGCCGAGTACTCGCCGACGCTGTGCCCGGCGGTGAAGTCAGGAATGGGGAGAACGTCCGGGCCCGCTACCGCCTGCGACGCCTTGAGGAAGGCGAGGCTGGTCGCAAGGATGGCAGGTTGCGCGTTGACGGTGAGGTTGAGCTCCTCTTGGGGACCCTCAAACATTAACCTCGTAAGCGGTCGGTCCAGGGCTTCATCCACTTCATCAAGGAGCTTCCGGGCGACGGGGGATGTCTCGTAGAGGTCCATGCCCATACCGACATGCTGCGTCCCCTGACCGGGGAAAACGTAGGCAACTCTGGGGGCTGAGACGTCACTCATCTAAAGTCTCCCTTCCCTCAACAGAACCTTGCGGCCTGTTTCCCTACAACTACCTGAGACAAAATGAGACAACTGTAGGGGCTAGCCACGCTCGAGGCCGGAGACGGAGATAACCTCTCGGTCACGGTAATACCCGCATTGCGGGCACACGCGGTGCGGCAGTTTGGGGCTATGACAGCGAGAGCAATACGAAAGCCCATGCGTCGCAGCCTTGAAATGTGACGATCTCGACCGCTGCTTGGACTTTGAAAGCTGTTTCTTGGGTTGTGCGCCCACTATTGCCCTCTCTCAACTCCAGTGTCCGTGGAGGGGAGCAACTCGATTAGTCGCGCCCAGCGGGGATCCATTTCGTCCTCCCCGCAATGACATTTGCTCTCGTTGCGGTTCACACCGCAATCGGGGCAGATTCCCGCGCATCCGGGTTTGCAGAGGGGCTTCATTGGCAGGCTGGTTATGATGATCTGCCGAAACGCCTCTCTGACATCAAGTTCGTTCGTTGCGTCTATCCGGAAGGCCCCTTCCTCCAACAGAGGAGTCGCTATGGCCGTTCCGGTGGAAATATCCACGGTTGGGTAAAACTGCTCGCTTATCTCCGTATCCAGGGGCTCTCCAACCTGGGTAAGGCACCGACTGCACTCGGCTGAAACCTCCGCGGTGAGACGTCCCAGCACCCATATGCCCAAGTCGGTCCTCGTTAGCTTGAGCCAGCCCTCCAGATGCCATGCTTGCAGACCATCCCAGGAAGCCTTCGCCTCCTGGATCCTGTGCCACCGGGTGGAGCCTAAAGGCTCCTGGAGAATTTGTGCAACATTAAACCGCATTAGCCTTCACCGGCAACACATTGAAAGAGTCTATGGGCACACATCAGAACTTGTCAAGTAGACCACAGCTACAACTATTCCGGATTCGTTAACATTTGCAGGCTAACCGGCCGTCTGCGGTCCGGTTGCCATTGGTGTGACAAATTGCCTGCCTGGTGTGACATCGAAAAACAAGGTCCCTGCGGCTGGCAAGAATGTCACATCCCGGCCATCGACGCTACGACGTCAGCACGCGCTCCGAGTCGCCCCACCGTCGCGCGTGCTCTCGCACGTTGACCGCCAACTCCTGCTGGTACTCCGCCGACTGGATGGCGCCCGTCGTCATTATGTAAGCATTCTCGTTGTTGTCCGTGTAATAGCGTTTCCTTACGCCCATCACCTGGAAGCCATACTTCTTGTAGAGCGACTGCGCCAGATCGTTCGTGACGCGGACCTCCAGCGTGACCTCCCTCGCCCTGCGCAGGATCGATAGCTCGACGCACCCGATCAGCAGCAGCTCCCCGATGCCCCGGCCGCGGTACGGCTCCCTGACGGCAATGGCCGTTATGTGCGCCTCGTCCGCCATGAACCACATGCCCACGTACCCGGGGATCAGTTGCCTGGCCGCGACATCGTCCGTGAACTGGCGGCCCGCTCGCGGCCACAGCCCCTGCAGCAACCGCGCCAGCAGCGAGTTCGGCGGCGGAGTCTGCGGCGGGTCGACGACGTCCACACCCTCTTCATCCGCGGGCCGGTAGGAAACGAGGTACCGGGCCAAACGGTTATGTAACTCCTTCCGAAAGGGCGTCGGCGGCCACGTTGTCGGGAAGGCCTCCCTTTCGATCTCCGCGACGGCGTGCGTGTCCTCCGGAAGCATGGGCCGGAGCGCATAGGCCATGGCTGAAGTCTTCGACTGCTCGTGCTCTAGGATGCTCATCGCACATTCCTTGCAGGCTGGGCCACCATCGTACCATGCGCCTCTCAGGATTCCTCGGACCGGGTGCTCACCAAATCCGCATCTCAGCCGTTATCATATTTTGCACAGGGTCGGCGAGTCGTCGAGCGCCCTGAGGAGTCGACAGCGGAGGCCATGTGCAGGACACGGAAGCCCTGGTCAGGGCCGCCCAGGAGGGCAACCTGGCGGCCTTTGGCCAGGTCTATGAGGCATACTACCTCAGGGTATACCGCTACGCGGCCGCTCGTGTCGGGCAGGGCGCGGAGGCGGAGGACGTGGCGCAAGAGGTCTTCTTGAAGGCGCTGAACTCGCTGCACAAGTTCAAGTTCACCGGGCCGCCCTTTGCGGCCTGGCTCTTCCGCATCGCCCACAATCTGATCATCGACCGCGCGCGCCACGCGAAGGCGGCATCCGCCGCTACCTCGGGCCCGCCGGCCGACCTCGACCAGGCACTGGGCGTCGCGGGCGACCAGAATGTCGAGGAGCAAGCGCTGCTGTCGCTCGACACGGAGGCCCTCCGCGAGGCGTTGGGCAGGGTGACCAAGCTCCAGCGCCAGGTCATAGAGCTCCGTTTCATCGCCGGCCTCTCCCTGGCCGAGACCGCCGGCGTCATGGGGCGCAAGGAGAATGCCGTCAAGGCGCTGCAGCACTCCGCGCTGGGCGCGCTCAGGCGGATCCTGGCCCCGCTGGCCTCCCCGGAGGTGGCGACGTGAGCACGGATGGCATGCGCATTGAAGAAGCCCTCGACAACTCCCTCGCGCTGATGGCCCAGGGGGTGTCCATCGACGAGTGCCTGGAGCGCCACCCCGACCTCGCCGGTGAGCTCACGCCCTTGCTGCACCTCGCCATGCGGACGCAGAACGTTGCCGAGACGATGGCGCCCTCACCCGAGGCGCAGCGGGCCGGCCTCGGACGCATCACCGACGAGTGGAACGCCATGCAGTCCCGCAGTCGCAACAAGGGCCCGTGGCGGGTGCTTCGGCGCTCGTGGGTGCTCGCCGCCGTTGCCGCGCTCGTGCTGGCCTTCGGTGGATGGACGACCGCCTCCGCGGCCCAGGACTCCGTCCCCGGCGACACCCTGTACCCCGTCAAGCAGACGCAGGAGCGCGTCCTGCTGCTCGTCGTCTTTACCGACGGGGGCAGGGCCGACCTCCATGCCCGGCTTGCCCACGAGCGGGCTGTCGAGGCCACAAGGCTGGCCGCCAAGGGCAGCGACCCTCTTGCCGTGGACGAGGCCACGCAGAAGATGCAGGACCACATGAATGAGTGTGTCTCCCTCATGGGCGGCAAGCTGTCCGGACCGTCCAACAACACCTCGGGCGTGGTGCGTGTGGTGGGACCGGGAGGCAGGGAGTACAGCCTCTCCCGCACGACGTCGGTGTCGGGACAAATCAGCATCAGGAACGTTAGTCCCGGCTTGTCCCGCAGCGACGGCGAGGTCAGCATCGGCGGCAGGCCCTTCTGGACGGACCCCGAGACCGGACGCCTGCGCCCCAGTCGAGGCGAATGGTCGAACCGGCGGGCCGCAATGCGGGAGCGGTTCTACCAGCAGTTCCTGCAGTTCCGGGAGGGCCGTGGGGAGCTATCGGGAGACTTTCAGGCCGCTCATCGCGAACGGGTCGAGGCCGCGTTCCAGCGCTCAGAGACGCTGCTGCTGGAGGCGCTGCTGATGATGCAGGCGCTGGAAGACGCGCATCACCCTCCGGAGTAGGCGCGCACCTGGTCGTCGCCGAAGGGGGTCGTGGATCGCTGATGCCGCCACGGCCCCTGATTTTCTCCGCGAAGGCGGCCCGCTCCGGCCTTGAACCCCACGTTGGCCATGTGCTCCAATGCGGTCAGTCCAGCCGCCCGTGCGCCGACGATGCTGCTTTGCGCTCATTCGAGCCCGGAGGCGGACCCAGGAGGGTGCTGCATGGTCGCCCACGGCCTCGACCGCCATACGATCGCCCATCTGCTGGAGGCGTTCCCTCCGCTGGTACAGGGCTACGTCGATCTCGCGGCGCAGCTGCAGCCCAACGGCTTCGACCTGACGCTGGCCGAGGTCGCCGCGTTCACCGAACCCGGCGCCATCGGCGAGAGCAACGCGCAACGGCGGCTCGCCGAGGTGGAGGTCATTCCCTTCGGCGATGACGGGCTGGTGCACCTTGACCCCGGCCCCTACCGCATCACCTTCAACGAGCTCATTTCGCTGCCGCTCGACGTTATGTCCATCGGCCAGACGCGCTCGAGCCTGCTGCGTTCGGGCGTCGCGGTCCACGGGGGCATCGGCGACGCCGGCTTCCGAGGGGTGTACCAGGCGCTGCTGGTGGTCTACCACCCGGGCGGCTTCACCGTCGCGCGCAACGCCCGGCTGCTGCAGGT
>CAZCPU010000057.1:0-12083 GCA_964499855.1 uncultured Dehalococcoidia bacterium | reverse complement strand
GCGCCCATGCCCTTTGACGCCGTCATCTTCGACCTATACGGCACCCTGGTCGACGAGACCACCGGATCCGCCGCCAGGCTCGGCGGCTACAACCGCACGACGGCGGAGGTCGCAACCCTCGTGGGCGCTCCCCCGGACCCCTTCGTGCAGCTCTGGAACTCGACGCTCGCGCAGCGCATGACCGGCGCCCACCCAACCTTCGAGTCCTACGTCGCGGCGCTGTGCGCCGAACTCGGCGTGGTGCCCGATCCGTCCGGCATGGTGGAGGCCGAGCGCCTGCGCACCGAGTTCTTCCGTCAGCGTCTCGTCCCCCGCCCCGACGCCGTCGAGACGCTAGCCGCACTGAAGGCGATGGGCCACCGCATCGCCCTCATCACCGACTGCTCCTGGGAGACGCCCGCCCTTTGGCCCGACACGCCCTTCCCGCCCTACTTCGACACGACAATCTTCTCCTGCGAGACCGGCACGCAGAAGCCCGACCCGGCCATCTTTGCCCTCGCCTGCGACCGCCTCGGCGTCGCGCCAAAGCGTTGCCTCTACGTTGGCGATGGCAACAGCAACGAGCTCCCCGGCGCCGAGCGGGCCGGCATGACCGCCCTCCGCATCCACGTCCCCTACGAGACCTACCCCGACGCCAAAGACCCCTGGCCGGGCCCTGAAATCTCGGCGCTTGCCCAGGTGCTGGACTGGGTCAATTAACAGAACTCGATTGGAATGGAGTAGGCTAATCTTCCGACGCGGTGCGCAACCTAGCCAAAACACTGATCGAGAGGGAGGCTCTCTTTGGTCTTCAAGTGGATAAAGCAGAATATTATTGGTGACCTCGCCGAGGAACGGCGAAAGTTCGACGAGAAGCGGGCAGCGAGCCAAGGACGCGAACAGACTCCAGTCCAGCCCAAATCCCAAGCTAAGGTCCGGACGCGTTCATTTTCCAACCGTGACTTTGGTTTACCCATTGTCGGGGAGTCCCATTATCAAGACGCCCTCCGTCAGGCCAAGGCATCCGTCAAGGACTATTCCGGGGCTTCTTACATTTACGTCATAGTGACGCGCGAGCCGGAAAACCAATTCGACAAGAATGCAATCAAAGTAACAACATCAGACTTCGCAACAATTGGCTATCTCAGCCGGGAAAAAGCTGTGCAGTATGGCACTGCTGCGGGGCTGTGGGATGATGCGGGCTACGCGTTGCGTTGCCAAGCCAAACTCTCCAGTGGTTACCGAGGCAAGAGTATCGGTGCCTGGCTAGACTTAGATTCACCTCAGGCCATCACGGAAGCCTTCCATAGCCGGAAGACACGCGACTAGGGGTCGTCGCTTAATGCCCTGAGTGCCCTTGCCAAGAGCACTGGCTTGTCCGGCACGTAACATCTCTCTGGCCGCCCCCAACCCCCGTCCCTACCCCTCCATGTCCGGCCCCATGTGCAGCGCCCGCTGCAGGTTGCCGAGATAGTCGGCGAACGCCCGCAGTCCCTCTTGGGTCGCCCGCACCCACGTTCTCGGCTTCGTCTCCACAAACTCTTTCGTCATGCTGATGTACCCGGCCTCTTCCAGCTTCCGCAGGTGGATGGTCAGGTTCCCGCCCGTCAGCCCCAGCGTCTGCTGGATGAAGCCGTACGCCACCCGGTCCATCGACGGCTCGTAAACCAGCAGCGTCATGATGCGCAGCCGTGTCGACTGGTGGATCGTCTCGTTCAGGACGACCGGCTCGTCGCTCATGCCACCCCGCTCTTCCGTTCCCACAGCATCCCTGCCACCGCGACCACCAGCCACAGCGCCGCCGACACCGCCAGCGCTGCGTCACCCAGCAGGTAGCTTGGCACGTAATACGCCGCCAGCAGGCCCACCCCGATCATCGCCAGCATCGGCCGCACCATGATCCCGAACAGCACGTACCCCAGCAGCGCGATGCCAATGGCCACTCGCGGCACGTCGACCTCCGGGTTCGCACCCGACCAAGTTCCGCCTAACCCCGGCAAGGCAAATGCCGCCACTCCTATCGACAACCAGAACAGGAACACCCGGAGCCCCGCATCCCGCGAGACCTGCCCCGGCGCGGCCTGCTGCCCCGCCCGGCTGCCTATCACCGCGCTCGCCGTGAATCCCATCGCCACCAACCCCATCCAAAGCGGCCCGCTGATCCACGGATAGTCCGCCCGCAGGTCCGTCCCCCACGTCCCCAGGTTGAACTCGACCATCAACCCCAACGCGCCTATCACGCCCCAGACCACCAGTATCGTTGCCGACCCCGCCACGTACAGCGAGCTCCGTGTCCGTTCCAGGGTCTTGTGTATCGCCTCCCAGCTCTCTTGCGGCGTCGAGTCCCTCATTCCTCCGCCTGCTGCTTCCATGTGTCGCCCCCTTTACTAGAATTCTTGCACCGCTTGTTAGTTTGTTCTACAAACTAGTTTATTGTAGGTGTCAAGTGGTGCAAGTCTCCCGTGATTCCGTAGCTGGAGGGAGATTTCCATGGTGGTCTCGCGCCGAGATTGGGCCCCGTGGCCGGTGGTGAGACCTCAGGGCGCGGGGGGTGCGCGGACCCGCCGTGCTCGGCGTCTACGGGCGTCCTGTGAACGGTCGCTACCCCAGGACGTTGTACGCCTCGCCCGGCGCGCGCCTCCCGCTAATCGCCAGCGCCAGCACAGCCCCGTCCCCGTGCTGCACCGCAATCTCCCCCAGCAGCGCCAACGAGAACGTCAGCCCGCCTTCTCTCGGCTCCAACGTCAACCCCGCGGCTTCCGCAACGTCCAGCGTGTGGATCACGACCTCGAGGACGCGCGTCGGCAGGTAGTCGACCAGCCGAACGGGCCCGATGCTTGTCGTCACTGGAGCGTCGTCACCCTGTCCCTCAACAAACCCCAGGCAACGCGCCATGATTGGCCCCGTGGCCTTCGCTGGGTCATCGCCGAACTATGGCGCACTCTTCCCTGCCCGCTCCGCGACCTCCGCATGGACCCGCGGCGATGCCATCGCCTGGATGTAGCGCCCGGCCACGCTCTCAGCCGCCAACGCCTCGTCGCTTGCCTCCGCGATGACCGGCCCCATGAATGCCCTGAGCACGTGCGCAACCAGCTCCCGTATCGACCACCCCCCCCCAGCCCGGGGCTGCCACACGCATCCGTCGGCGCCTGCGCAACCACGTCGACAAACTGGAGGGCGCACACATGGAATGCGTTTCTGATCTCCGTCACTCGGTCCTGCATGCGGGCATGATTGTCCAGCGGCCGCGCACGGGCCAAGCGTGCTTTCGCATACGTCTCGGTCCTGCGCCGCAGCCCGATCTGCTTGGCGCACGACTTCCACACCCTCAATACAAAAGCAGGGGCGCGGCGGCCGTAGCCCCGCGCCCCTGCGCATGGTCCTGTCGTTGCCCGGCTCATCGGCCGGGATTGTTTCAGGCCCCTACCCTCACGATGCAGTTTGCCTCCGCCATCAACGCCTGCAGGTCACTTGAGAGCGCCCCAATTGTCGCTTGCTGCGCCGCGAATGCCTGCACGAACTGTGCCCCGAAGAACCCCGCCATCGCCTGCTGCGCCGCCGCGCCCAGTGGCTGGTCTGGCTGCGGGAGCTGCCCGCCCAGGGCCGCCGCGATGTCCTGTATCACAACCTTGTCGCTGCGCTCGGCCAGCCCCCGGTCCCGCAATGCCGTCAGCAGGTTGATTTGCGCCGTGTTGAACTCCTCCAGGTCCGCCGGCGGGTCGAGCAAGCTGTAGCCGCCGATGTTCGCGTCCGCCAGCTCAACGAGCGCGCCCCAGGTCATTCCCCCCACAAATGAGGTGAGTGTGAAGTTGGTCTTGGACGTGATGTTCGAGCATGCCGCTGCATAGCTGTACGTCTGGGAAGGCACGTCCGGGGTCGGCATCGGCGTGGGTGCCGGCCGCGGCGTTGCTGTTGGCAGCGGCACCGCCGTCGGCGCCACTACGGGCGTCGGGCTTGGCACAATGGTCCGCTCGCCCTCACAGGCGGCGGCAAATGCTACGACCATCAAGAGCACAGCGAGTGGTGCGAGCCAGCGTAGGATGCTTCCGTAGGCGTTCATTGTCTCCCTTCCTCACAAGTGCTGTTCGGTGGCCTCCCCGCACCTGCGGGTTTCAGTGAGTTTTTTCGTCGAGTCCTTGCCGCCCCGCGCTGGAGTCTGCCTCCACTCAGTTGCCTGCGGCCACGGCGCGGGCGGGGACTCTATACCGGTCGTGACGGGCATGGGCTGCAGCGCCAAATTTCTGGGATGAATGCTACCCCATTCCGCTGCCTGAGTCAGCATGTTTGCGGGGCAGATTCCCGCAAACCTTGGGGCGCACCCTGTCTGCAGCTTCGCCAATGCCGTCACGATATTCAAGCACATGGCGGTTGCTGCGTCTAGTGTACGCCCTCGTGTTGCCGAATGCCATAGTGGTTACGGGGCAGTTGCGCAGCCAGTCCCGCATGGCACAGCCGCGCCCCTACTCCTCGACCAGCCGCCTCAGCATCGCCCGCAGTTCCGGGGTCCCCTTCAGCGCCTCCCGCATCATCTCGATCTCCTCCTCGCCCATCATCAGCGGCGAACGCCGGAAGCCGCCCCGGTGGTTGTACTGGCAGAACCGCACGCTGACGCTGCCCGCCGCGTGTCCCTCCGTGTACCGCATCAGCTGGAACGTCGGAACGTGGTGCTCCCCGTCCACCTGCGCCTCCTCCGCGATGTACCCGCTGCCCCAGTGGAACGAGAAGGTCTTCACCCTTGCCTTGCTCTCCATGCGCAACTCCTCTGCCCCGGACTCTGTTCGCCCTGAGCAAGCTGAAACCTGTCCCGAAGTTCTCGAAAGGGGCTCAACCCCCGCCATCTTCCCGGCGCAAGCCGGGATCCATGGGTGGCGGCCTGCGCGCCGTGCCGCTTGCCCCCATCCGTTCGCCCCGAGCTTGCCGCAGGGCGCCCGCCATGCCCGCTACTCTGCTGCGGCCCGACCCAACGGTCAACACGCCTTCGCGCAGGGCCGTGCGTTTCAACCCCGCCTGCGCCCTGCTAGAATCTCTAGCAGCACAGGGCTCGCAGGGGGGCGCACAATGGGCATTCGCACGGGCCGCCAGTTCCTTGACGGCCTTCGGGACTCACGTGAAATCTGGATCGAGGGCGAGCTCGTCCGCGACGTCACCACGCACCCCAGGCTCGCCCGCATGGCCCGCACCCTCGCCGACCTCTACGACCTCCAGCACGACCCTGCCCTGCACGACGACATGACCTTTCGTTCGCCCGCCACCGGCGACCCCGTTGGTCTCTCCTTCATCATCCCCAATAGCCAGGAGGACCTGCTCCGCCGACGTCGCGCCCTCGAGATCGTCTCCGACGCCCACCACGGCATCCTTGGCCGCACCCCTGACTACGTGAACATCCAGGTCACCGCCACCCGCCAGATGGCCGAGGAGCACGGCCGCACCGACAAGCGCTTCGCCCAGAACCTGGTCGACTACCACGCCTACATCCGCGACAACGACCTCTCCCTAACCCACTGCTTCGGCCACCCCCAGGTCAACCGCGGCGTCTCTGTCGGCCAGCAGGCGGACCCCTACATCCCCGTCGGCGTCGTAGACACTACCTCGGAGGGCATTATCCTCCGCGGCGCCAAGCTCCTCGCCACCCTCGCGCCTTTCACGGACGAGCTCTTCGTCCCGCCCTACCGGCCCCTCCGCGGCGAGGAGGAGGAGATGTACGCCCTCGGCTTCGCTGTCCCTGTCGCGACCAAGGGCCTCAGCTTCATATGCCGCGAGAGCTTCGACAAGGGGCGCTCCCTCTTCGACCAGCCCCTCTCCAGCCGCTTCGACGAGATGGACGCCCTCGCCGTCTTCGACGACGTCCTCGTCCCCTGGGAGCGCGTTTTCTGCTACGGCGACTGGCAGCTCCACAACCACCTCATCGACCTCGGCATCATGTGGCGCCAGTACATGCAGCACGTCGCCGTCAAGAACATCGCCAAGCTGGAGTTCGCCATCGGCATGGCTCACGCCCTTTGCGACACCATCGGTATCGGCGTCCACAGCCACGTCCAGGAGAAGGTCGCCGAGATCATCGACACGACCGAGACCGTCCGCGCCTACCTCCGCGCCATGGAGGCCGACGCCGGTCCCTGGATGGGCGAGGGCATCTGGCTCTCCCCGCAGCCCTGCCACGCCATGCGCCACTGGGCCCCGGACGCCTACCAGCGCGTCACCGACATCCTCCAGCAGCTCGCCGCCGCCGGCCTCATGCTCACCCCCACCGAGGACGACTTCGACGGCGCCATGCGCCCCCTCATCGACAAGTACTTCCAGGGCGCCCGCTCGGACGCCTTTGATCGCGTCCGGCTCTTCCGGCTCGTCTGGGACTTCATCGGCACCCAGTTCGGCTCCCGCCAGATCCTCTACGAGCGCTATTTCAACGGCGACGTCGTCCGCCTCCGCCAGGGCCGCTTCCACTCCTACGACTACTCCCGCGCCGACGCCTCCCTCCAACGCTTCTTCCAGGAAACAGACCGCCGCGCCGCAGAGGACCGCGCAGGAGATGCCGCGGGGTAGCGCCCAACGTTGTCATTCCCGCGCAGGCGGGGACCCGGAGGGGCGGGGCGACCATCCCTTCCTCCGAGGGGGAGGGTTAGAGCCTGTTCCCGCGAAAGTGGCGAATGGGAATCCCCCCGTGCTGTACAATACCCCCAAACTCCCCACCCCCGCGCCACGGAGGTCGCCATGCTCGACAGGGACCGAATCGTAAAGACCTTCTGCGACATCGTCCAGATCGACTCCCCCTCCGGCGAGGAGGAAGAGGTCGCCCAGGACCTCGCCCGACGCCTCGCAAACCTCGGCTTCACCATCGCCCGTGACGCCCACGGCAACCTCCTCGCCTCCGAGGAGGGCTCCGACCCCCTCATGCTCTCCGCCCACATGGACACCGTCGAGCCCGGCCGCGGCATCAAGCCCCGCATCGTCGGCGACGAGGTCCACACCGACGGCACCACCATCCTCGGCGGCGACTGCAAGGCCGGCATCGCCGCCATCCTCGAGGCTCTCGAGTCCATCCGCGAGGACGGTCTCCCGCGCATCCCCGTCCAGCTCGTCTTCACCCGCGGCGAGGAGATCGGCCTCGTAGGCGCCTGGAACCTCGATTTCTCCATGGTCCAGGCCCGCCAGGCCATCGTGTTCGACGGCAACGGCCCCGTCAACACCGTCATCACCGCCAGCCCCAGCTACGTCGGCTTCGACGTCCACGTCACCGGACGCGCCGCCCACGCCGGTGTCGAGCCCGAGAAGGGCCTCTCCGCCATCCGCATCGCTGCCGACATCATCGGCCGTCTGCCCCAGGGCCGCATGGACGCCGAGACCACCATCAATGTCGGCCTCATTTCCGGCGGCAGCGTCCGCAACGCCGTCCCGGAGGAGGCCTCCTTCTCCGGCGAGTTCCGCAGCCGCAATACCGAGTCCCTCGAGCTCCTGCGCCTGCAGGTCGAGGACGCCCTCTCCGCGGCCCGCGACGACTACAAGGAAGCCAAGATCATCGGCGACCTCAAGGTCCAGTTCCACACCTACCACCTGCCCGACGACCACGTCATGGTCCAGCGCGCCACCGGCGTCCTCGGCGACCTTGGCCTGCGACCCAACCTCCAGCCCACCGGCGGCGGCACCGACGCCAACGTCTTCAACCGCCACGGCATCCCCGCCGTCGTCGTCGGCATGTCCACCAACCTCATGCACACCAAGAACGAGTACGTGGACATCCCGGACCTCTTCGACACCGCCAAGTTCTGCCAGGCCCTGCTCTTGAAGCGGTAGGCGGAGAACCCCTTCCCCCGCTCGGGGGGAGGTCGGGATGGGGGTGCCCCTCGCCCCCTACTCCCGCGCCAGCCGCCCAGCCTGCCGCAGGCACACCCGCGCGATGCGAATCTCGTCGTAGCTGAACTCCGACCCGAGGTACTCCCACACCGGCCGCAGGAACGCGCTCCCGCACACCCCAAACGCCTCCTCGATCCGCGCCAACCGCTCCTGCGGCGGCGCTAGGTGCGCGACCTCCAGCGTCTCGCCCCGGTAGTCTAGGTCCTCGATATGCCCCATCACCGTCTTGACCGAAAGCCCCCGCTCCTCGGCCATCTCCTCCACCGTCAGCCCCCGCGCCAGCAGCTCCCGCGTGTTGTTGTACGTCGACTTCCGCTGCCCGTTCGTCCGTGCCGGGCCGTCGATCAGCGGCGCCGCCGGCCCCGGTTCCGCCTCCCGCACGGGCCCGCCGTGCGCGTCCACGTACCGGCCGATGGCCTCCGTGAACGCCGCCCCATACGCCGCCAGCTTGGTCTCGCCCACGCCCGGTATGCGCGCAAACTCCCGCAGCGATGTCGGCCGCGACGCCGCCATGTGCCGCAGCGCCACGTCGCCGAACACCACGAACGCCGGCACGTCCTGCGCGTCCGCCAGCCGTCGCCGCAGCGCCCGCAGCTCCTCGAACAACCCCTCGTCGTACTCCAAAGGCGCCCCGGCCGTCGGCTTCATCGCCGGAGGCCTCGATTCGCTCGATGCCCTTCCCTCAGCCCGCAACACTGGCAACGACAGCTTCCCCCGGCTCTGCAGGAACTCCCGCCCCGTCTCCGTCACCTTGAGCGTCGGGTACTCCCCCTCGTTCAGCGCCAGCAGCCCCCGCGCCCGCAGCAGCCCCAGCGCCTCCCGCAGCTGGTTCCGGTCGTAGTCCCGCACGATGCCGTACACGCTCAGGCTGTCGTGCCCCGCCGCGAGGATGCGCTTGTCCCTGCTGCCGAGCAGCACCCGGATCACGTGCGTCTCCCCGTACCGTTCCCCCGTCCGCATCACCGCCGAGAGGACCTTCTGCGCGATCTCCGTCGCGTCGAACTCCCCCCGCTCCTCCGACGCCAGGCACACGTCGCAACCGCCGCAGTCCTCCGCGTCCCACCGCTCCCCAAAGTACTCCAGCAGGTACCGCCGCCGGCACGAGTGCAGCTGCGCGTACCGCACCATCTGGTCCAGCTTCGCCTGCGCGTTCCGCCGCTCTCCCTCGTCCTCAATCTCCCTGAAGAAGAACTCCTGCCGCCGCTTGTCCCCGTAGGAGAACAGCAGCACGCAGTCGCTCGGCAGCCCGTCACGGCCCGCCCGGCCCGTCTCCTGGTAGTACCCCTCCACCGACTTCGGCAGGTTCGTATGCACCACCAGCCGCACGTCCGGCTTGTCGACGCCCATCCCGAACGCGATCGTCGCCACGATGATCGGCACCCGGTCGCGCGAAAAGTCCTCCTGCGTCCGGCGTCGCTCCTCCGCGCTCAGGCCCGCGTGGTACGCCTTCGCGACCAACCCCTGCCCCCGCAGCGACGCCGCCAGGTCCTCCGTCTCCTGCCGCGAGAAGCAGTACACGATGGCCGCCCTGTCCTTCCACTTCGACAGCAGCTGCGGCAGCTGCCGCTCGACGTTGTCCTTCGCCCGCACCGAGTAGCTCAGGTTCGCGCGGTCGAAGCTCGAGACGAAGACCTCTGCGTCCTGCAGCTCCAGCTGCTGCACGATGTCCCGCCGCACCCGCTCCGTCGCGGTCGCCGTAAGCGCGAGCACGGGCGTCCCCGGAAACATCGTCCGGAGCTGCCGCAGGTTCCGGTAGTCGGGCCGGAACTCGTGCCCCCACTCCGAGATGCAGTGCGCCTCGTCAATGGCGATGAGGCTCACCGTCAGCCCGCCCAGGAACCGCTGGAACCCCGGCTGTGCCAGCCGCTCCGGCGCCACGTACAGGATCTTCACGATCCCCCGCCGCACCTCCTCCTGCACCCGCTCGACGTCCCGCACCGGCAGCGTGCTGTTGATGAACCGCGCCGCGATGCCGTTCGCGTTCAGCCCGTCCACCTGGTCCTTCATCAGCGCGATCAGCGGCGACACCACCAGCGTCACCCCCTCCATCGCCAGCGCCGGCAGTTGGTAGCACAGCGACTTCCCGCCGCCCGTAGGCATCAGCAGCAGCGAGTCCCCGCCCGCCAGCACCCGCCGCACCACCGCCTCCTGCTGCCCCCGGAAGCTCTCAAACCCAAAATGCGCCTTCAACAGCGCATGAATGTCCGTAGCGGTGGTCATGGGCGCAGCGGTCTCCTTCAAGCGTGGTTTCGGCAAGTCGATGATAGGGGCCGCTAAGCGCCATGAACAAGTGTGCGCCGGCGCACTTTGGGGAAACTTCGAGTTAAATCCAAGTTCCTACCAAGTCTCTCCCGGAGTGGTGTGGTTGGTGTCCACCCTGCCCGCCGTCTATCTCCTCGTCGTTCCTGCGCAGGCAGGAGCCCAGAGGGGCCGGGCGGTGGGGCCGTTCGCCCTGAGCCTATCGAAGGGCCCTTGCCAACCCCCGCCTCACCGCGCTAACGTTCCCCCTGCGCCGAGGCCTCCGCCATCGAGCGCAGACCACACGAACGGAGCGCCGCCTACCAGACCGCAAGCGAGCCCTCATCACCGCATCATCCGCGACGCCATCAGGGGCATCCTTGTTCGATCACCTTCACCTGGGGCGAGGAGAACCACATCGGAGATGTGCAGAAAGATCACCCATGCCCAACTTGGTCTACGGCAAAACCCTTCAAGAGCTCACCAACGACGGCTGGATCATTCTGGCCAATGAGGAAGCACCTGCAATAGTCGGCATTAGGTCCGTCATTCGCCATTGGCAATCTATGACATGGGCCGAGCAAACCTTCTACACCGCCAAATACGGCTTCAATGAAAATGGGGTGCTGGACATTGCTATCCAAGCACAAATCCCAACGATTGGCTGGGCTGGATTCATTTATAGCCCCCGCCAAAATGACCCTATTGTTCTCCCCAAAGACAGCCAACCGGGCTCCAATGACCGTTTGCTGGCAATCGTCTCACGAAGCCGCGTGGCGGTGGCAAATAGCCGCTATGACGATGATGGGTTGGCGCACATTGGCCCAGATGGCACAGCGATACTCACCAATGAATACCTATGGGGACTGCCCGATTCTCGCGATGACAGTTATGCCTATGTGGATGAAAGGCATAGATGCTTCTGGGAGGTCTCCGCTGCAACGTGGTGCCCTGACGCCCCTTGGTGGGCCCTCGGACCTCATGCCGAGGATAGGCCCCACTACTCCTGATCTTCCATGGGCTTTTGAGGAGAGTTGGCGATGACCTCAGGTTTGGCTTGGACACGCCACCATTTGCTTGTGGCGTTTGCGCTTTACTGTCGCTTACCCTTCGGCAGGCTCCACAGCGGGAATCCTGAAATTGTTCGAACCGCTGACGCCCTTGGTCGAACACCTTCCTCGCTGGCCATGAAGCTGACCAATATCGCCAGCCTTGACCCCGCGATTACGTCTACCGGACGCGCCGGCCTGAGGGGTGCATCTGCCGCAGACAGGGCAATGTGGGCAGAGATGGAAAGCAACTCGGCAAACTTCGCCTTAGAATGCCAAGCAGCGCTGATGGAGATCGAAGGTCAAACAACAGCAATGGACGACGCACCGGAAGACGTTGATACGGACCGCGTTGGGGAAGATAGGATTGTGCAAGCTACGGTTCGCATTGGTCAGCGTTTCTTTCGCTCAGCGGTATTGAGCGCATACGACGAACGGTGTTGTATAACAGGATTGTCAGTCCCCGCCCTTCTCATAGCGAGCCATATAGTTCCGTGGCGTCTGGATAAACTGCACAGGTTGGATCCTAGAAACGGCTTGGCGTTGTCAGCCTTGCATGACAAGGCCTTTGATGCCGGCCTCATCACGATTAACGAAGACATGACCGTGCAAGTATCCCCGAATCTTACCGCGCAGGGCGATGAGTTCTTTGCCAAGGCGATTGAATACTACGGGGGTAAACCTATCCACCTTCCAAGCAAATTCGGGGTCGGGGAGGAATACCTCGCCTTCCATAGAGAGCAAATCTTTCAAAGTTAAAGTGTTGTTCGGCAAGGAAGCGTAACTCCTTTGTTGGAGACCCCTTTATCGACCTTGTCCTTTCGAACACTATTGCGATCCCTTGCCATCCCCGCCCCGCCGCGCTACCGTGCGGCAGACACACCCCACATGATCGGAGCACACCCATGCCTGACCGCAAGCGCGTCCTCATCACCGGCATCGCCGGCCAGATCGGCACCGTCGTCC
>CAZCPU010000056.1:0-12345 GCA_964499855.1 uncultured Dehalococcoidia bacterium | reverse complement strand
AGCCCCACCTCCCGCAGCCGGCCGACGCGCCCCAGGGGGATGCGGGCCGCCGAGCGCTCGTCGCGCTCCGCCAGCTCCCCCTCCGTCATGTAGTCGATGTCCGGGAACTGTCCGGGCGCGATGGCGTTCACCCGCACCCCGTACGGCGCCCACTCCAGCGCGACCGACTCCGTGAACCGCGTCAGCGCCGCCTTCCCCGCCGCGTACGCCGACATGTTCGCCGCCGGCCGCAGCGCCGCGAATGACGAGACGTTGAGCACCACGCCCTCCCCGCGCTCCAGCAGGTGCGGGCCGAACACTCGGCACCCCTCAAACGCCTCAGTCAGGTTGATGTTCACGATGTCGTGCCACTCCCCGGAGGTCATGCCCTCGCCCTCCACCCCCGGCAGCGCGGTCACCGGCTTGCGGATGGAGTCCCCCGCCGCGTTCACCACGATGTCGATGTGTCCCATGTCGTGGATCGCCTGGCTCGCCAGGAAGTCCATGTCCTCCCCGTGCGTGGCGTCGACCGAGAGCGCGACCGAGTGCCGCCCCATCTCCCGGATCCGCTGCGAGGTCTCCCTCGCGTACGTGTCCGTCAGCCCCGTCACCGCGACGTCCGCGCCGCCCTCCGCCAGCGCCAGCGCGATGCCCTTGCCGATGCCCCGGCTGCCCGCGATGACTATGGCCTTCTTTCCCTCCAGGCTGAAGTCCGCAATGCTCATGGCTCTCCTTTGGTGTCGTGATGCCGCCGGGCCGAGGGGGTCCCTACGCGCCCTCTTCCTCATCTCCTTCGAACTCCGGGATGGTGAAGACGCCCAGGTCGATGCCCTGGTGCACGTGGACGATGTAGTCCTCCCGGGCGACGCCGAGGACGTCGACAAGCTCCTCGTCCACCGTCTCCACCAGGTCCTGGATGTGCTCGCGGGTGAGGCTCTCGGCGACGCAGAGGGTCGCGTGGACGATGCCCGGCGTGAAGTGGATGTCCACCCGGCCGATGGGCTGGTCGTCCTCTAGGATGGTGTAGCACTCGGAGTTCTCGGTGCGGACCTCCCGCTCGAAGTAGAAGCCTGGCACGTCCGCCTCCTTTCTCCGCGTGGCTGCGGCATGAACGCCGCACCGTTTACCCTGGGCCGGTCTCCCCCCATCGTTCCCGCGCAGGGCCTGCCCCGTACCCCGATACGGGGCGGGAACCCAGGCCCCTTCCCCCTCTCGCGGAGGAAGGTTGGGATGGGGGGCCGGGACGCCCCCGTCCGTTCGCCCTGCGCCTGTCGAAAAGCGGACAGGCCATGCCCTGCACGCGGCCCTCGATGTCCGGCCCTCGCAGATGTGAGACGGCGGCGGCTACGGCCGGATGTGGCCCTTGCCGCGCACCACCCACTTGTAGCTGGTCAGCTCCCGCAGGCCCATCGGGCCCCGCGCGTGGAACTTGTTCGTGCTGATGGCCAGCTCCGCGCCCAGCCCGAACTCGAAGCCGTCGTTGAAGCCGGTGCTGGCGTTGACGAAGACCGCAGCCGCGTCCACCTCGTCGAGGAAGCGCTCCGCCGCCTCTGCGTCCTCCGTGATAATCGCCTCCGAGTGGCCCGAGCCGTACCGCGCGATGTGCTCCAGCGCCTCGTCCATCGAGTCCACTACCTTGACCGAGCAGACGAGGTCCAGGAACTCCTGCCCGAAGTCGCCCTCGGTGGCGGCCACGACGGACGCGCCCGGCTGCGACGCCAGCAGCGTCGCCGACCGCCGGTCGCACCGCATCTCGACGCCCGCCTCGCCCAGCGTGCCCGCCAGCGGCGGCAGCACCCGCGGCGCCGCCTGCGCGTGTATTAGCACCGTGTCCAGCGCGTTGCAGACCGAGAACCGCGCCACCTTCGCGTTCGTGGTCACGGCGACGGCTGTCTCCGTCTCGGCGGTGGCGTCGATGTAGGTGTGGCACACGCCGATGCCGCCGGTGATCGCCGGCATCTTCGCGTTCTCGCCCACAAAGCTCACCAGCGTGGCGCTGCCCCGCGGCACGATCAGGTCGATGTACTCGGACATCCCCAGCATCTGCAGCACCAGCCCGCGGTCCGTGTCCTCCACGAACTGCACGGCCTCCGCCGGCCCGCCCGCCGACTCGATGGCGTCGCGGATGATGGCGGCGAGCACGGCATTGGTGTGTACCGCCTCCTTGCCGCCCCGCAGGATGCACGGGTCGCCCGCCTTGAAGCACAGCGCCGCGATGTCGACGGTGACGTTGGGCCGGCTCTCGTAGATCACGCCGATGACGCCCAGGGGCACCCGCCGTCGGGTGATCACGAGCCCGTCCGGGCGCGTGTGGCTGTCATAGTCCTGCCCCACGGGGTCCGGCAGCGCGGCGATCGCCCGCACGCCGTTCGCGATGCCCGCGATGCGCCGCGCGTCCAGGCCGAGCCTGCCCATCACCGCGGACGAGAGGCCGCCCTCGCGTCCGGCCTGCAGGTCGCGCTCGTTCGCCTCGACGATGCGGTCCGACTGCGCCTCGAGCGCGTCGGCGATGGCCAGCAGGGCGCGGTCCCTGACCTCCGTCGGCGTCCGCGCCAGTGCCGGCGCGGCGGCGCGCGCCGCGCGGCCCTTGCTCTCCAGTTCGGGCGCAATTGCCGTTGCCATCACCTGCTCCTTAGCCGAGGGCTTCCCGGGTCTTCTCCGCCGCCGCGAACCACGTCCCCAGCGGCTCCCCCGCCAGCAGGCGCGCAAGCACCTCCGGCAGGTGCCCGTCGGCGATGATCACGCTCGTGCCGGCGGCCGTCGCCTCCCTTGCCGCGCTGATCTTCGTCGTCATGCCGCCCCGCGCCGTCGGGCTCAGCGGCCCGCTGACCTCCGCCGCAAGGTCCTCGAGGTCCAGCACCTCTGGGATGAGCTCCACGTCCGGGTGAACGTTCGGGTCCGCGGAGTAGAGTCCCGCCACCTCGCCCAGGATGATGAGCAGGTCCGCTCCAATGATGCGGGCCACCACGGCCGAGAGCGTGTCGTTGTCGCCGATGATGACGCCCTCCAGCTCCTCGTTGGCGACCACGTCGTTCTCGTTCACGATCGGCACGACCCCCAGCGACAGCAGCTCCTCGAAGGTGTTCTGTGTGTTCCGCCGCCGCTCCTCGTCGTCGACGTCGCCGCGCGTAAGGAGCGCCTGCGCGATGACGACGCGGCGCGCGCCGAAGAACCGCTCGTAGACCCGCATGAGCCGGCTCTGGCCGATGGCGGCCAGCACCTGTCGCAGCAGGGGCGTTCGCTCGGCGGGGTTGCCGAGGTTGCCGATCGAGGCCTCCCGCTCCTCCAACGCCTGCCGCCCCGCGGCGACGGCGCCGGAAGTCACCACGACCACCTCAATCCCGCGTTCCCGCAGCGCGACGACCTGGCGCACCAGGTCTTCCATGGTGGGCAGGTCAAGCTGGTCGGCCGCGCCCGATAGCAGGGCCGTCCCCAGCTTGACCACAACGCGCCGCGCCTCGGCCAGCGGCCGCAGCGGACCCGCACCGTTCGTGTCTGCCATGGGACGCCCCTTTGAGGAAGTGCCCGGACATTATACATCAGGCAGCTACGGTATGACGATTTCCGCCATCCGCTCTCCGTGCTACAATTTCCCGGAGGTCAGCTCGACAGGCATTTGCCCGCCGCGCTGGCCATATCGGCGTGTCCGCGGCGCTTCGGGAAGGCAGGCGGATGGGACTCACCGGCATACTCGACGTCCTCGGCGAATCGGCCGCCCTTCAGGCGGCGTTCCGCGCCCTCGAGAGCGGCGGCGCGCCTGCCCCGCTGCGCCTCACGGCCCCGGACGCGGCCCGCGGCTGGGTGCTCGGCGGCCTGTCCCGCGGCCTCCGCCGCCCGGTGCTCGTCGTCACCGCCAAGCCCGAGGACGCGGACCGCATTGCGGACGAGCTCACCACGGTCCTCGGTGAGGACGACGGCGCCCCCGCCGTCCTGCGCCTGCCGGAGAGCGAGGCCCTCCCCTACGAGCGGCTCGCCGAGGACGAGGCCGTCGCCCACGACCGGCTCGGCGTCCTCTCCGCGCTGCTGGACCACGGACGGGGCGACGACGGCGCGGGGATCGTGCTGGTGGCGTCGGTCGCCGCGCTCTGCCAGCGCACCCTGCGCCCGGACCAGTTCCGGGACACGACGCACACCCTCTCGGTGGGCCAGCGCGTGCAGACCGGCCCGCTGCTGGTGCGATGGGCGGCCATGGGCTACGTCATGGAGCCCACCGTCGAGACCCCGGGCGCGGCCAGCCGCCGCGGCGGCATCTTCGATGTCTACCCGCCCAGCGCTCCCGCACCCTTCCGCATCGAGCTCTTCGGCGACGTCATCGAGGAGATTCGCACCTTCGACCCCGAGACGCAGCGTTCGGCGGCCCCCGTCGCCAGCGTCACCGTCACCCCCGCCCTCGACCACCCCGTCGACCCCGACGCGCTCGAGGCCATCGAGGCGCTCCTGGACGCCGGCCTGGTCGACGACGACCCGCTGGCGCGCATGCGGGAGGACGTCGAGCGCATGGGCAGCGGTGCAAGCATCGGCGAGGCGGCCTTCTACGCCGGCTTCCTCATCGACGGCAGCCCCCTGGACTACCTCCCGCCCGAGACCGTCGTGGCCGTGCTGGAGCCGGACCGCGTCGCGCAGGAGGCCGAGGCGCTGGAGGAGCAGGCGTCGGCCCTGCTCGCCGCCAAGGTCGCCCGCCGCGAGCTGCCCGCGGGCTGGGTTTCGCCCTGGTGGCCGTGGAGCGCCGTCCTCGAGCGCATCGAGGGCCACGCCGCGCGTCTGCACCTCGAGTGGATGACCCCCTCCTCCGCCGGTGGGCCGGGCGGGCTGCAGGCCGTGCCCGCCCCCGGCTTCTCGGGCCGCCTGGAGGCCTTCGCCAACGACGTCGCGGACCGCGCGAGGGCCGGCGAGCGCGTCGTCGTGCTCTCCCACCACGCCGAGCGGCTCCAGGAGGTGCTGCGCGGCCACGACGTCGGCGCGGCGCTGCTGACCGACGTTCGCACCGCCCCCTTGCCCGGCTCCGTCACCCTCGCCGCGACGCCCCTCACGGAGGGCATGCGCCTGGAGCTCGAGGGCGGCGCGCTGACCGTCTTCACGGACACCGAGGTCTTCGGCCACGCCAAGCGACGCCGCACGCTGCGCCGCCACGCCGCCCGTCGCGAGGCCTTCCTGACCGAGCTCGTCCCCGGCGCCTACGTCGTCCACATCGACCACGGCATCGCCCGCTTCGCCGGCGTCCGCCGCGTCGCCACCGAGCACGGCGAGCGCGAGTACCTGACGCTGGAGTACGCCGAGGGCGACCGGCTCTACGTCCCCTCGGAGCACCTCGACCGCGTCACCCCCTACGTCGCCCCCGGCGACGATTCCCCGACGCTGACGCGGCTCGGCAGCCAGGAGTGGTCGCGGGCCAAGGAGCGCGCGCACCGGGCCGCACGGGAGATGGCCGGCGAGCTCGTCGCGCTGTACGCGGCGCGCCAGGTGCTGCCCGGACACCCCTTCTCGCCGGACTCCCTCTGGCAGCACGAGATGGAGGACGCCTTCCCCTACGCCGAGACCCGCGACCAGCTCGAGGCCATCGACGCCGTGAAGGCCTCCATGGAGGCGCCGCACCCCATGGACCACCTCGTCTGCGGCGACGTCGGCTACGGCAAGACGGAGATCGCCGTGCGGGCCGCATTCAAGGCCGTGCAGGATGGCCTGCAGGTCGCCGTCCTATGCCCCACCACCGTCCTCGCGCAGCAGCACTACGCCACCTTCGCCGACCGCCTCAGCCCCTACCCCGTCCGCATCGATGTCCTCAGCCGCTTCCGCACGCCGCAGGAGCAGGCCGCCACCGTCGAGGGCCTGCGCACCGGCGCCGTCGACATCGTCATCGGCACCCACCGCGTGCTGTCGAAGGACGTGTCCTTCAACAAGCTCGGCCTCGTGGTCGTCGACGACGAGCAGCGGTTCGGCGTCGTCCACAAGGAGTGGTTCAAGAAGCTGCGCCGCGAGGTCGATGTCCTCACGCTGACGGCCACCCCCATCCCGCGCACCCTCTCGATGGCCCTCGCCGGCGTCCGCGACATGACGACGGTCCACACGCCCCCGCAGGAGCGCCAGCCCGTCCGCACCTTCGTCTGCGAGTACAGCGACAGCGTGGTCCAGGAGGCCCTGCTCCGCGAGCTCGACCGCGGCGGGCAGGTCTTCTTCCTCCACAACCGCATCCGCACCATCCACGAGTGGGCCGACCGCATCCAGAAGCTTGCGCCCCAGGCCAGGGTGGCCGTCGGCCACGGGCGCATGGACGAGGAGGAGCTCGCCGGCGTCATGAGCGGCTTCATGGAGGGCAAGACCGACGTCCTCGTCTCCACCACCATCATCGAGGCGGGCCTCGACCTGCCGAACGCCAACACCATCCTCGTCCACCGCCCGGAGATGCTCGGGCTCGCGCAGATGTACCAGCTCCGCGGCCGCGTCGGCCGCGGCGCGCGGCACGCCTACGCCTACTTCCTCATCACCCCCGGCATCCCGATGACCGAGGCGGCCCAGAAGCGGCTCAAGGCCATGCTGGCCTACCAGGAGCTGGGCGCCGGGTTCCGCATCGCCATGAAGGACCTGGAGATCCGCGGTGCGGGCAACATCCTCGGCGCGGAGCAGAGCGGCCACGTCCACGCCATCGGCTTCGACCTCTACACGCGCCTGCTGGAGGAGTCCGTCGCCGAGTTGCGGGCCGAGCAGGCCGGCCAGCCCCACACCCCCCGCGCCGACCTCGCGCAGGTCTCCGTCGACCTGCCGCTGGAGGCCTACATCCCCGAGGACTACATCGACGACCTGCCGTCGCGCCTCGGCGCCTACGGCCGCCTGGCTCGCGCCGCCGACACGGAGGAGGCGGTGATCATCGGCGAGGAGCTCCGCGACCGCTTCGGGCCGCCGCCGGAGCCCGTGCGGAACCTCGTCTTCGCCGTGCGCATCAAGACCCTCGCCCGCGCCGCCGGCGTCGAGACCGTCGCCCGCGAGGGCGGCGCCATCGCGCTGCGGCTGCGCCACGGCGTCGGCGGCGCGGCGCCCCTGCTGCAGCGCGAGCTCGGCGCCCACGCCCGCGTCGGCGACGCCCTCGTGCGCGTGCAGGTCAAGGAACGCTGGCCGGAAACCCTGGCCTGGACCCTGGAGCGCCTCGCCGCCTTCCGTGAGCGCGTCCTGGAACTGGCCGGGGGTTAGGGGTTGAGGTGGACAGGGGTGAGACGGCCGTTTCTATCCACTCGGAATATGAATGGCCGGGGCGTACTTTGGGCCTTTTCAATAATCGTCGGCAGCGCCGCTATGAGACACTGGGCCATGTCCCATGTCTTGGCGTTTCGCCCCCAAACGTAGAAGCAGCCAATCCTTTGTCGGCGAATGGCAGCGGCTTCGGCGGGTTTCCGATGGAGTTGATGATCCCTTGTGAGGAGAAACCAGTCGTCGTCTCCCAACAGCGAAATCCAACTCTCGTCGCCATTTTCCCGCAATTGGTCAAACTCAGGGAACCGGTCCGCGTGGATCTCGCTGTCAAAAGGCGCCCTCAGCATTCGGAGCGCCTCTGGAACGGCCTTGGGGATATTCCTGTCCCACAGGAATATCATGCGAGCGCAGCCTCTGACACGCCTTCAAAGCGTAAGGCATCCAGCACTCCCGCGATAGTGACAGCGTAGTCCTCTGCGATTCCCTCGATGGTCTCGCCCGCATCATAGCTGCCCTTTATTGCCCAGGTCTCCAGCCCCTGCACCATCGGCCAGCCCCAGCGATGCCGAGGATCAATGACAACCTGCGATTCGCGGCCTGCCGGGTACCATCGGAGAGCCAATTCATATTGATAGTCAAATTCGTCGGCCTTTTCCTTTATCCGCTCTCTCCAACCTGCGTCAATGCAAGCCCACGCTGCTATTCTGTTGCCTTTGTGTTCTACCGAGTACGCTCCAAAGAAGTTTCCCAGCACGCCGGGTCCCGAAACTTTAAACCGGCTGTGTGCCAATGGGTGGACGAAATCAAACTCTTCCGAAAGATATTGCCGCGCGGCACGGATGAGCTGTATGGATATTCCCGCATCCCGAAGTGCCGTGACAAACGCAAACTCCACCAGTTGGAGGTAGGACAGACCATCACGCGATTTGTGCGGGGGCACCACCGTGTTGTCTCGAGCATGCCATGCCGAAACCGAGCGTGGGTGCGCACCCACGTAGCGCGCTGCCTCGCTAATGCGATACGAGGGCAAAAGAAGCCGTTCGTACCATGGCTCTTGCCGTATGTCTCTTGTCTCAGTCGTCGCCATGAATGAGCACCCCCCCGAGGAAAGGCATAACCCCGGCATTCTCCATTATGCCAGAGCGCACCGTACCGCGTCATACGCGCCTAGCAGCCTTCCGCGAACGCATCCTGGAACTCGCGGGCGGCTAGGTCGGCCGCGATCTGTCGCCGAAGCCCAAGAGGTCCAGCAGCTCCTACGGCGTGGCCACAACGAAGTCAGGTTGTGTCAATTCAGCCCGCTCCGCCCCGTCTGGGATCCCCCACGTGGCTAGGCAACTCCACGTGCCCGCCCCCTTCGCGGCGCCGATGTCGGCGAGGGTGTCGCCAACCATCACCGCGCGTTCAGGCGGGACGCCCAGCTCTTGCAGCGCCTTGAGGACGCCCTCCGGGTCCGGCTTTGTCCTCCTGACGTCCTCGATGCCGACGACGACGGCGAAGCGGTCCGCGATGCCCAGCGCCTCCAGCTCGACCGACGCCCCCGCGGCCACGCCCTCGATCTCGAACGTCCGCGCCTTCTGCGTGACGACGCCCATGAGCACGCCGTGCCGCCCGAGCGCCTCCAGCGCCTCGTCCACGCCCGGAAACAGCCGCAGCACGGCGGGGTCCTTCGTCCAGTAGACGCTCCTGTATCGACGGTACAGGTCGGTCGGCCTGCCCCGGCTCTCCGCCAGGCTCGCCAGCGATCCCTCGAGGGTGCTGTCACCCAGGTTCTGGAGGAAGCGCCGGGTGTCCACGTCGCCCATGCCGACGTCCCGCAGCACCTGCGAGAGGGACTCCACCCGCGCCGGCAGCGAGTCCACAAGGGTGTCGTCGAAGTCCCACAGGACTGCGGACACGTGCAGGGGTATTTCAGTGCTCGGCAAGGGACCTCCAGTCAAGGGGGGTTGCATATAGTTTACGCACACCCCCGTTTGCGTTGACACCCCACCCCTCGCATGGTACGCTCGCGATTGGCTCAAATCGTTCCGGCAAGCAAGGGGAGGACCCTGATGATCGAAGTTACCGCTGAAGCCGTTGAAAAGCTGAAGTCCATCATGGAGGACGAGGAGGCTGAGGAATCCGCCCTCCGCGTCGTCGTGGTGCCGGCCGGCCAAGGCGTCCAGTACATGCTCACCCTGGAGTCCGAGCAGAATGAGGACGACGTCCTCACCGTCATCGACGGCGTCCGCGTGCTCATCGACGCCGACAGCGCCCCCATCATGCAGGGCGCGCGCATCGACTACACCGAGGACCTCATGCGCAGCGGCTTCACCATCGACAACCCCAACGTCGCCACGGCCGGGTGCGGCTGCGGAAGCGGCGGTTGTGGCTGCGGCGCCGGCGGTTGCGGCTGCGGCGCCCAGTAGCCCCGGCATCCTGATACGCAAGAAAAGAGGCCCCGGATGACCCGGGGCCTCTTCCTTTCGGGTTTCCCCTGCCTCGCCCTTGGCTAGACCCTGATCTCCTCGTCTTCCTCGTCCTCAACCTCTTCATCGTGGAGCGCGCGCACGGAGCGCTGCGGCTTCACGGACGCCGGCGGGTCGTCCCCCGCGTCGTCGCCGCCCAGTCCGTCGTCCGTCAGCGGCGCCCAGCTGGTCATGGACTCGAACTCCACGTCCTCGTCCAGCCCCATGTCCATGTCCGCCACGTAGGCCGGCGCCGCGCCGCCGCTCGGCGGGAACGATACGACGCCGCTCATCTTCGCCGATTGGTACGTCTCCCGCACCACGACCGAGATGTTCTCATGCGTCACTGAGGCCACCGCGGCCACGTACTTGTTGCCGCCGCCCTGCAGCCTGATGAGCCGCGCCGCCAGCCTCGGGTCCAGCCGCCCCAGCTGCCGGCCCGTGCGGTTCAGCACCGTCACCGTGTGCCCGTCGACCTCCAGCTGTACCACGTCGCCGTTGTGCACCTGTCCCAGCACCGTCGCCGATGGCAGGCCGACCAGGGCCGTCGTGATGCTCTTGCCCGACTCCTCCAGGAAGACCTGCGGCGCGACCCGCCGCGCCGACGTCACGATGGGCGCGTCCTCCATGCCCGCCATGCGCTCCAGGTTCTTCCGCGCGATGCTGTTGGTCGGCGCAATCTCCAGGCTGCGCCCCAGCGCGGTCCGCGCCTCCGAATAGCGGCCCGTCTCCGCCAGCGCCTTGCCCAGCCGGTTCAGCGCCTCTACGTCGTCCGGGAACAGATCGAGGATCTCCCGGTTCAGCACGACGGCGTCCTGCCACTTCCCCTGCGTCGCCAGGGAGATGGCCTCGTTTGCCTTCACTTTCTGCAATTTTGTTCGTTGCTCCACGTGCAGCGCTCCGTACCCTCGCTTCGGAGGGGCATTCTACGGCGTCCCGCCATGCGGCGCCAGTCCTCCAGTCACCCCTGCAACTTCCCCTGCCGCACCAGCGCGCGGTGCTCTATTGCCGTGCAGCGGTCCATCACCACGTCCAGGCCGTGCTCCGCCGCGCGGGCGGCCGCCTCCCGGTGGACGACGCCCAACTGCAGCCACAGCGCCTCCGCACCCACCCTGATGGCCTGCTCTGCCACAGGCGGCACTTCCTCAGAACGGCGGAATACGTCGATTAGTTCCACCCGGAAGGGGATTGCTTCCAGGTCCGGGTAGCTCCGCTCCCCCAGGACCTCGTCGATCATGGGGTTCACGGGCACAATGCGGTAGCCCTGCGACTGCAGGTAGGCGGCCACGCCGTGGCTGGGCCGCGCGGGGTTGGGCGACAGCCCCACAACCGCCACCGTCCTGCACGCGCGCAGGATCTCCTCGATGCTCCGCATCCCCTCCCCCTTGCAGGTACGGAATAGCCCTTGGCCGGAGCTTTGTCAAGTAGCTGCTGCGCCAATTGTGAGACCGTCCCGAGACCTCCGCGCCGGTCGCGCCTCCCGGCGGCCCCGCTCGCTGGACACCGCACCGGCGATGTGCTTCCCTTGAAGTGATGACGACCGACGACCGAACCCCACCGGCCACGCCCCTCGTCGAGGTGGTGCTGCCCGCCTACAACGAGGAGCACGACCTCCCCCGCAGCGTCGAGACCCTCGTCGCCTTCCTCCGCGCCCAGCCGCAGTACGCCTGGCGCGTCCTGGTCGCCGACAACGCCTCCACCGACGGCACCCTGGCGGCCGCGCAGTCCCTCGCCGAGGCCTTCCCGGAGGTCGAGCCCTTCCACCTGCCCGAGAAGGGCCGCGGGCGCGCCCTCCGCGCCGCGTGGCTCCGCAGCGACGCCGACGCCGTCTGCTACATGGACGTCGACCTCTCGACGGACCTGGCCGCGCTCCCGCCCCTCATCGCGTCCGTGCTCGACGGCGGCTACGACGTCGCCATCGGCTCGCGGCTGACCCGCGGCTCCCGCGTCTACAAGCGCACGCCGAAGCGCGAGTTCACCTCGCGCTGCTACAACCTGCTCATCAAGGCAATGTTCTGGACGCGCTTCTCTGACGCCCAGTGCGGGTTCAAGGCCCTGAACCGCGCAACCGCCCAGCGGCTGCTCCCGCTGGTGCGGGACAACGCCTTCTTCTTCGACACGGAGTTGCTGCTCATCGCCGAGAAGCGCGGCCTGCGCATCTTCGAGGTGCCCGTGACCTGGACCGACGACCCCGGCACGACGGTGCGGGTGGTCAAGACGGCCATGGAGGACATCCGCGGGCTCCTGCGACTGCGCTTCGGCGGCATCCCCCGCCTGCCGTAAACGACGTCCCGGAAACGGGCGTTTCCCATCCAGCAGATGCGTTTGAATCAGCGCAACGGGACCGTGTCAGGGTGCGTCGGCAAACCTCGGCATCACCTTGGTGGCGAAGGCCTCCAGGTTCCTGAGCGTCTTCTTCAGCGGCATCCCCATGTGCGCGAACTCCACCAGCAGGTACTCCAGCCCGCACACCTCCTGCAGCTCGTGTACCTTCTCCACCACGTGCTCCGGCGAGCCGACCAGCAGCGTGCGCGGCTCCAGGAAGTCCCAGTCCAGCTGCACCTCCGGGGCCAGCTCCTCGTCCGGGTTGGTGAAGACCTGCCTGCCGCGGAACGGGTCGTTGAAGATGAAGGCGGACATGATGCCCTCCTCGGCGTCGCGCCGCGCCTCCTCCATCGAGGTCGCCACGTACGTCGAGCGCATCACGGCCTGGTTCTCGCCCACGCGGAAGGGCCTC
>CAZCPU010000055.1:0-12640 GCA_964499855.1 uncultured Dehalococcoidia bacterium | reverse complement strand
CGGCCGCAGCACGAACTTGGTCACGCCCGCATCCACGTACTCGCGAAGCTTGGCGATGATCTGCGCTGGCGGGCCCATCGCCGAGTAGTCCTCGATCTTCACGTCCTCCCGTCGCCGCGGCAGCGCCGACGCCGCCAGCTCCCGTGCCTCCTCCGACGAGTCCGCCACAGCACAGGTGATGGACACCCCGAAGTGGTCATCGGGGACCTCGCGGCCCGCCTCGGCGGCGTAGTCGTTGATGGCAGCGATGCCCGCAGCGCACTCGGCCGGCGTGATGGCCGAGGGCAGCCAGCCGTCGCCGAGCCGGCCCGTGCGGCGCATGGCCGCGTCGCTGCGCCCGCCGATCCACACAGGCGGTCCGGGCTGCTGCACGGGCTTCGGCGTCACGGTGACCTCAGCAAAGCTGTAGTAGCGCCCAGCGTAGGACGCCGTGTCTTGCGACCAAAGCAGCCGCATCGCCTCCAGCGCTTCGTCGGTCCGGCGCGCGCGCTGCGGCTTGCCCGTGCCGAGTGCCTCATACTCCAGCGGGTCCTCGCCGCCCAGGCCGGCCACCAGCAGCAGGCGGCCCTCGGAGAGGAAATCGAGCGTGGCCAGCTCCTTCGCCATGAGCACGGGGTGGCGGACGGACATGATGAGCGCGTTGGTCCCGAACTTCATCATCCCCTTGCGGCCGCTCAGCGCCGCCATCGTGACCACCGGCTCCAGGGTCCCCCCCGCCCCGATGATGCGGTCGCTGAACCACAGCGAGTCCACACCCCACTCCTCGCACCGGTCGACAAAGTCGAAGAAGCGCCCGGCCGTGCGTTCCCCAAAAGGCCACGCGCCTATGCCGAACCCGAGCCGGATCTTCACGTCCGTCATGTCCGCTCCTCCCGTGCCTGACCTGAGGCCATGATAGTCGACACGCCAGGTGCGGGCCAGCGCGACGCGTTGCCCGCTGGCCGCCTCCTCCGCTACGATGGCAGCAGCAACGACTGGAGGTCCGATGTGCCCGAGGTCTCTGTGCGGCGCGCCACCACAAGCGGTGACATGGACGCGCTCCACGCCCTGCGCTGGCAGGTCTTCGTGGAGGAGCAAGGCGTGCCCCCTGAGCTTGAGAGCGATGAGCTCGACGAGACTGCGTGCCAGGCCCTCGCATGGGCGGACGGCGCGGCCGTCGGCACTGGCCGTTTCGCGATGCTCGCCGGCGGCGAGGCCCGCGTCGGCCGCATGGCCGTCCGCGCCGACGTGCGCCGGCAGGGCGTCGGCGGCCAGGTGCTCCGTTTCCTAGAGGACGCAGCCGCCGCGGATGGCGCCGTCGAGGTGACGCTCCACGCCCAGCGGTACGTCGCCGCCTTCTACCTCGCGCACGGCTACGTCCAGGAGGGCGAGCCCTTCGAGGAAGCCGGCATCGAGCACGTCATGATGCGCAAGCGCCTTACATCTGCCACGTAGCCCCCCGTCCTTGAACGCCCAAGGGCGCGACAGTAGAATCGGTGAAGGTCAACAGGGAGGTAACCACGTGACCCTCGACGCCAGGGGCCCCGGCTACGACAGGAAGGCGCGCCGCCAGCGCATGGGCGGCAACGGCAGCGAGCACTTCGACGAGGTGGACGGCGCCAGCGAGTTCTTCATCTACGTCGCGCCCAACATGTCGACCAAGGGATACGACGGCCTGAAGAGCTACCTGAACGGCCTCGGCTGCGAGGTGGAGTTCCCCGCCGTCGCGCCCTTGTCGCCGGGCCCGCGGCACCAGGCAGTCAAGATCACCAACGCCGGTGACATCATCCCCAGCGCAGGCCTGAAACGTGCCCACGCCTGGGCGCACACCCACTCGTTCCTCCACAGCTTCTTCAAGCCCTATGTGTCAAAGGACGAATAGCTTTCTGCATCCCGCACAATGGAAGAAGCCCCCGGCCCAAATGGGCCGGGGGCTTCTTCTACCCTTTCAGCTATGCCGTTGGTCTATTTGAAGACGGGCACAATCTGCTGGAGGCTGTGGTATACGCCGAGCGGAACGCCGGAGCGCTCATAGGATGCCACAACATCCGGGTTGAAGACGATGTCGTCAGGCGCCCAGAACATCGGGACCGCGATATGCAGCGGGAACGAGACGTCTCCCACGTTGCGGAGGCCGTCTAGCGCCTTCACCGGGTCCACAGTGGAACGCTGGGCAGTGATGGCCTCCTCCAAGCCGTCGAACTCAGGGCCACCGCGCGGTGTGGTGCCAGAGTGGTGGTGCACCCTGAAGGCCTGGGTCTCGTAGATGTTGGAGGTCATGAAAGTGATTCGCTTCTCGAACCCGAACGCGTTACCGATGGCGCGCGTTGTTGCCGCATCCCGCGGGTCCAACTCGGCCGCAATCCCTACGTCGCGGAAGTAGCCAAGAATGGTCTCAGCTTGGTCAGCCTTCTCCGCGACACCGCTGGACGGCGAACCGTCAATCAGAACTTCCAACGGGTTGTCGGGGCCGAATCCAGCCTCCGCAAGCAACTGCCGCGCTACCACAGGGTCATAGCCGTACTCAGCGTCAAAGTTGCGGTCCCACTCGGGGTTCCAGTAGGTGGCGGTCGGGATAAGGTGCGGGTTGTGCACTTCCGTGCCCTCTCCGCCGTAGTACGCAACGTTGATCTCGTCACGGTTGATTGCCTTGCTCAGGGCCCGGCGCACCCGTACGTCACGGAAGTCCTGGTCGCAATGTACGAAACCGCACTCAGTACCCTGTGCCACGTATCTGTTCAGGTATGACTTGTCATACACGTGGTTGTTTACAAAGAGGGCGCGCTCCCTCGCAAGAACCTTGGCTCGCGCGATGACCATGCCCTGGCCAACCGCCTGCTCCTTGAGGTCCTGCGGGAACTGGCTCATGTGGATTTCACCGGTGACCAGGCCAGCCAACTTGGTGGAGGCCTCGCCGATGAACCGGTATTCGATCTCCTTGAAATGGGGCTGCCAGCGCCAGTGTTCCATGCCGCTGACCTGCATCACGAAGTTAGTGCTCTGCTCACGCTCCATGAACTGGTAGGGGCCCGTTCCGGCAGGGAGTCGGCTCGACAGGTCAGGCTGTTCGCCGGGGATCTCCTCGCCGCCCAGGGAGCGCATGTCGTCCCCGCTAAGGATCTCCATGGAGATCACGTTCCGCTCTGACAGATTGGGAATGAGCTCCGGATTGGGCACATCAGTCTTCAGGAGTATTTCGTAGTCGCTGATCTTTTGAGGATCCACGTGCCGGTACTGGGAGCGGTGGGTGTGGGCGGAGTCCTCCCGGGTCATCTGCAGGTGGGTGGCAATGACATCGTCTGCCGTAAACTCGCCATTGCCGTTGTGGAACTGCACACCCTGGCGCAGCTTGAGCCGGATGGAAGTGCCGTCGGGCTCCACGCTGAACTCCTCCGCCAGACCGGGGATGAAGGAACCGTCAAGCGGATCGACTGCGATGAGCGAGTCGTATATTACGTTCATGAAGTAGGGACCGCGCGGGCTCTCAAGCTTCCATGGGTTGTTCGACTCGATCGATGGTGGGCCGTCCGCAATGATCAGGCGGTCAACCACCGTCTCGCCCGTGGGTGTCGTTACTTCCGGTTGCGGCATGGCATCGCCCGAAGAGGACGAGGAGTCGGTCGACGTCATGGAATCGCCACTTGACGTTGTCGTCTCTGCCGGCGCCGCTGTGGGAATGGCGCTTATGCTGCCAGTGTTGGCCACCGTCGGTACAGCCGCCGCCTCAGACGTCGTTGTACTGGTCGTCGTACTGGTGGTTCCAGAGTCGTCGTCGTCGCCGCCGCAAGCTGCAAAGACAAGCAACATGCTCAGCAACAACACCGTTGTGGCGAATCCGCCACGGAGCAAACCTCTCATTAAGGCACCCCCCTCAAAATTAGTCCTTTCGGACGTAGTAAGCACAACGCTCGCAGCACTTGCTGCAAGCGACGTCAGGCACGCTACACTACAGCTATTCGGTTGTCAATACTTGTGCCTCCTTTCACATTATTTTCATTGCACAACGCCATTCTTCACGAATTGGTTCCCACAGGTTGCACACCTCTAGGTCGCTCGGCATCGCTCAACAATGGCATTGCCTGGGAGGGCAAAGGAAGACCCCCGGCCAGCGGGGGCCGGGGGTCTACGGTACGCCCAATTGGGCCACTTGCTTTGCTACTTCCTGACCGCCTTTATCTGCTGGATGCTGTGGAACACCCCCAGCGGGACTCCGGAACGCTCGTACGACTCCACAATGTCGGGGTTGAAGATGATGTCGTCGGGCACCCAGAAGAGCGGCAGGGCGATGTGCAACGGGAAGGAAACGTCCCCAACCTGCCGCAGACCGTCGAGCGCCTTCACCGGGTCCACCGTGGACCGCTGCTGGGTAATCGCTTCGTCCAGCCCCCTGAACTCGGGGCCGCCCCGAGGAGTGGTGCCGGAATGGTGGTGTACCCGGAAAGCCTGGGTTTCGTAGATGTTGCTGCCCATGAATGTAATGCGTCTCTCGAATCCGAACACCCGGCCGATAGCCCCCGTGGTGGCCGGGTCACGCTGGTCCAACGAGGCGTCGATGCCCACGTCACGGAAGTAGCCGAGGATCGTCTCCGCCTGGTCTGCTTTCTCCGGAAGGCCGCCGCTGGGCACGCCGTCAATCAGTAATTCCAGCGGGTTGTTGGGGCCAAAGCCTGCCTCGGCCAGGAGCTGCCGCGCCTCCACCGGATTGTAGCCGTACTCAGCCTCGAAGTTCTGGTCCCACTCGGGGTTCCAGTAACTGGCCGTTGGGATAAGGTGCGGGTTATGCACTTCCGTGCCCTCACCGCCGTAGTAGACGTCGTTGATCTCATCCCTGTTGACGGCCTTGCTCAGCGCTCGCCGCACGCGAACGTCGCTGAAGACGGAGTCGCAGTGGACAAATCCGCACGGCGTCCCCTGCGCCTCATAGCTGAAGTAGTCCTTGTCAAAAACATGGTTGTTGACGAAGAGCGCGCGCTCGCGCGCGAGCACCTTTGGCCTGGCCAGCCCCGCGCCTCCGGCAACTGCCTGTTCCTTCAAGTCCTGCGGCAACTGCGTCATGTGGATCTCGCCGGTCGCCATGCCCGCCAGCTTGGTCGACGCCTCACTGATCCAACGGTATTCGATCTCCGGGAACTCCGGCTGGTGACGCCAGTGCTCGTAGTCCACAGCCTGCATGAGGAAGTTCACGCTCTGTTCCCGGCTCACGAACTCATAGAATCCGGTGCCGGCCGGAAGGCGGCTGGAGAGGTCCGGCTTTTCGCCGGGGATCTCCTCGCCGCCTAGCGCCTTCATGTCCTTGCCGCTGAATATCTCGAAGGAGATGACGTTGCGCTCGGACAGGTTGGGAATGAGCTCGGGGTTGGGCATGTCTGTCCGCAGTACCACCTCGTAGTCGCTGATGACTTCGGGCGTCACCTGCCGGTATTGCGAACGGTGGGTGTGTGCCGCGTCCTCACGGGTCTGCTGCAGGTGCGTCGCCACCACATCGGCCGCCGTGAATTCGCCGTTGTCGCCGTGGAAGCGTACGCCTTGTCGCAGCTTCAGCCGAACCGACGTGCCGTCAGGCTCGACACTGAATGACTCGGCAAGGCCCGGCACGAACGAGCCGTCGAGCGGGTCAACCGCAATCAGCGAGTCATAGATGGCGTTCATGTAGTAGGGGCCACGCGGGCTCTCCAACTTCCATGGGTTGCTGGATTCCGTTGAAGGAGGCGCGTCGCTGATGATCAGACGATCCACCACCGGGTCCCCCAGGGGCATCATTGTGTCCTGTGGCGTCGGTATGGACGTCTCCGTCATCGTCGACGTGTCGCCGGAAGACGTCGCCGCGTCCGCCGGCGCCGTAGTCGGGATGGCGCTGATGCTGCCGGTGTCGGCAACCGTCGGCACGACCGCCGGCTCGGACGGCGCGGCGGCGGCGGTGCCGCCGGTGTCACCTTCGTCGTCACTGCCGCAAGCCGCAAAGACAGGTAGCATGCTCAGCAGCAACACCAGGATTGCAAATCCGCTACGATAGGTTTGTCTCATGATTGCTCCCCCTCTGCCCAAACCCGCTACTTACGCACGGCTTTGAATCGCTCGAAGTGGCTGACAGTGCCCAGCGGGACCCCCGACCATTCGTAGGATGCCACCACGTTCGAGTTGTAGATAAGCTCCTCCGGCTTCCACACAAGCGGAATCGCGATGTGCAGGTCGAAGGCAAGGTTGCCCGTCTCTTGCATTCGCCGGAAAACCTCTTGTGGTTCGATGACGGACCGGTGGTAGGCGACCGACTCATCCAGCTCCAGCAACTCGAACCCGCTGCGCGGTGATTCGCATGAGCAGTGGTGGACGCGGAATGCCTGAAGGTCAACGATGTTGCTGGTCATGTAGATGATCCTGTTGCCAAAGTCGAAGCGCCGGGCCGCGGCGCGGGTGATGGTGGGATCCGTGACGTCCAACTCGGTCTTGATGCCGACATCGTTGAAGTAGCCGGCCATCGCCTCCATGACGTCCTGCTTCTCCGGCAGACCGCTCGACCCGGTTACGTCCACCTGCAGGTGCAACGGGTTGTCGGGGCCGTAGCCGGCCTCAGCAAGCAGCGACCTGGCAACTTCGGGGTCGTATCCGTACTGCTCATCGAACCGGGCGTCCCACTCGGGATTCCAATAGGAGCGGGTGGGCACGAAGTGCGGGTTGTGGACCTCAATGCCCTTGCCGCCGAAGAAGGCTGTGTTGATGGCGCCGCGATCGACGGCCTTGCTCAACGCGCGGCGGACGCGGACGTCGAGAAGTGCGTCGTCGCAGTGCGCGTACCCGCATGCTGTTCCCTGTGCCTCGTAGTCGGCATAGTTCTTGTCGATGATCGGCCCCTGGAACATGCCGGACCGCTCCCGCGTAAGCACCTGTCCTGTGGCGATCGCCATCCCCGAGGCCTCCGCCTGGTTCTGCAGGTCCAGCGGCAACACGGTGACGTGGATCTCCTCGGTCAGCAGGGACGCCAGCCTGGTCGAGGCCTCGCTGGAGAACCGGATCTCCACCTCTTCCCAGTCCGGCTGGTAGCGCCAGTGTTCGTAAGGCACCCGTTCCACAACAAAGTCAACTCCTTGGTTGCGCTCAAGGAACTGGTAGGCGCCCGTGCCCGCCGGCGGCCGGGATGTGAGATCGGGATCACCTCCCAGCGCTTCCATGTCCTTGGCGCTGTAGGGCTCGCCCGATATTACGTTCCACGAGGACGAGTTGTTCAGGATCTCCGGGTTGCTCTTGGATATGCGATAGACGATCTCGTGGTCGTTGACGACCTCTGGAGTGATTGCCCGATACTGCGACCTGTGGCTGTGACGCGAGTCGTCAGCACTGTGGTTCGCAATCATCGCCACCAGGTCCGCGGAGGTGAATTCGCCGTTGTCTCCGTGGAACCGGACGCCCTCTCGCAACTTCCAGCGCACCGATACGCCGTCGGGCTCGATGCTCCACGATTCTGCGAGCTGCGGGACGTGCTCGCCAGTGTCCGCGTCGCCGGCGATGAGCGATTCGTTAGTCAACGCAAAGAACCAAGGCCCACGCGGGCTTTCGTAACGCCACGGGTTGTTGGTCTCAACCGTCGGCGCCGCCGTGGAGATTATTAAGCGTTGCACGACAGGATCGCCCATAGCCTCAACCGGTGCAGGTTCGGTTGTTGTTCCGCCGGGCACGGCCGTTGGTGCGACTGTGACAGCGTCGGTTGCGCCGCCTGTTCCTGTCGGTGCAGCGGCGCCCTCATCGTCCCCGCCACACGCTCCGAACACCAGTGCCGTCGCCATAATGAACGCTATGAGTGCTAGAAGTCTGTGGTGGTTTCCCCTCTTCATGGCATGCCCCCTATGTGCACACATCCAATACACGCAAGGAATCGCCCATGCGCTTTGCTTTGTCACGAAACGGTATACCCACACATCAAGTCTGTCAAGAACTCGTAATTTTGGTGACGAATATCACAATAAACTGGGCGTTATATGTGCTATACAGTGTGATTTACGTCACATTGTGAAATACCCTGTTCAAGTATGGCGCACTCCGACCAGAGCGCCATTCGTGGGAATCCGCACACGGAGGACAAGGAGGCGGCAAAAACCATCGGCTAGCGTGCAGCGCTCACCTAAATTGGACGAAGACGGAGCATGGATCCACCGCGAACTTAGCGTTGCGTTCGGATCCTTGGCGAAGCGTCGACCCGGAAGGGCTTCCTAGTGGTCGATGTAGTCCGAAGGGTGCGCACGGGTCAGTGTGCCCGCCGCCTCCAGCTTAGCGATAACTTTCGCGCCAAGTCGGTACGCCGCGTGCAGCGGGTCACTCTCCTGCACCAGTTCCCCGGCGTCTGTGTCCTCGGCTGTCCAGGCCACGTAGCCGTGGGCGCTGTACGAGACGTTTAATGCCATCTTCCTGCGGTGGTGGGTGAGGGCCACCAGCAGCCGCTCCAGATCGATGGCGCCCTGCCAGCGACGGCCCAGGCACTTGTCGCAGCGAACTGTCTTCGCGGAATCAAAGGGCGCCATGACGTCGGCAACGTTGCCGCGGCCGTGGCAAGTGGAACACCAATCGCGCATGCCGAGGAGCCACATGGCCACGTAGTTGGCAAGCTCCGGCAGTTCCGCTCGATCAAAGTCCGGGTGTTCCACAGTACCCTCCCTCCCGCCGCATCGTCTTCGTTGCCCGAGCGGCAAGTTTCGCTTCTATCGTCGCCCTACGGCAACCCGAGCTCGTCCGCAAACTCATTCAATTGCCGAATGACCTCCTGCGGCTGCTCCTCCGGGATGTAGTGCCCTGACCCGAGCACCACGGACCCGCGAACGTCTTCCGCCACACCTCGCCACAGGTCCAGCGCCGGTTCGTCGTTAATGTTGCCCAATTCGCCCCACAGCACCTGCAGCGGCACCGTAATCTTGTTGCCCGCCGCGACCTCCTCTTTCCATCGCGGCCGGTCGACCTCGAAGGCCGTGCGGTAGTCGCCCAGAATGGCGTCAATGCTGCTTGGGGTCGAGAGCGACGAGATGTAGTGCGCGACGTTCTCGGGGTCCAGCACATGGCCCCGGCGGCTGAATAGCTGCGTGAAGAATCCTTCCGGGTCCTGGTTCATGAGCCGCTCCGGCAGGCCGCGCTGCAGGAAGAAGTACCAGTGCCAATACCGGCGAGCATACCCGTCCTTGCCCTGGTCGTAGACGTACTCCATCGGCAGGATGTCGAGCAGCGATGCCCCCACCAACGCCTCCGGGTGGTCTGCCGCCAGCCGCCGCGACGCCCGCGCGCCCCGGTCATGCCCCGCGATGAGAAACTGCTCCCAACCGAGGCTGCGTGCGAGCGCCAGCGCGTCCTCACCCATCGTGCGCTTGTTGCAGGTGTCAGGGTCCGCGGGCCGCTCTGACTCTCCGTAACCGCGCAGGTCCATGTTGACGACGTCGAAGCGCTCCGTCAGCGCGCTCGCCACGACGCGCCACATACGGCGGTTTTCAGGATACCCGTGGAGCATGAGGAGCGGGAAACCGCTGCCGTCCCGCTCGTAGGCAATTCGAATGCCGTTGACGTCCGCGTACTTGGTTTCAGTGTTCATGGGCTCATGATAACGCAGGAATGGGAGTCACTCAAAGGGAGAGTCGGACGACCTGACCTAATCTGGGAGAAGGAGCCGTCGGGAGCGCTATACCGCAAGGGGCGCAGGCAGCTCCGTCGCTCCCATCAGGTACTTGTCGACGCCGTGCGCCGCCTGCCGCCCTTCCGCGAGCGCCCACACCACCAGCGACTGCCCCCGGTGCATGTCGCCCGCCGCGAAGATCCCCGGGACGCTGGTCATCCGGTCGCGGTTGGTGGCGACGTTGCCGCGCCCGTCCAGCTCAACGCCCAGCTGCGTCAGCATCGTGTCCCGCTCCGGGTACAGGAAGCCCAGCGCAAAGAGCACCAACTCCGTTTCCACCACGAACTCGGAACCCGGAATCTCCGTCATTGTGGGGCGGCCGGATGCGTCCGGTGGGCCCCACTCGAGCCGCACGGCATGAAGCTTCTCCACCTTACCGTCGCTGCCGGAGAAGGACTTCGTCTGGATGCTGTAGTCACGAATGCCGCCCTCCTCGTGCGCCGCAGAAGAGCGCATGATAAGCGGCCACTGTGGCCATGGATTGTTGGTTGCTCGCTCCTCCGGTGGCTCCGGCATCAGCTCGAACTGGTGGACGGACAGCGCGCCCTGCCGGTGGGCCGTGCCGAGGCAGTCCGCGCCCGTGTCACCACCGCCGAGGATAACCACCCGCTTGCCGTGTGCGGTGATGAACTCCTCCTCGGAATACTCCACGCCCGCGTTCGCCCGGTTCTGCATGGTGAGGTAGTCCATCGCGAGGTGGATGCCGCCGAGCTCACGGCCGGACACCGGCAGGTCCCGCGCGACTGTAGAGCCGCCCGTCAGTACGATGGCGTCGAACTCGTTCAGCAGGTCCGTTGCGAGGATGTTCACCCCCACATGCGCGTTGGTGACGAAGGTGACGCCCTCTTCCGCCATCTGGTCGACACGCCGCTGCACGACGTGCTTCTCCAGCTTGAAGTCCGGGATGCCCAGGCGCAACAGACCGCCGATGACCTCGCTGCGCTCGTAGACGGTTACAAGGTGACCGGCATGATTGAGCTGCGCCGCGGCAGCCATGCCCGCCGGGCCCGAGCCCACGACGGCGACGCGCTTGCCGGTGCGCATCGCGGGCGGCTTGGGCGTTATCCATCCCTCTTCCCAGGCCCTGTCCGCAATCGCCTTCTCGATGTACTCGATGGTGACGGGGTCAGCATTGATGGACAGCGTGCAGGCAGCCTCGCACGGTGCGGGGCAGATGCGGCCGGTGAACTCGGGGAAGTTGTTGGTCGAGTGAAGCGCCTCGAGCGCCTCGCGCCAGCGGCCGCGGTAGACGAGGTCGTTCCAGTCCGGGATCAGGTTCCCAAGCGGACACCCATTGTGACAGAAGGGGATGGCGCAATTCATGCACCGGGCGCCCTGCGTACGGCTCTGCTCCTCCGCCCACGGCAGATAGATTTCGCGGTAGTGCTTGACCCGCTCGGTGGTTGGCTCGCGCGGGGGCCCCTGCCTGTTGAACTCCGTAAAGCCAGTCGGCTTACCCATGGGCCACCACATCGGAGTGCGCGGACTGTTGCCGCTCCCGCTCCAGAATCTCTTTGTACGCCAGCGGCATGACCCTGACGAACCGCTCAATGACCGTGTCCCATGTGTCGAGCACCATGCGCGCCCGAGTGCTGCCGGTCAGCTGCGCCTGGTTCTCTACGAGAAGCCGCACCGCCGCGAGGTCCGACTCCTCCTGCACGGGACCGAGCTCGACCATGTCCATGTTGCAGCGGTCGGCGAAGTCGCCCTGCTCGTCAAGCACGTAGGCGATGCCGCCGCTCATGCCCGCGCCGAAGTTGCGCCCGGTGGGTCCTAGCACCACCACGCGCCCGCCCGTCATGTATTCGCAACCGTGGTCGCCAATGCCCTCGATCACGGCGTTGGCGCCGCTGTTGCGCACCGCGAATCGCTCGCCCGCCACGCCGCGGACGTAGATGTCCCCACCCGTAGCGCCGTAGAGCAGCACGTTGCCGACGATGACGTTTTCCTCCGGCGTGAACGTTGACTCGGTGGGTGGCACCGCCACTATGCGCCCTCCGCAGAGGCCCTTGCCTAGGTAGTCGTTGGAGTCGCCCTCCAGGTAGAGGGTGATGCCCCGCGAGAGAAAGGCGCCGAAGCTCTGCCCCGCGGACCCCGTGAGTCGGATGGAGACGGTGTCCTGCGGCAACCCCTCGCCGCGGTATTTCTTGGTGATCTCACCGGCAAGCATCGCGCCGACGGCACGGTCGCTGTTGCTGACGGGCAGCACAATCTCCACCGGCTCCTTGCGAAGAATGGCCGGCTGCGCTTGCCGGATCAGTTCGTGGTCGATGGACAGTTCCAGCTTGTGGTCCTGCATCTCGCACTGGTGCGTGCCGGTCCCGGGGCCCATGCTCGGAATGGTCTCCGCGCGGTGCAGGATAGCGCTCAGGTCGAGGCCCTTCGCCTTCCAGTGCGCCTCCGCTCCGCTCCAGTCCAGCCTGTCGGTGCGACCAATCATTTCGTTGACCGTGCGGAACCCCATCTCCGCCATGACCTGCCGCAGGTCCTCCGCCATGAAGGTGAAGTAGTTTACGACGTGTTGCGGGTCGCCCGCGAACCGCTTGCGCAGCTCCGGGTCCTGCGTGGCAATGCCCACCGAGCAGAGGTTCAGGTGGCACTTCCGCAGGTAGATACATCCCAGCACGATGAGCGCCGCAGTCGCGACACCGAACTCGTCCGCGCCGAGAATCGCGGCGATGGCCACGTCCCGGCCCGTCTTGATCTGGCCGTCCGTCTGCACGACGATGCGGCTCCGGAGGTCGTTGGCGACGAGCACCTGCTGCGTCTCCGCCAGCCCCAGCTCCCAGGCCACGCCCGCGTGCTTGATGGACGACTCGGGCGAGGCGCCCGTGCCGCCGCTGTCGCCGCTGATGAGCACGACGTCCGCCTTGGCCTTCGCGACGCCCGCCGCCACCGTGCCCACGCCCACCTCGGCCACGAGCTTCACGTGGATGCGCGCATCCTGGTTCGCCGTCTTCAGGTCGTGGATGAGCTGCGCGATGTCCTCGATCGAGTAGATGTCGTGGTGCGGCGGCG
>CAZCPU010000054.1:6305-12672 GCA_964499855.1 uncultured Dehalococcoidia bacterium | reverse complement strand
CTCCCTACTCCACCACCCGGTCCGAGTCCGGGACGTAGCCGGGGCTGTTCATGACGACGTACGTCATGTGCCCCTCGAAGACGTAGGGAACTCCCTTGGGGATGTAGACCACGTCGCCGCCGGTGACGCTTGCCAGCTCGCCGTCCACGTCGAAGTCCGCCTCGCCGTCGATGATGTAGTAGACGCGGTCGCTGATGTCGTTGACCACCTTCTCATGCCGGCCGTAGAGCGAGACCCATGTCAGGCTGATGCTCGGCGTGATGCTCTGGTTGATGATGCGCTTGAGCACCAGCGGGCGCTCGCCCTGCGTATCGGTTTGCGTATCGGTGAACTTAATGATCATGGTCCGTCCTTGCGGGAGAATGATGTGACGGGCTCCTTCGGCAGGGCCTACAGCCCGTACGTCTCCAGCACGCCCTTCATCGCCATGTAGTAGCCGTAGATGCCGAAGCCGTACACCGAGCTCTTGCAGACGGGCAGCACGACGGAGTTGCCGCCGCGGGCCGTCGGGTTCGTCATATGGACCTCGACAGCAGGGAGCCGCACCTGCCGCATCGCCGACACGAGGATGTTGGCGTCGCGCGTCCACCCCGCCGGGTTGATCAGAATCGCGCCCGTGCCGTCGCCGTGGGCATCGTAGATGGCGTTGGCCACCTCGCCCTCGATATTTGAATGGAAGCAGCGAACCTCCACCTCGAGCTCCCGCGCGTACTCCTCGATCTGCGCGTCGTATTCCGGCAGCGTCATCGGCCCGAAGGTCTCGACGTCGACCTTGCCCCGCATGTTCATGCCGGCCCCGTGGATTACAAGCAGCTTGGCCATACCTTCCTCCTGAGTGGATTGCCCAAGAGCATACAAAGCCCCCCTCCTTTGGGGAAGGGGGCAATGTCATGCACACCCCTATTTTGGGCAGCGCCTGTGAGTCGGACTGCCTCGTTAGACAGGCTGGTCAGAGACGTGCGTGGAGTTCACCGTGATGCGGTTGCCGCCCGGCTCCGTGAAGGTGAAGGAGTCGTGGATGCGCCCCCGCCTGATCTCCGAGACGCTCAGCCCCTTGGAGGCGTACTCGGCGTGCGTGGCGTCGACGTCCTCCACCATGAAGTCGAACTCCGTGTCAATCGGCTCCGTGCCCTCGTCCTGCCGCAGCACGATGTGCGTGCCGCCGCGCAGCTCGAGCACCGCGATGTTCTCGTTCTCGACGATGGGCCGCATGCCGACCTGCAGCATGGCCGCCGTCGACTCCTTGAGGGTGGGCGTGTTCATGGTGATGTGGCCGACCCACACCGGCGGGCGCGGGTCATTCTGCTGCGTGCTCATGGCGCCTCCTTTGCCTGCTCTCACCAACCGCTGAATGGCCTGACAGTACTAGAGGAGCGCGCCGCCCGCAACAGTCGAGGCGCTAGATGTTGACGCGGCCCAGCGACCAGCCGTCGTCCGCGCCGTTCGAGTGCGTCGTAATGGGCTCGCCGAAGTTCATCGCGTAGAGCGCCGCGTACAGCCCGCCCTTGTCGAGCAGCTCCCGGTGGTTGCCCGTCTCCACGATGTGCCCGTGGTCAAGCACGACGATGACGTCGGCGCTGGTGATCGTCGACAGGCGGTGCGCGATGACAACGGAGGTGCGGCCGCGCAGCACAGCCTTCAGGCTCTCCTGGATGATCTTCTCAGTGCGCGAGTCGATGTTGGCCGTCGCCTCGTCCAGCACGATGATGCGCGGGTCCGCCACGACGGCCCTGGCGAAGCTGATGAGCTGCCGCTGGCCCATGCTGAGGTTGTTGCCGCGCTGCTGGAGCATCGTGTCGTAGCCGTGATCGAGCTCCATGATGAAGTCGTGCGCGCCGACGGCCTTGGCGGCTGCCTCCACCTGTTCGTGGGTGGCCTCCGTGTGGGCGTAGCGGATGTTGTCGCGGATGTTCATGGAGTAGAGGTACGGCTCCTGCAGCACCATGCTCATCTGTCCCGCCAGGCTCTTGCGCGTGACGTCGCGCACGTCGTAGCCGTCGACGCGGATCGAGCCGCCGGTGACGTCGTAGAATCGGTGCATCAGCGCGACGAGACTCGTCTTGCCCGCGCCGGTCAGTCCCACCAGCGCCACGTTCTGCCCCGGGTGTACGGTCAGGTTGATGTTGTGGAGCACCTGCTCCTCGGACGTGTACCCGAAGCACACGTCGTCGAAAACGACCTCGCCCTTGATGGTCGGCAGATCCACCGCGTCCGGCTTGTCCTTCATCTCCGGCGCGATGTCCAGCAGCTCGAAAATGCGCGCGCCCGAGGCCATGGCCCTCTGGAACATCGTGTACTGAAGCGTCAGCGTCCGGATCGGCTCGAAGAAGCGCTGCACGTAGATGAGGAAGGCGACGAGGAAGCCGACCTCCAGCACACCGTCGAAGACCCGGATGCCGCCCACCACCACCACGAGCCCCATCGACACGACCGTCAGCGTCTCCACCACCGGCATAAGCGTGGCCGAGAGGAATGACGCCTTGATGGTCCGGTCCAGGTGCGTCTGGTTCAGGGTGTTGAAGTTGTTGAGGTTCTTCTCCTGCCGGTTGGTGCTCTGCGTCACCCGGACGCCCGAGACGTTCTCCTGCAGGTTGCCGTTCACCGCGGAGATGGCGACCCGCACGCCGAGGAAGGTGGGACGCGACTTCTTTTGCCAGAAGATGAGGATCACACCCAGAATCGGGATGACCGAGAGCGTCACGATTCCCAGCACCGGGTCCAGGTAGATCATGGTGCCAGCGATGAACAGGAGCATCATGATGTCGCCGATGGTGGTGATGCCGACGTCCATGAACTCCTGCAGTTGGAAGACGTCGTTCTGGATGCGCGACATGATGCGGCCCACTTCGTTGCGGTCGTAGAAGGACGTGGCCTGGTTCTGCAGGTGGTCGAACATCGAGGTGCGCAGGTCATGCAGCACGTTCACCGTTACGCGGGCCAGCGCCACCAGCTGCACGAAGTTGAACAGCATGTTCAGGAGCACGTTGACCATGAAGATCACCGCGGCGAGCCACAGGCTGCCAAAGGCGTCGCTGTTCTCGGTGATGCCCACCACGAACTGGTTGATGCCCCACGCGATGATGATCGGCTGCATCACCATCGTGACGATGTGGCCCGCCATGCCGAAGAAGGACGCCGCCACCCAGAACTTGTAGGGCAGCGCGTATTTGGCCAACCGCATGACCACGCCGTGGTCATACAGGTTGCCCATGAGCACGTCGTCGAGGGCCGAGCGCCCCAGGTGGCCGTAGCCGCTAACGCGGGTCGTCAATCCGAACCCTCCAATTCACCTGCCAGTTGGACTTCCTGAAGCGCCGCCTCTTCCAGGGGCTTGAGCTGCGACTCGTACAGGCTGAGGTACTCGCCGCCCTTGGCCAGAAGCTCCTCATGCGTGCCGCGCTGGACGATGCCGCCGTTGCGGAAGACGAGGATGAAATCGGCGTTGCGAATGGCGCTCAGGCGGTTGGTCACCACGATGGTGGTGCGCCCGCTCATGACCTCCTCCAGCCCCTCCTGCACCAGGTGCTCCGTGTGCGCGTCGACGCTGGAAGTGGAGTCGTCGAGGATGAGCACCGGCGGGTTCATCAGGATGGTGCGCGCGATGGAGAGCCGCTGCTTCTGCCCGCCCGACAGGCCGCCGCCGCGCTCGCCGACGATGGTGTCGTACTGGTCGGGGAGGCCGGAGATGAACTCGTGCAGCTGCGCGATGGACGCCACCTCGCGGATGTCCTCTTCGGAGGCGTCGCCCTTGCCGTAGGCGATGTTCTCCGCGATGGTCGCCGTGTGGATGAACACGTCCTGCTGCACGATGCCGATGTTGCGCCGCAGCGACTCCAGCGTCGCCTCCCGGATGTCTATCCCGTCAATGGTGATTTCGCCCTCCGTGGGGTCGTAGAACCGCGGCAGCAGGTGCGCGAAGGTCGTCTTGCCGCTGCCGGGCCGGCCGACCAGCGCAATGATCGAGCCCGGAGCGATCGAGACGTTTATGTCATGGAGTGCGTGGTCGTCGCCGTCATAGGACAGCGACACGTTCTTGTACTCGATTTGGCCCTTGACGCGGCCCAGCTCCATCGCGTCGGGCTTTTCCGCCACCGGCGATTCCCAGTCGAGGATCTGGAAGAGCCGCTGCCCGGAGGAGATGGCGCGGGAGAAGCTGTTGACCATCCACCCCATCATGCGGACCGGCATTGTCAGCAGCCCCATGTAGAAGAGGAAGGCCGTCAGGTCGCCGGGCGTCAGGCCCGTGTACTCGACCTGCCCCGTGAACGGGTCAACCACGCGGCCGTCGATGACCTGGTTGCCGCCGACGTAGAGAATGGCCGCCAATGCGCCGAGGAAGAAGAAGTTCATTACGCTGTAGTTGCGCGCCCAGATGCGCTGCGCGTCGTACGTCGCCTCCCGGACGCGCTCGGCGCGCCCCTCGAACTTCTGCTGCTCGTAGTCCTCGGCCGAGAACGCCTTCACCACGCGCATGCCGGAGAGGTTCTCCTGCATGGTGGTGATCATCTCGCCCGTCAGCCGTTGGACCTCCATCCACTTGCGGCGCAGGCTCCTGCTCGTGTCGATGGCGCGCCAGCCTAGGAGGGGCACGAAAGCCAGGCTCACCAGCGCCAGCGTCACGTCCGTGAGGAACATGGCCACGGCGATGCCGAGGATCATGGCGACGACAAATCCAAACCGGACGGCGCCCATGTTCACGAACATGCGCACGCCCTCGACGTCGGCGGTGGCGCGCGACATGAGGTCGCCCGTGTTCTGCTTGTCGTGGAAGGCGAAGCTCAGGTGCTGCAGCTTGTTGTAGAAGTTGTTGCGGATATCGTACGCCACCTTCTGCGACGTGGACTCCGCGAAGAAGGTCTGTCCAAAGGAGAAAATGCCCCTCGAGGCGCCGGCGAGCAACAGGGCGAACGCCAGCCACCACAGCGCCTCAACGTCGCGTTCGCCGGACTCGAGCACGCTGTTGACGCTCTGGCCGAGGATGCGCGGCACCGCCAGGGCCACCAGCGCTGCGCCGATCATGGAAACGTAGCCCAGGACGAGCCGGCGCTTGTATTTCTTCAGGACCAGGCTTACGATGCGAATGATTGTAGGCATGACAATATGTAAATCTAATGCTTGGCCGTACTATATGTCAAACGTGGAAAGGGCCACGAAGCAGCATTTTTCGCAGCCGGCCGGGCCTGCGCGCCCGGCGCGTCGCGGTGTCGCTCACCGCGGCTTGTCAGCCACCACAATCATACGACGGGTTTCGACGCCGTAACGTTCCAATTCGTAACCCCCATACACGGTGCGGTAGACGAGGCCGGCGGCGTCCAGCATCCGCACCAGTTCCGTCAGCGAGTACAGGCGGATCGTGAGCCCGTCCGTGTGGTGCGTCGTGCCGTCCGGCGCGGTCACATGGAAGCTGTTGTTGATGCGGCTGGTGAGCAGGTCTATCTCCCGCCGCTCCTGGTACACGACGCCGTTGGGCGTCACCTTGCGCTCGTCGCGAACGTAGTTGGACACGACCCACTCGCGGTTGATCAGGTCGATGAGGAACTGGCCGCCCGGCTTGAGCGCCCGCGCGACCTGGTGGAGCACCTTCATGTCCTCCTCGTCGGAGTTCAGGTAGCCGAAGGAGGTGAACAGGTTGATGACGGCGTCAAACCGCCCCTCGAACGGGATGTCCCGCATGTCGCTGCGCACCAGGGGCAGGTCGACGCCCACGTCGGCGGCGAGGGCGGCCGCGCGCTCGAGGTACGCGTCGCTCAGGTCGAGGCCCGTCACGCGCAGCCCGGTCAGCGCGAGAATGACGGCGTGCCGCCCGTGCCCGCAGCACAGGTCGAGCACCTCGGCGTCGCGGCTGAGCTGCAGCACGCGGTGCACGAAGGCCGACTCCACCACGGCGTTCTCGGGAGAGATCGTCTCCCTGTACGCGCCGAGGTAGTCGTCGCCGAAGAACTCCATGTAGGACGGGACTGGGTAGTTGGTCATGTAATTGCCGTTACGTGTCGTTGCCGCCGGTTAACTGCTTCCAGTCTTCGAACAGGGAATCGCGGCAATTCCCCAAGGACTAACGGGTTGAATCCAGGGCGCCGCGCCGGAGCATTTCGCAAAGGCTGGTGTCCTTGACAGGGTATGCGGGCGCTCATACCCTCAGCTACAGTGTACACGTATGCCAATACACGTATCGCGGACCGCCACTAAGGCAGTGCGGGAAAGGCAGGGCGTCCATGGCATCCGTTGACCGGAAAGGCTGCGCGGTGCGATTGCCTCTGGTGCTGGAACCGCAGCCAGGAGGCGGGTACGCGGTCACCTCGCCCCTTGTGCCCGAACTGCACACCGGCGGAGACACGCTCGACGAGGTGTTGCTGAACGTGCAGGACGC
>CAZCPU010000054.1:0-6205 GCA_964499855.1 uncultured Dehalococcoidia bacterium | reverse complement strand
TTCCCCCTTGGAGCATGCCCGTTGATTACCCTGCAAGGCAAAGGCGCGCTCATCGTGGGCGCGCGTCGCGTCGGCGCCGTGGTTGCCCGCCGCATGGCGCAGGAGGGCATCAACCTCGCCATCGGCTACCGCAGCTCCGCGACTGAAGCCGAGTCCCTGCGCGAGTCCCTGGCGGGCACAGGCTCGACGGCCTTCACCGTGCAGGGCGACCTGAGCCACGAGGCCGACGTGCAGGCGATGGTGGAAGAGACCGTCGCCACCCTGGGCAACCTCCACTTCGTCGTCAACCTCGCTTCCGACTTCCCGCGAGTGCCGCTACCCTTGCTGGACTCCGTCGCGTGGGACCACGCGATGAGCACGGCCAAGGGCAGCTACCTCCTCGCGGTGCACGCGGCCCGCGCCATGGCGCTCAACGCCGGGCCCACTCGCGGCCACGTCGTCCTCTTCGGCGACTGGGCGGCCGGCGAAACGCCCTACCGCGAATACCTCCCCTACCTCACGGCCAAGGCGGCCGTGCAATTCATGACCAAGGCCTTCGCCACGGAGCTGGCGTCGCACGGCATCCTCGTCAACGCCCTGGCGCCGGGGCCGACGATGCGGCCGTCCGAGATTTCGGAGGCGGAGTGGCGCGACGACGTCATTGCGCAGGCGCCCCTGCGGCGAGAGTCGTCGGCCGACGAGATCGCCGACCTGCTCATCACGCTGCTGAAGAGCGAGACCATCACCGGGGAGACCATCCGCGTCGACGCGGGACGGCATCTGGCGGGCCCGGGGCCCCTGGCTTAGGAGGCGGCATGGCGCGGCACAGGATCACCAAGACCATCGATTTCTGCTACGGCCACCGCCTGCTGGAGTACGACGGCAAGTGCAAGCAACTCCACGGCCATAACGGCCTGCTCGAAGTCGACCTCGAGTCCGACACCCTCGACCGCCTGGGCATGGTGCGCGACTTCTCCGAGGTCCGCGACATCGTCAAGAGCTGGGTCGACGAGCACCTCGACCACAAGATGCTCCTGCGCCGCGACGACCCGGTCATCCCCGCGCTGACTGGGCTTGGCGAGCCGCTGTACCTCCTCGACGTCAACCCGACGGCCGAGAACATTGCCAAGCACATCTACGAGCAGGCGCGGGAGAACGGCCTGCCGCTGACGGAGGTCCGCCTGTGGGAGACCCCGTCGAGCTATGCAGTCTACCGGGAGGATTAGACGCTGGACGACGTAGCGGCCCTTGCCAGCGGCGGCCTCGACAGCTGCGTCCTCGTTGCGGACATGGCCGAGGACGCCATCGTGACGCCCATCTACGTGCGCAAGGGCCTCGCGTGGGAGGACGCGGAGCACGCGGCGCTCGTCGCCTTCGTCAAGGCGCTCGGCAACCCGAACGTCCGCCCCGTGACGACGCTGAGCGTCCCCGTCCGGCAGGTCTACGGCCGCCACTGGAGCGTGACCGGCAACGATGTCCCCGGCTACCACGCGCCCGACGAGGCCGTCTTCCTGCCGGGGCGTAACGTGCTGCTGCTGGGCCTCGCCGCCGTCTGGTGCAGCACCCACGGCGTCTCGCGCATCGCCATCGGCACGCTGGGGGGCAACCCGTTCCCGGACGCCACGCCATCCTTCTTCGAGAGCTACGCCTCGGTGCTCTCGCAGGGGCTCGGGCACCGGGTCATCGTCGAGGCGCCGTACCGGGGCGGCAGCAAGTCGCAGCTCATCAAGACCCACAGCCACCTGCCGCTGGAGCTCAGCCTCACCTGCGTCGCGCCCGCCGAGGGGATGCACTGCGGCGACTGCAACAAGTGCCGCGAGCGCCGGGAGGCCTTCGAGGGGGCCGGCGTACCCGACAAGACTTCGTACGCAAAGGAATGACGACCACATGGACCGAGAGATTGGCCAACACATGGACCGGCAGGAACGCATCGACTGCCTGAAGCCGCTGCTGCGGCAGGTGCTGGAGGTCCTTGGCGAGGACCCGGAGCGCGAGGGGCTTCGCCGGACGCCGGAGCGCTGGGCGGACGCCCTCCTCACCTACACCCAGGGAGCGGCCGAGGCTCCCGAGGACCACCTGAGCGTCATCTTCCAGCTGGACGAGGACGATTTCCCCCAGGGCTCCGACGACATGATCATCCAGGACAACATCCAGTTCACGTCCACGTGCGAGCACCACATCGCGCCGTTCCGGGGCGTCGTCCACCTGGCCTACATCCCCAACGGGCGCAGCCGCGTCATCACCGGCCTCTCCAAGCTGTCCCGCGTCGTCGAGGTCTTCGCGCGGCGGCTGCAGGTGCAGGAGCGCATGACGCAGCAGATCGCGCGGGCAATCGACGACAGCCTCGACCCGCTGGGGGTCATCGTTGTCGCCGAGGCCGTACACTACTGCATGATCTCGCGTGGGGTGCAGCAGCGCTCCAGCACCACGATCACGACGGCCCGCCGCGGCGCCTTCCAGTCCAACCCGGCGCTGGAGACCAAGTTCCAGGAGTACCTGCGCCTGCGGATGTCCGAGCCCATCACCTAGCGCCCCGCTCGCGACTTCCACCATCGACGGCCACCGCGTTGTTTGCCGGATCTACGGGCGGCTCGTAGCTGACCGTTCACTATTGTTCTGAAACAATTCGTAGCTGGGGTCCGGCATTGTTTGAAAACAATGCCTAGCTGGGCTGAGGTTTGTTTCCGATCAATTCCGTATCTGGCGAGCGGGCCCTCAGCTACGAATTGAATTGATTTCCTTTTACGCTTCCCCTCGATGGCTCTCCGCCGGCTGGCTCGCACAGCGGGGTCAGACCACGGTAGCCTTGCCGGCCGGCCAGTCGCAACGGGCCCGCGTCAGGGCCATCGCGCGCATATCTGGTACACTCGTGCCCACAGGCAACCCGAGACCCCTTGGAGGACCATGGCCACCCCTGCAACCAGGCCCGCCCCGCGCCTCTTCTTCGGCTGGTGGCAGGTCATCGTGGCCGCGGTGCAGGGCTTCTACGCCGTTGGCGGGGCGTCCTTCGCCGCCGGGGTCTTCCTCATCCCCATGCGCGAAGAGCTCGGCTGGAGCGCCACGCTCATCTTCGGCACACTGTCGCTGCGCATGTTCGCCGGCGGCATTGTCGGCGCCATGCTCGGACCGCTGGCCGAGCACCGATGGGCCCCGCGCGCCATCATGCCGCTGGGCGCCGTGCTGATGGCGCTGTCGTTCATCATGGTGAGGTGGGCGCAGGAGCCCTTCGACTTCATCCTCTGGTACGGCATCGTCGGAGCGGCGGGCACCGCGCTGGCGAGCCCCGTCGTGCTGGAGGCCATCGCGGTCAAGTGGTTCGTGCGCCGGCGCGCGGCCGCGATGACGTGGTTCCAGGTCGGCCCGCCCATGGGCGTGCTGGCGTTCCCCGTCGTGCTGACGGCGCTCATCGCGTGGGTCGGCTGGCGCGACGCGTGGCTGTGGAGCGGCCTGAGCATCCTGGTCGTCATGCTGCCGCTGACGTTCCTGGTCCGGTCGCGCCCGGAGGACGTCGGCCTGCTGCCCGACGGCGACGCGGCCCCGCCGCCCACGCGAGGGCCGGAGCGCCCCGCCAACTACGACACCGGCCTGACGGCCAGGCAGGCGCTGCGCACGCAGGCCTTCTGGCTGCTGACGATAGCCGCTTTCGTGGGCATGTTCGGCTTCCCGGGCTACCAGTCGCACTGGGTGCCGTACTTCCGCGAGATCGGCTTCGACGCTGCGACGGCGGCGTTCGGCGTCTTCGTCTTCGGCATCTTCTCGGTGAGCTCGCGGTTCGTGTGGGGCTACCTGGCGTCGAGGTTCGAGGTGCGGCCGGTCTTCGCGGTGCAGATGCTGCTGTCGGCCGTCGGCGTCGTCATCATCCTGCTCATCCGGAACGAGGCGATGCTGCTGGTGTGGGCGGTGGCGCAGGGGCTGACGATGGGCTCGTTCTTCCAGCTGCAGGCCATCCTGTCGCCCATCTACTTCGGCCGGCAGCACATAGGGGCAATCCGGGGGATGATGTGGATGCCGATGAACTTCGCGGCGGGCATCGCGCCCCTCGCGCTGGAGCGCCTGCACGCCTGGCGCGGCGACTACAGCGCGGCGTTCCTGATGGTGCTGGTGTTCTGGCTGATCACGGCGCTGCTGGTGTACGTGAGCAGGTCGCCGCTGCGGGAGGGGCGGGGGTGATGTGGGGGGTTAGGAATTAGGGTGAGTCGGCGGCAGTCTCCGATCCTGATGAAGTGTTCAGGAAGTTATGTAGTTCATCCGGAAAGAGATCCACAAAAGACAGAGCCTTCTCATATAGCTCCACAACCTCTTCTACCGTCTTCCCAAGGGGGTAGCTTGCTAAATCGTCGTGCGCAAGCACATTACGCAAATTGCCCAATTCCAAGAACGCGCTTATACAATCGGAAAGTCCCTCTGTATTGTTGACGACCTGCAACATATGTGATTGAAACTCTGATCCAAAATGGCCAAAAAACCCATTGGCATTCCTAGCGGTCCAGTTGAACCACGTATGGTAGCGCCTGTTGATTGCCATGTTCCAAACGAAACTTGCTAGTGCGTTACCCCTCTCTTGTGCGTCAAGGAAAACCCTATAGACCGCGGTCGTGAGCTTCCTCTCAAAAGAACTTCCAGCCGCTATCAATAGTGTCTTCCCAAAGAGCGACTCTGTATCACTACGCAATGACACCTCTCCACTAGGAATATGCGCCAGTACTTGCCGATGATCTTCTATGATCCTTTCTACATGACCGAGCTCGCCACTAGTCACCATCATTCACGCCATTACCAACAACTCACGCGCCCTGCCGATGCGCATGTGCACCTGATCTGTCGCTGTTGTCCGAATCTGTGAGGCCGCGACAAAGTCTGCGTCAACTCGAAGGCTGCTGACGGAAGCAGGATCAATTTTGCCTGTAACCGTACCTCCCTCCCTGTACTCCTTTTCGCAAATGGCCACAAATACTGCTTCGAACACCATAGGACTAAATCTCCCATTTACCTGAAACGTCTCCATGCTCAGGTCAGAACAACTCTCTAGGAACGATTGTAGCAACTGTTCCAGACGGGACAACTGGTCCTTGGGAAAGGCCTTGGCCTTCTGCGAAAAGCCATTTAGGAACTTCACCATCGATGGGCTATAAGTGTTGCCGTCTAGCAGCACGGCGACACCTCGTAACAAGATCTCCACGTCCTTCATGTGAAGGTCGGGGACTTCTGCTCCAACCAGCCGTCGCCAATTCTCCTGAGTGTTGATCCTATAAAGGACCGCAAAGAAATCTGAATCGTACATACAACGGCGAATCTCTTGAGCTGTAAGGTTCATCCCCCCAGAGTTCAACCGATTGAAAATTTCGTACATTGAGTCATTTCCACTGGGGCTAATCTGTTTTATAATTATGTTTCTTATTGTCCGCAAGTTAAACGTACTCTGGTCCTCCCCCAATGTGGAGTAATTCAGCCGATTGAATCTGTTTCGATGCCCGGGGGTCTGTTCCGGTAGACTTAAGTTGAACTTTGTGAAATATGCGTCGTCGTTTAGTACACTGTTGGGTATCTCGCCCTGTTCATCGAATAGCTGACGAAGCTCTATGAGTCTTTCCTTCCTCGGGAATCTCTCGTGCACGAAGTAATAGATGGACATGAGTCTCTGTTGTCCGTCTATTACCAGAAATTTATTGGTTTCCTGCTCATACAAAAAAGTTTGTGGAATGGGTAGTCCTATTATTATCGACTCTATAAGCTTCGATGCTCTCTTGATGTCCCACACATAGTTCCTTTGGAAGCCCGGTATTTTCATAACCCCAGATTCAATGAAATCAACAATTGTCCTGACGTTGAAATCATTGGGCGAAGAGACAATTGTGTATTGGTCAAGTGGAAAATTCTCCTCTTCCTCGGAAACTCCTTCAACAACGTCCTCCTGATATCTTTGCTGTTCCTCAATCAAGGAGGTGGCTTCCTGCATTGTCATCATTTAGACTCCTAGTTTCATTTTCCAGCGCCTACCACGTCAGCTGCGTGTTGGGATATGGCCATTATACAAGTTGCATCGGAGCAGGGCGTTTCTGGTTGCGGGCTACAAGAATTCAAACACATCACGCCCCAAACAAAACCGCCGCCAGCCACCCCGCACCCACCGCCACCGCTATGACCACGGCCCACACGACCGCGCGCCCGGCTCCGCCCTTGGCCCGCTTTGGTTGGCGTTGGGGCGGCCTCGCGCTTGTCGCGACGC
>CAZCPU010000053.1:11233-12707 GCA_964499855.1 uncultured Dehalococcoidia bacterium | reverse complement strand
TCAACCGGGCCGCTTAGTCCCTTCCCCCGCGAGCGGGGGAAGGTTAGGATGGGGGCGCCCGGGCTCAAGAGCGTAAATGACAGCAACAGGCGCAAACTTGCCAAGAGACCGGACCCTGCGCGCTCGTGAACTGCGCCGCAACCCCACTGACGCCGAACGCCGCCTATGGCACCGACTCCGCCAGCGCAATGCGGGCGGTTACAAGTTCCGCCGCCAATTCCCTGTCGGCCCGTATTTCGCAGACTTCGCGTGTATAGAGCGTCATCTGGTTGTAGAGGTGGACGGCGGACAGCACGCCGAGAAACAGGCAGCTTATGACCGGAAGCGGGATGCCTGGCTTGCCGCGCATGGGTGGCGCGTCTTGCGCGTTTGGGACCACGACGTCCTTCAACGCGTGGACGCCGTGTTAGATGCTATCTACGAGGCCTTGGAGGACGGCCGCGTCCTGGTTTTCCCCTCTCAGGGGAAGGGACCTTAGGACCGCGACCTGAGCATCCTTTACGCACGGGGAAGGGCCCTATGGCTCCCGTCCTGACTATTCCCCGCTCGGCGGAGGGGATTCTTGCGCGCCCCCCGCATTTGCCCTAGCCTAACCCCCCGGAGGTGCCCCCTTGACCGACACTGACCTCGCGTTCACCCCTGCCTGGCGACTGCGCGAGCTCTTCCACGCCCGCCGGCTCTCACCCGTCGAGCTCACCGCCCACCTGCTCCGCCGCATCGACGACCTCAACCCCGCTCTCAACGCCTTCCTCACCGTCTGCGCCGACGACGCCCTCGCCGCCGCCACGCTCGCCGAGGCCCGCTCCGCGCGCGGCGAGCCCGCCGGCCCCCTCGATGGCATCCCCGTGCCCATCAAGGACCTCAGCCGCACCGCCGGCGTCCGCACCACCCGCGGCTCCCTCCTCTACAGGGACGACGTCCCCGACGCCGACGACATCGTCGTCGCGAGCATCAAGGCCGCTGGCGGCATCGTCATCGGCAAGACCAACACCCCCGAGTTCGGCCACCGCGGCACGACCGAGAACCTTCTCGGCGGTCCCGGCCGCAACCCATGGGACCTCGAGCGCACCCCCGGCGGCTCCAGCGGCGGTTCCGCGGCCGCCGTCGCCTCCGGCCTCTCGCCCGTCGCCCAGGGCAGCGACGGCGGCGGCTCCATCCGCGTCCCCGCCAACTACTGCGGCGTCTTCGGCCTCAAGCCGTCGCGCGGCCGCATCCCCGCCCCCTACGGCGCCACCGGCGGCTGGAACGTCTTCGGCGTCACCGGCCCCCTCACCCGCGATGTCCGTGACGCCGCCCTGATGCTCAACGTGATGGCCGGCCCCTACCCCGGCAACCCCATGTCCATCTTGGAGGAGCCCCCGGACTTCACCCAGGGCCTCCACGACGGCATCGCCGGCCTCCGCGTCGCCTACGCCCCCAGCATCGGCCGCATGCCCGTCGACCCCGAGGTCCGCGCCGTCGTCCGCGATGCCGC
>CAZCPU010000053.1:9910-11133 GCA_964499855.1 uncultured Dehalococcoidia bacterium | reverse complement strand
AGCCCCGTCAACGCCGTGCCCGCCTTCCCCATCGAGGGCTGGCCGGACACCATCGACGGCCACCCCGTCGAGGCCCGCTGGGGCTTCACCCCCTTCTGCTACCTCTACAACATGACCGGCCAGCCCGCCGCCAGCGTCCCCTACGGCTTCTCCGCCGCCGGCCTCCCCATCGGCGTCCAGCTCGTCGCCCGCCACGCCGACGAGGCGACCCTCCTCCGCGCCTCCGCCGCCATCGAGGCCGCTCACCCCTGGGCCCACCACCGCCCCCCGGTCAGCTAGTCCCTCCCCCCTCGCGACGGAAGGCCCGGTCAGCTAGTCCCTCCCCCCCTCGCGACGGAAGGCCCGGTCAGCTAGTCCCTCTCCCCCCTCGCGACGGAAGGCCCGGTCAGCTAGTCTCTCCCCTCCTCGTGACGGAGGGTGCGGTCAGCTAGTCCCTTCCCCCGCGAGCGGGGGAAGGTTAGGATGGGGGCGTTTTCCCGAAGCCAACTCCGCGTCACCAACCCCCCCCGTTCGCCCTGCCCCTGTCGGAGAGCCTGCCCCGTACGTGACTCGGGGGCGTGCGCGAGAGTCGCGTTACCCCAGGGGCGCACGCCCCCACCACCGCACGCCCTCGCGCCCGGACACCCTCGCCAGCAGCGCGCCCACCGTCACCCCCAGCCCCGGGTGCGCCGCCCCCGCCGCAATGTCCGCCAGCGGCACGAGCACGAAGGCCCGAACGGCCATGCGCGGGTGCGGGATGACCAGGTCCTCTTCCTCCACCACCGCGTCGCCGTACAGGATGATGTCCACGTCGATCTCTCGCGGCCCGCTGACGAACGTCGGCGTCCGCCCAACCTCGTCCTCGACGCCCTTGACCGTGGCCAGCAGGTCGTGCGGCGAGAGCTCCGTCTCCACGCTGCATGCCGCGTTCAGGAACGCCGGCTGGTCGGCATAGCCGACAGGGTCGGTCTCGTACACTGGCGAGATCTCGGTCACGCGGACGCCGCGCTCCGCCAGCAGCGCCAGCGCCCGCGTGAGGTTCGCCGCACGGTCGCCCACGTTGCTCCCGAGCCCCAGGTGCGCCACCGTCATCGCCGCTGCCCTCCCCGCGCGATGGCGTCGCTCATCCTCGCCACCCGCGCCATCTCCCGCACGTCGTGTACCCGCACGATGTCCGCCCCGTTCGCGATCGCCAGCGCCACCGCCGCCGCCGTCCCCTCCAGCCGCTCCTCCGGCGGCAGCCC
>CAZCPU010000053.1:8568-9810 GCA_964499855.1 uncultured Dehalococcoidia bacterium | reverse complement strand
TCCCCGTTTTCGGGCTAGTTGTCGCCCCGGCTCCCCGAGGCCCGCTCCAGCAGGCTCTCCACCGACTGCCCTAGCAGCAGCCTGCCGAGCCGCTTGTGCCCCAGCCCGTAGTAGTGGCGGTTCCACCACCGCCGCACGTCGTCCGCGCTCTCCAGCTCTATCAGCTCGTCCGCCGCGCTTTGGATCTTCTCTTCCAGTTCTTCCGTGTTCTTTGTCGTCATGGGTATTCCCGGATGTGCTCCCTTTCCCTAATTTTGCCTGTTGGCCATCACGTCGACCAGCTCGCGCACCGCGTCCGCCGACCTCTCCAGCGCCGCCTGCTCCTCGCTCGTCAGCGACAGCGTGATCACTTCCTCGACGCCGCTCGCTCCCAGCTTCACCGGCACGCCCACGCACAGCCCCTCGATGCCGTATTCGCCCTGCAGCTTCACGCAGCACGGCAGGATCTGCTTCCGGTCGAACAGGATCGACTCCACCATCTGCGCCACCGACGCCGCTGGCGCGTAGAACGCGCTCCCCGTCTTCAGCAGCGAGACGATCTCCCCGCCGCCGTCCTGCGTCCGCTTCACGATGGCGTCCAGCCGCTCCTTTGCGATGAGGTCCGCCACCGGGATACCGCCCACGTTTGTCGCGCCAACCAGCGGCACCATCGTGTCGCCGTGCCCGCCCAGCACGTACGCGTGTACGTCCTGCACTGAGACGTTCAGCTCCGCCGCCAGGAACGTCCGGAACCGCGCCGTGTCCAGTATCCCCGCCATCCCGAAGACATGCTCCCGCGGCTTCCCAGAGACGTCCAGCGCGTGCTGCGTCATCGCGTCCAGCGGGTTCGTCACCGTCACTACTATGCCGTCCGGCGAGTTGTCCACCACCTGCTTGATCACGCTCCCCACGATGTCCATGTTCGTGTACAGCAGGTCGTCCCGGCTCATCCCCGGCTTCCGCGCGATCCCCGACGTCACCACCGTCACGTCCGACCCCGCCGTGTCCGCGTAGTCGTTCGTCCCGATCACCGACGCGTCCGACCCGACCACCGGCCCCGACTCCAGCATGTCCAGCGCCTTCCCCTGCGGCAGCCCCTCCACGATGTCCACCAGCACCACGTCCGCGTACCCGCGGTCGAATATGCGCTGCGCCGTGGTCGCGCCGACGTTCCCCGCGCCTACGACAGTTACCTTCTTGCGTGCCATAGTGTGCCTACGTCCTTCCGTGTTTCTATTCAGTCCGTTTGCCCTGTGACCGCAC
>CAZCPU010000053.1:7197-8468 GCA_964499855.1 uncultured Dehalococcoidia bacterium | reverse complement strand
AGCCCTGCTACCCCGCGTTGACGTACGTCTGCCACCGCGCGCCGACGTTCGCGTCCTCGACCGTCGCCATGATGTAGTCGCCGAACTCCGCGCCCGTCGCGCCCGTGCTCCGGCCCGTCATCACGATCTCGCGCTCGTACTGCCCGCAGATGTCCAGCGCTTGGTGCAGCCGCTGCCCCAGGTCCGGGTAGCCGATGTGCTCCATCAGCATCGCCCCCGCCCGCAGCATCGAGCTCGGGTCCGCGTACTGCGCACGCCCCTCCGTCACCATTCGCGGCGCGCTCCCGTGGATCGCCTCGAACATCGCGCTCCGGTTGCCGATGTTCGCGCTCCCCGCCGTGCCGACGCCCCCCTGGATCTGCCCTGCCTCGTCCGTCAGGATGTCCCCGTACAGGTTCGGCATGACCAGCACCTGGAACTCGTTCCGCCTCGCCGGGTCCAGCAGCTTCGCCGTCATGATGTCGATGTACCAAGCGTCCATGTCGATGCCCGGGTAGTTCTTCGCGATGTCCTGCGCCAGGTTCAGGAAGTTCCCGTCCGTCGTCTTCACGACGTTCGCCTTCGTCACCGCCGTCACCCGCGTCTTCCCCGTCCGCTTCGCGTACTCGAACGCCGCCTCGATGATCCGCTGCGACCCCGGTCGCGTGATCACCCGGAAGTCGATCGCCAGGTCGCTGTCCACGTTGATCCCCTGGCTCCCCACCGCGTACATGTCCTCCGTGTTCTCGCGGAAGAATGTCCAGTCGATGCCCTCCGCCGGGATCCGCACCGGCCGCACGTTCGCGAACAGGTCCAGCTCCTTGCGCATGGAAACGTTCGCGCTCTCCAGGTTGGGCCACCCGTCGCCCTGCTCCGGCGTGTGGGTCGGGCCCTTCAGCGTGACGTGGTGCTGCTTGATGTCTTCCAGCACGTCGTCCGGGATCGACTTCATGTGCGCCGCCCGGTTTTCGATCGTCAGCCCCTCGATGACGTTGAATGCGACCTTGCCCGCCGCAACCTCGTCCCGGAGCAGGTACTCGAGCACGCGCTGCGCCTCCGCCGCGATGTACGGCCCGATTCCGTCGCCGCCCATGACGCCGACCTTGATCGTCGGCACCGATGCGAAGTCCGTCGGCGGTTCCGCCGACTTCAGCCGCTCCACCCGCTCCAGCTGCTGCTCCAGTACGACGCCGAAATGCTCCTTGGCTGCCTCGATTGCCTGGGTGTCTACCATTGCTTCCTCCTTGCGGGCCCGCCCCCAAGGCTGCCCGCTCGCTGTTGCTGTGTTGTCC
>CAZCPU010000053.1:0-7097 GCA_964499855.1 uncultured Dehalococcoidia bacterium | reverse complement strand
CCCCTCACTCCGTCGCGATGACCGCCAGCACGTCCCCCCTCGCCACCCGAGCCCCCGCCTGCTGCGGCAGCCGCGTCACGACCCCGGCGGCGGGCGCGGGGAGAGTGTTCTCCATCTTCATCGCTTCCAGCACCACGACCGTCTCGCCGGCGGCCACGCGCTGTGATTCCGAAACAGTATAGCGCACCACCGTCCCCGGCATCGGCGCCGTCAGCAGCCGCTCGCCCGGCGCGGCTTGCGCAGCCGGTGCCGCCGGCGCTTGCTGTGCGGGCTGCGCCACCGCCTGCGGCCTCGCCGCCGCCGGTCGAACCGGAGCCGCTGCTGGGGTCGCCGCCTCCGTCGAGGGCGCCTCCGCCGGCGTCACCGTCACGCTGTACGGCTGCCCGTCCACCGTGACCTCCACCGCCCCCGCGTCCCCCGCCTCCCCCGGCGTCACCGTCACCGTCAGCTCGCTGCCATCGACGACGACCTCGAAGGTGCGGGGTGCGCCCTGCTCCGCCGCGCTCACAGCGGGATGTTCCCGTGTTTCTTCGCCGGCAGGCTGTCCCGCTTGTCCCGCAGCATCTCGAAGCTGCGGATCACCCGCATCCGCGTCTCCGCCGGGTCGATCACGTCGTCGATGAACCCCCGCGACGCCGCCACGTACGGGTTCGCCGTCAGGTCGCGGTACTCCTGCACCAGCCGCGCCCGCTCCGCGTCCTGGTCATCCGCGTTTCGGATGGCCTCCCGGTGGATGACGTTCACCGCCCCCGCCGGCCCCATGACCGCGATCTCCGCCGAGGGCCATGCGTAGTTGACGTCCGTCCGCAGGTGCTTGCTCCCCATGACGATGTACCCGCCCCCGTACGCCTTCCGCGTCAGCACGCTCACCTTGGGCACCGTCGCCTCGGCGTACGCGTAGATCAGCTTGGCCCCGTGCTTGATGATGCCCCCGTACTCCTGCTCCGTCCCCGGCAGGAACCCCGGCACGTCGATGAACGTCAGGATCGGCACGTTGAACGCGTCGCAGAACCGCACGAACCGCGCCGCCTTCAGCGACGCGCTGATGTCGAGCGACCCCGCCAGGTACGCCGGCTGCTGCCCGACGATCCCCACCGTGTAGCCGTCCATCCGCCCGAAGCCCACCACGATGTTCTGCGCGTTGTTCGGCTGCACTTCCATGAAGTCCCCGCCGTCCACCACCGCGTCGATGACGTCCTTCATGTCGTACGGCTGGTTCTCCCCCTCCGGCACGATGCTCCGCAGCGTCTCGCACAGCCGGTTCGGGTCGTCGCCCCCGTTCCGCCGCGGCGGGTCCTCCGCGTTGCTCGACGGCAGGAATTCGAGGAGCCGCCGCACCTGCTCGATGCACTCCTCGTCGTTCGCGTACGCAAAGTGCGCGACGCCGCTCAGCGCCGTGTGCGCGTGCGCCCCGCCCAGCTCCTCGTGCGTGACCTCCTCGCCCGTCACCGCCTTGATGACGTCCGGCCCGGTGATGTACATCTGCCCGGTGCCCTCCGTCATGAAGATGAAGTCCGTGATCGCCGGCGAGTACACCGCGCCGCCCGCGCACGGCCCCATGATCACCGAGATCTGTGGCACCACGCCCGACGCCAGCGTGTTCAGCAGGAAGATGTCCCCGTACCCCTTCAGGCTCGACACCCCCTCCTGGATCCGCGCGCCCCCCGAGTCCTCGATGCCGACGACCGGCGCCCCCACCTTCATCGCCAGCTGCATGATCTTGCAGACCTTCTCCGCCACCACCTCCGACAGCGACCCGCCCATGACCGTGAAGTCCTGCGCGAAGACGAAGACCTGCCGCCCGTTGACGCGCCCGTACCCCGTCACCACCGCGTCGCCCAGCACCTTCTGCTCCGCCAGCCCGAACTCCGTCGCCCGGTGCGTCGCGAAGCTGTCCAGCTCCTGGAAGGAGCCCGCGTCGACCAGCAGCGCCAGCCGCTCGCGCGCCGTGAGCTTGCCCTTCTCGTGCTGCTGCGCTATCCGCCGCTCCCCGCCCCCCAGCAGCGTCTGCGCGCGGAGCTCTTCAAGCTGCTCGAGGCGGGACTCTTGCCGTTGTTCCACAGTGGTACGCTCGTCATGCAAAGGGTATTCCCTCGGGAAAGGGCCGAATTATCCTAGCACGCGCGCGAACGCCCCCGCAAGAACGCCCCCGCCCAACGCGGCGCGTGTCTCCGCTCCCCCTCGGCCCGCGAGTCGACGTTATGTCGCCAATTCCCCCCGCACCGGATTCAGACTTCGCCCCGCCAATCTATGGACATTCGGCTCTGCTATTGTAGAATATGCACGTTCGCACTAACTCCCACGCGGTGCTTCCAGGGGCGTGTCGAGTCGGTCCCTATGACCGGTTCCTAGATAAGAGGTCGTAATGAAACAGCAGATTGACGCCTACCTCAACCACCTCGCCGTGGAACGCGGCTTCTCCGGCAACACCATCATGGCGTACCGGAACGACCTCTATTCCCTCCAGAAGCACCTGGAGTCCGGCGGCCTCTCCGATTGGGCCCGCGTCACCTCCGACCACCTCGCCGGCTTCGTGCTCGTGCTCCAGGAGAAGGGCTACTCCCAGACCACCCGCGCCCGCAAGACCGCCGCCGTCCGCTCCTTCTTCGCCTTCCTCGTCGACGACCGCACGCTCGAGAACAGCCCCGCCGTCGAGCTCTCCTCCCCCAAGATCGGCCGCAGCCTCCCCTCCGCCCTCACCGAGGACGAGGTCGTCCGCCTCCTCGACGCCCCCATGGCCGTCGACACCCCCGAGTCCCGACGTGACAAGGCCATGCTGGAGCTCCTCTACGCCACCGGCATGCGCGTCTCGGAGCTCGTGTCCCTCAAGGTCGCCGACGTCAACCTCAGCGGCGGCTTCGTCCGCTGCATCGGCAAGGGCAACAAGGAGCGCCTCATCCCCTTCCACGAGCAGGCCCTCGATGCCCTCGAGTTCTACATCGACGACGGTCGCGACTCCTTCCTGAACGGCCGCAAGGAGCAGGCCCTCTTCCTCAACCGACGCGGCGAGCAGCTCACCCGCCAGGGCTTCTGGCTCATCCTGAAGGAGTATGCCCGCAAGGCCGGCATCGCCAACCCGGTGACACCCCACACCCTCCGCCACAGCTTCGCCACCCACATGCTGCGCGGCGGCGCCTCCCTGCGTCAGGTGCAGGAGTTCCTCGGCCACGCCAGCATCGCCAGCACCCAGATCTACACCCACCTCACCGACGACCACATGCGCGAACAGTTCGAGGAGGCGCACCCCCGCGGCAGGTAGGCCGGAGAGGCAGGCTGCGATGCGCATCGTCCCACGGAGCGACGAGGTGTTCGAGCCCATCGGCGCCGCAGTCGACGGCCCGGCCCTCCGCTGCGCCCTGCCCCAACCGCGCCGCGCTCCTACGTCGAGCCGCGCACCCGCGCCGAGCGGCCGCAACATCCCCGCCATGCGCCCCTTGGGCGTCTCCGTGGCTGGGCCGTCGAAAGTCCCGGATTTCAGTTCCTCGGAGAGGGCTGACGTTTCAGAGCTCGCCAACATAGAATGGTTGCAGAAGACAGAACGCCGTGGGGATGACTACGTCTTTCCCGCGGCGACTGGAGGCGCACGATGACCGTTATCACGCTCAACGGACAGCTTGGCGGCGCCGCCCGCGAGGTCGGGCAGGAGGTCTCCCGCCTTCTCGATATCGATTATGTTGACCGCGTCCTCCTCGCCGAGGCCGCCAAGCGCGTCGGCGCTCCCATCTCCGCCCTTGAGGAGAAGGAGGAGGAGGACCAGTCCCTCGGCAGCCGCCTCACCCGCCTCGTCCAGATCGCCTTCGAGCGCTCCGCCTACTCCGGCAACGGCGGCGACCCCTTCTTCGGCACCGGCGTCGACACCCTCCTCGCCCGCCCCTACCCGGAGGGCGAGGCCGAGCAGGAGGCCGTCGCTCCCGCCGCTCCCACCAGGCTCATCGACGATACCCAGTTCTTCCAGGTCCTCTCGGACGTGATGAGGGACCTCGCCAGGGAGGGCAACGTCCTCCTCATGGGCCGCGGCGGCAATTTCGTCCTCAAGGACGTCCCCGGCGCACTCCACGTCGGCGTCGTCGCCCCCATCGAGTTCCGCATCGACACCGCCATGCGCCGCAACAACATGGACCGCGCCGATGCCGAGCGCTACGTGATGATCGAGGAGAAGGCCCGCGTCAGCTTCTACCGCCGCCACTTCCGGGCCCATCCCGACGACCCGCACCAGTACCACATGATGGTGAACCCTGCTACCCTTGGTATTGAGCGGGCGGCGAAGCTCGTGGTTGCCGCCCTCCCGCTCGACGCCTAGCCTTCTCGGCCACAACGACGATTCTGCCCGGCGCTGCCGCGCCCGGGCGCCGGAGGATGAACATGCCCCGCAGTTCCAGAGGCGCGACAGGTCACCGGGGTCACCGCACCCGCAAGAACCGCGCCGGCGCGCCCAAGGCCGCCCCCGCTCCCCGCCCGGACGAGCCCGTCGCCGAGGCTGCCTCGTCGGCCACCGCCGACGCCGTCCCCGCGGCCCCCCACGTCGAGGCTGCTGCCCCCGCTCCCACTCCCCGCCGCGCGCCCACCCCGCAGCCCCCCGGCGCCACCGTCTCCGGCGCCGGCCTCCACGGCGACCCGCTCCTCACCAAGGAGCTCATCCGCATCACCGCCTTCGCCGCCTTCATCGTCGTCCTGCTCGTCGTCCTCACCACCACCCTCGCCGACTGACGCCCCCGCGCGTCCAATCTCCATTCCCTTAAGCCGGGAGCGCCGCCTACCCCTGCTCCCGCAAGGGAAAGGTTGCGCCCACCAAGTCCCTTCCCCCTCAAGAAGAAAGCGTGTACTTCAAGTCCCTCTCTCCTCGGCGGGGAAGGTCTTACTATTCAAGTCCCTTCCCCCCTCAGGGGAAGGTTTTTTCTTCAAGTCCCTTCCCCCTCAAGGAGAAAGCGTGTACTTCAAGCCCCTCTCTCCTCGGCGGGGAAGGTCTTATTCTCTAAGTCCCTCCCCCCCTCAGGGGGGAAGGCTTTTATTCTTCAAGTCCCTTCCCCCCACAAGGGAAGGTTCTCATTCTTCAAGTCCCTTCCCCCCTCAGGGGGGAAGGTTAGGATGGGGGGACACGGGGATGGGGCGACACGGGGATGGGGGCGCCCCCCGCCCGAATGTCCGGGGCTACACGCATCGCGTACAATACGAACATGGTTGACGCCACCAAGCCCCCCACCCTCCCCACCGGCCCCATGCGAGAGCGCTTGGGCTCCGTCCCCGCGCGTCCCGGCGTCTACCTCTTCAAGAACGCCTCCAGCCAGTTCATCTACGTCGGCAAGGCCGCCAACCTCCGCAGCCGCCTCCGCTCCTACTTCGGCGCACCCTTCGGCCTCGCCCCCAAGATCCGCCGCATGGTCCAGCAGGCCCGCGACTTCGAGTTCGTCGTCACCCACTCCGAGTCCGAGGCCCTCATCCTTGAGAACACCCTCATCAAGCGCCACCGCCCGCCCTTCAACACCCGCCTCCGCGATGACAAGACCTACCCCTACATCAAGATTGACCCCAGCGAGGACTTTCCCCAGGTCTACTTCACCCGCCGCGTCCAGAACGACGGCGCCCGCTACTTCGGCCCCTTCGCCAGCGCCGGCTCCGTCCGCAAGACCCTCGCCCTCCTCAAGAAGCTCTTCCCCTACCGCTCCTGCACCAAGTCCATCACCGGCACCGACCCGCGCCCCTGCCTCGAGTTCTACATCCACCGCTGCGTCGCCCCCTGCGTCGGCTACGCGGACCGCGACGCCTACATGGAGGTCATCGAGCAGGTCCTCATGTTCCTCGAAGGCAAGACGTCCGACGTCGTCCGCCAGCTCAACGCCCGTATGCACGAGGCCGCCGAGCGCCTCGAGTTCGAGCGCGCCGCCCGCCTCCGCGACCAGGTGCAGGCCATCCAGCGCGTCGGCGAGGACCAGAAGGTCGTCTCCCTCCGCAACCAGGACACCGACGTCATCGCCATGGCACAGGAGCGCAACGAGGCATGGGTCGAGGCCTTCTTCATCCGCAACGGCAAGCTCGTCGGCCGCGACCACTTCATCATGGACGGCGTCCAGGATGAGGAGGAGGGCCGCGTCCTCGCCACCTTCATCCAGCAGTTCTACGACCGCGCCTCCTACGTCCCGCCCACCATCCTCATCCAGCACCCGGCCGACGACACCCCCCTCCTCACCGAGTGGCTCACCGGCCGCCGCGGCACCAACGTCCAGCTCCAGGTGCCCGTCCGCGGCGAGAAGCGCCGCCTCGTCGCCATGGTCGCCGAGAACGCCGCGCAGGGCCTCTCCATGTCCCGCGCCCAGCGCCTCGCCGGCCAGGGCGCCCTCGACTCCGCCATGGCCGAGGTCCAGGAGGCCCTCAGCCTCCCCCGCCTCCCCAAGCGCATCGAGTGCTACGACATCTCCCACGTCCAGGGCTCCGACACCGTCGGCAGCATGGTCGTCTTCCAGAACGGCGCCCCACGCAAGGAGCACTACCGCCGCTTCAAGGTCAAGTCCGTCGAGGGCCCCGATGACTTTGAGTCCATGCGCGAGGTCCTCCGCCGCCGCTTCTCCCGCATGGCCGCCTCGCTCCCCACCGAGGAGAACGCCGTCGCCGACGACGCCCCCGCCGCCGTCGAGGCGGGCGCAGATGACGCACAACAACCGGACGCCCCCGACGGCAAGGCGTGGGAGAACGTCCCGGACCTCGTCCTCATCGACGGCGGCAAGGGCCAGCTATCGGCCGTACACGGCGTCTTCCTGGAGATGGGCCTCTCGACGGACGTGGTCCCCCTCGCGTCCCTCGCCAAGCGCGAGGAGGAGATCTTCGTCCCGCACAGCCCCGAGCCGACGCTGCTGCCGCGGAAGTCCCAGGGCCTCTTCCTCGTCCAGCGCGTCCGCGACGAGGCCCACCGCTTCGCCATCACCTACCACCAGCGCCTGCGCTCCAAGCGCCAGACCCGCTCCGGCCTCGACACCGTCCACGGCATCGGCCCCAAGCGACGCCGCCTGCTCATGCAACGCTTCGGCACCGTAGCCGCCGTCCGCGAGGCGACGCTGGAAGAGCTCTCCGCCGTCCCCGGCATGACCAGAGCCCTCGCCCAGAAC
>CAZCPU010000052.1:4299-12876 GCA_964499855.1 uncultured Dehalococcoidia bacterium | reverse complement strand
GGGCTCCGGCACGCGGTAGCGGCCGCAGCAGGTCAGCGCGAAGTCGACGGCGGCCGCGAGGCTGACGCGGTGGCCGACGGAGACGTAGACGGGCGAGACCTCCGTCCGCGTACGCACGGCCGCGCCGACGACCTCGCCCTTGTCGACGAGCGGCGCCGAGCTTCCGCGCTCGTTGCCGAGCCCCTCAAAGCGGCCGATGAGGCGCGACTTGGCACAGCCGATGGTGGGAACGCCGGCTGTCAATCCAAGGTGGCAGGCGAGGCCGAATCGCCGGGGGTGTGCCAGACCCTGCCCGTCGACGAGGATGACGTCCGGCACGGTCTCGAGGCGCTCGAGGGCGTCGGAGACGGCCGGGACCTCGCGGAAGGCGAGGTAGCCTGGGACGTAGGGGACGGGGGGACGGTCGCGGCCGACGCGGACCTCGGCGAGGGTGAGCTCGGGCCAGCGGAGGACGGCGACGGCGCCGCGGACGATGCCGCCGGCGTCGGGGGGCGAGACGTCGACGCCGGCGACGAAGCGCGGCTCGGCGGGGATGTCGTTGCGGGTGGAGACGAGGCCGGCGAGGGCCAGCTGAAGAGCCTTCGCGGCCTCCAGCGTGCCCGGCCAATCGTATGTGGCCGCCAGCTTCACGCAGCTAGTATATCAACTTGACATGCTAGCTGAGCGGCACCTACCATGAAGTTGCGCCGAGGTAGCTCAGCGGTAGAGCAACGGACTGAAAATCCGTGTGTCGGCAGTTCGATCCTGCCCCTCGGCACGCCTCTTGGTTTGCCACTGCGGCACCTCGCCGCATGTCCCCTCTGGATTCCCGCCTTCGCGGGAATGACGAGGGGTGGGCTCGCCCACTCTGCACTGCCCTTACAGCACCGTGCTGCCTCGCCCGCTGGACACCGGCTTTCGCCGGTGAGACGAGGGTGGGGTCAAGGCGAACGGGGAAGGGCCGTTGCGCTTCGACGGAGCTCAGCACGAACGGCCCTTCTTGGCCACACCTCGCGGCTAGCCCACGAGCTTGAGCTTGCGGAAGCAGCGGAATGTCTGCGGCGGGTCCATGCGGCGGCCGTAGACGGTGTGCGAGACCTCGCCGACGTAGAGGTTGCCCTTCGAGTCCACGCCGAAGCCGTGCGGCGCGATGAACTGCGTTGGGCCGTCGCCGATCATGGGGTCGCCGATGCGGGCGAGGCGCTCGCCGGCCCTGGTGAAGGCGTTGAGGCGGTGGCCGACCATCGGGTAGTCGATGAGCTCCGTGTCCATGAGCATCTCGCCGACGTAGATGATGCCCTTCTGGTCCATGCACAGCGCCTGGGGCCGGTAGATGTTCTGCCAGATGGCCTGCAGGTTCCCGTTGCGGTCGAAGACCTGGAGCCGGTAGTTCTCGCGGTCGGTGACGTAGACGTTTTCGTCGCTGTCGACGACGACGTTGTGGGGCACCTGGAACTCGCCCGGCTCCACGCCCGGCGCGCCCCACGAGACGATGTGCTTTCCCTCGGCGGTGTAGCGGTGGACGCGGCTGTTGCCGTAGCCGTCGGTGACGTAGACGTCGCCGGTGTTGGGGGAGACGGCCATGTTGGTGGGGCGGTTGAAGGGCGTGCCGCTCCACTTCTCGGCGGCCTGGTTCTCATCGCCGATGACCATGACGAGCTTGCCGTCGGTGGTGTACTTCTTGATGCAGTGCTGGCTGTCGTTGACGGTGTAGATGAAGTTGTCCGGGCTACAGTGGATGCCGTGGGCGCGCTGGTCGAATTCGCCCTCGCCCCAGGAGCGGACGAAGTTGCCGTCCTTGTCGAGCACGATGACGGGGTGGGCGCCGCGATTGAGGATGTAGACGTTGTCGTCCTTGTCGACGGTGACGCCGGAGGCGTCCGGGAACTCGTAGCCGGCGGGGATCTTGTCCCAGCCCTCCTCGGTCTCGTAGGTGAACCTGTCGACGCCGATTCGGTCGGCCATGGCGGCCTCCTTGCGTGTGATTGCCGCGCTGGTGAGAGCGGCCCGGTGGGTGTGGCAAGACTATAGTGGCAGGAGCGGCGGCGGGCAAGCGCGTCTCCTACGGCAACCCTTCGACAAGCTCAGGGCGAACGGGACCCGGTCGCGTTGACAGGCCTCGCGGGGGCTGGCTACACTTGCCGCATATTCACACATTGGACGGGCGACGTGCGCCCGCATAGTACCGGAAGGGAGAACGTTCATGGCGATCGAGATCAGTGAAGAGATGGTGGAAGCCGTAAACACGGCGCTGGCAAACCGGGTGCCCTGCATCCTGGCGACCGCGGGCAGCGACGGCTGGCCGAGCATGGGCTACCGCGGCAGCATGATGGTGTTCGACGACAACAGCCTTGCGTTCTGGGAGCGCTCCTACAAGGACGGCATCGCCCACATCAAGGAGAACCCGCAGGTGCTGGTGATGTTCCGCAACCCGGAGACGCGGCAGGCGTGGAAGTTCTACGGCACCGCCACCATCCACGAGGAAGGCGACACCCGGGAAGCCGTGTGGGACAAGACGGTTGAGCAGGAGCGGAACGCCGACCCCGAGAAGAAGGGCTACGGCGTGGTCATCGACCTGGACCGCATCACCAACTACGGTGGCGCGGTCATGTCAGAGAAGTAGACCTCACATAGCTGAAACGCAATACCTACGGCACTCCCACATCGAACACCTGGGTCCGGGAATACCGTAGGTATTGTTCTGCCAAGAAGTTGAGGGCCTTGCGGGCGACGGCGAAGTTGTCCCGCAAGAGCTCCATCGGTTCCGCGAGGCCCGCGACGTGGGCCGTCGGGTGCTCCATGGCCGTGCCGTAGTGGCGGCGGCCGATGTCGGCGTACTCCTCCGCCGTCCTGCGCCCGCGGCGTCCGGGCCGCACCCCGCGCTGGGCGGCCGCGGCGGCGCTGTTTGGGAAGATGCCGAGGATGAAGAGGCACACGTCCGCGATGCGCTTGAAGTAGCGGAAGCGGTGCTCCTCGTCAACCGACGCCGCCAACCTGCCGAGGCTGTCGATGTCCATGTCGCTGAAGCGCACGCGCCGCCATGTGCCGCGCCGCACGCGGACGGGCATGACGTAGCTCTCGACGCGGGTGAAGGACGCGAGCATGGCCGCGAGGTAGTCGGTCACGGTGGGCCTGGCGAGAAAACCGCTGACGTCGTCGGTGTCGAAGACGACGACAATGTCGGCGCCTGAGCGCTCCAGGGTGTGGCTGACCTGGCCCAGGTCCTTCTGCGCGCGCCGGAGCAGCACCTGGAAGAAGAGGACGGGCGAGATGCGCAGGAGCTCCTCGTCCGCGGCGGCCGCCTTGGCGAAGACGCGGCCATCGGCGAGGACGGCGTCGCGGAAGCTGGGATCGCTGCGGACGAGCTGCTTGAGGCGCGCAGGATCGAGCCCCCCGGCCTCGACCTCCTCGACGACGAAGCGGAGGTCGGCGTCCGTGAGCTCCAACTCGTGGCGATCTGGTTCCACCAAGGCGCACCTGCGTCGATATGGTCTGCGGGGCGCCCCCGCGATGGTCTAGCATACCAGAGGCGTCCAATGGACTGCGCCGGGTAAAGTAGCGGCCCGCCTCCGCGATGGAGGACGGGCCGCCTGGTATCCGCCAGTTGTGGTTGGCTACGAGAGGCTGACCGTGCTGGGGTGGAAGGCGTCCTCGACGGCGATGCGGCTGGGGATGACCTTCTGGTCGAGGCAGGCCTGGATGATGGCCTCCATGGTCGTGCGGTTGGCCTCGATGCCGTAGGGGAGCGGGTCGCCGCCGAGGTCCTCACCGTTCTTGACGATGGCCTGGTCGGCATCGGAGAGGTCCGTGCCCGCCTCGAGCTTGGACATGTAGGAGGACTTGGCGGCCTTGAAGACGTTGAAGACCTCCTCGGCCAGCCAGGGGTTGGCGTCGAGGAGCTCGTTCTTGACGACGACGGTGTGGTTGATGGGGTAGACGCCGGTGTCGTTGAAGAACTGGACGGCGGCGGCCCTGGCGCCGCCGATTAGGGGCTTCACGTCCTCGGAATCGACGTTGCCGACGCCGATACCGGCGGCGAGCTCTCCGGACGCGAGCATGTCGGGCAGGCTCGAGCCCTCGGGGGCCGGCTGCACGTTCGGCGGGTACTCGTACTCGGCGACGTGCTCGTCGCCGGCGAGGACCCAGGTGATCTTGTCGATGTCGACGCCGTAGCCCTGCGCGAGGATGCCGCGCACCCAGACGCCGGTGGTCACCGTCCACCCACGGACGCCGACCTTCTTGCCCTCGAGGTCCTTGGGGCTGGAGACACCGACCTTGGTGTTGTGCACGATGGCGCCGTGGTGGAAGCCGCGCACGGGGAAGACGGGGATGGCGGTGATGGGCTTGTTGAAGGACTTGGCGCAGAGGTACGTGGAGATGGCCATCTCCGAGACGTCGAACTCGAGGCCGCGGATCATGCGCCGGAAGGCGTTGATGATGGGACTGACCTCCACCCAATCCAGGGCGAGACGGTCATTGTTCAGCGTCCCGTCAACGATGTCCTTGGTGTGACCGTAGTTGCCGGTGGCGGTTGTGAGATTAAGCGCCATTGTGGTGCCTCCTTTGCAGCATAGGACAAGAGCTTTCGGTTCAGGCCTTGCCCTTGTGTAGCAGAAACGCCGTATGGGGTCAACCCGCCGCTCCCGTTTACACAAACCCTGCGTTGCCCGATACTGCGAAGAGTCATTGAGCATACCTAGTCCAGAGGAAGTGTCCCATGATCGTTGTCATGCAACAGGGCTGCACCGACGAGCAAATCGAACGGGTGCAGGAGGCCATCGAGAGCAAGCCGGGGTTCAGGGCGCCGGTGTGGCGCGGCGAGGAGCGCTCGGTGGTGGGCGTCATCGGCAGCATCTACCCGGAGCTGCAGTCGGAGCTGGAGCTGCTTCCGGGCGTGACCGAAGTGCTGCGGGTCTCGAAGCCGTACAAGCTGGCGGGACGCGAGTTCCACCCCGACGACACGCGCATCACCGTCAAGGACGTGACCATTGGCGGCAACGAGATGGTGGTCATGGCGGGCCCGTGCTCCGTGGAGGGCGAGGAGCAGCTGCTCTCGACGGCGCGGGTGGCGAAGGAGTCGGGGGCGCGGATCCTCCGCGGCGGCGCGTTCAAGCCGAGGTCGTCGCCGTACAGCTTCCGCGGCATGGGCGTCGAGGGGCTGAAGCTGCTGGCGGAGGCGCGCGACGAGACGGGGCTGCCGGTCGTCACAGAGGTCATGACGGCCGAGGACGTCGAGGTGGTCGCCGAGTACGCGGACATCCTGCAGGTGGGCGCGCGGAACGTGCAGAACTTCATCCTGCTGGACGAGGTGGGCAAGGTGCGGAAGCCCGTGCTGCTGAAGCGAGGCTTCGCCACAACGTACGAAGAGCTGTTGCTGTCCGCCGAGTACATCATGGCCGGCGGCAACAGCGAGGTCATCCTGTGCGAGCGGGGGATCCGCACCTTCGAGGAGTACACGCGGAACACGCTGGACCTGGCCGCCATCCCGGTCATCAAGAGGCTGAGCCACCTGCCCATCGTCGCGGACCCGAGCCATGGCACGGGGCGCTGGCACCTGGTGCCGTCGATGGCGCTGGCCGCCGTGGCGGCGGGCTGCCACGGGCTCATCATCGAGGTACACCCGAACCCGGACAAGGCGCTCTCGGACGGGCCGCAGTCCCTGACCTTCGAGAACTTCCAGAACCTGATGAACGGCATCCGCGCCGTCGCCGCCGCGATAGGCCGCGAGGTCGCGCCGCCCGTGGAGGCGCCCGCCGGGGGGTAGGCGGCAGCTCGGCGGCTGCCGGGAGGGTCCGGCGGCGGGGCGTCCGCGTTGACCCCCTGATAGCGCCATGCTAGGATTCGCCAACTACGCCGCTGAGCGGCCCGCCGACGCCACGTAAGGCGCATATGACCGTACTCGACGAACTTGCCCGGCTGCACTCTGACAACCCCACCGTCGTCACTGTCGGCATGTTCGATGGCGTACACAGAGGGCACCAGCACCTCATAGGGCGGCTCAAGGAGGCCGCTGCCCGGAAGGGCTGCGCCAGCGCCGTCATCACCTTCACCAACCACCCGCGCTCCGTCATGCGCCCGGACTCCCGCGTCCCGCTGCTCAACACCCCCGAGGACCGGCTGCGGCTCATCAGCGAACAGGGCGTCGATCTGGTAGTGCCGCTGAGTTTCACGTTGGAGTTCTCCTACCTCCGCGCACGGGAGTTCGTCGACGTACTCCAGAGGAGCCTCAACATGCGGGGGCTTGTCGTGGGGCCGGACTTCGCGTTCGGGTACCGGCGGGAAGGGACTGCCGACGTCCTTACCGCGCTGGGCGAAGAGCTTGGCTTCACGGTGGAGGTGGTCCAGCCGGTCACCTTCGAGGACCTGGTGGTGAGCAGCACGGAGGTGCGCAAGTGCGTCGAATCCGGCGACATGTCGCACGCCGCCGAGATGCTGGGCCGGCCGTTCACCATCTCCGGGTACGTCATCGAGGGCGACAAGCGGGGACGGACCATCGGCTTCCCGACGGCGAACGTGGCCGTCGAGCCGGGGTGCATCGTGCCGGGGCACGGCGTGTACGCCACGTGGACGCAGGCGGACGGCCAGACGCACCTCTCGGCGACCAACATAGGCGTGCGGCCAACCTTCGGCGGCGGAGGACGGCAGATTGAGGCGCACCTGCTGGACTACGTGGGCGACCTCTACAACGCCAAGCTCTGGGTGGCCTTCGCGCGGAAGCTGCGGGACGAGCGCCCGTTCAGCGGCGTGGACGCGCTCGTCGAGCAGCTGCGGCGCGACGTTGCGGCCGCGCGAGAGGCGCTCGAGGAAGACCGGGCGCTGCTGCCGAAGGGCTGGTAGGGCTGCTCGTCAACGGTCAATGGCACCCTGAATTTCCCGCCGCCCCCGAAAGGGCGAGGTCCCCGGTCTTTCTGCAGACTCCTCCGGTGTGCCGTACAATGGGCGCAAGGACTGTCATAAACGAAGAGGTATCCCATGGCCATAACGCAAGAAGACCTGCGGACGGTGATGGACCGCGGCGTCGCGGAGATCATCGACCGCAACGAGCTGCGAGCGATGTTGGAGCGGGACACGCCCCTCCGGCTCAAGATGGGGTTCGACCCATCGAGCAAGGACATCCACCTGGGGCACGTCGTGGGGCTGCGGAAGCTCAGGCAACTCCAGGACCTGGGGCACAAGGTCGTGCTCATCGTCGGGGACTGGACCGCGCAGATCGGCGACCCGAGCGGGCAGTCGGCCACGCGCCCCGTGCTCACCCACGAGCAGGTGCAGGAGAACGCGCAGACGTACATGCGCCAGTTCTTCAAGGTGGTGGACCGCGACCGGACCGAGGTCGCATGGCAGAGCGAGTGGTTCGGCAAGTTCAACCTCGCGGACGTCGTTCGGCTGACGGGGAGCTTCACGGTCGCGCAGATGCTCGCTCGCGATGACTTCAAGCGGCGGTATGAGGGCAACCGCCCCATCGCCGTCACGGAGCTGCTGTACCCCATGCTGCAGGCATACGACTCCGTCATGGTGGAAGCGGACGTCGAGTTTGGCGGCACGGACCAGAAGTTCAACCTGCTGATGGGGCGGGAGCTGCAGGAGATGCGCGGCCAACGCCCGCAGCAGTGCTTCATGGTGCCCATCCTCGAGGGCACGGACGGCGTCCAGAAGATGAGCAAGAGCCTGGGCAACTACATCGGGGTGGACGAGCCGCCGGTGGACCAGTACGGCAAGGCGCTCTCGCTGCCGGACAGTCTCATCATCCCCTACTTCAACCTGCTCAGCGACCTCCCGACGTCGGAGATCGACGGCATGAGCGAGGCGATGGAGCACGGCGGCGCGAACCCCATGGAGTTCAAGAAGCGGCTGGGCAGGGAGATCGTCTCGACGTTCTGGTCGGACGAGGACGCGGCCACGGCGGAAGCGCACTTCGAGCAGACGGTGCAGCGGCGCGAGGCGCCGGACGAGGCGCCAACGCTGTGGTTCACGCGCCCCGACGGGGTGAGCGGCGCCCTTGCGGTTTCCGGCGAGCCCGGCGGCGCGAAGGCGCTGGTGTCGCTGGCCACAGTGGAGTTCATCTTTCAGCACCACGCGGAACTGGGGCTGAACCAGAGCCGCACGGCCGCCAAGCGGCTCGTGTCGCAAGGGGCGGTCGAGGTGGACGGGGAGCGCGCCGGCGACGTTCTCTCGGTGCAGGACGGCTCCGTGGTGCGCGTCGGAAAGCGGCGCTACCTGCGACTGCGGGAGGACATCGGGTAGGCGCGCCGGGGGGGCGCTATTGCAGCGCCAGCACCAGGATGGAAGAGATAATGGCGGCAGAGAACACCGACCCCGACGCGATCGTGGCAATCGACCACTGAAAGAACTTTCTGTCCAGCTTCTCGACGGAAGCCGTAAGGGCATCCACCTTCTCAGCCAGCACGTCTGTGACGCGGAACAGCCGCTGAATGTCGGTGTGCAGCTCCTTGATGTCGGTTTGCAGGTTCTCGTTGTCGCCGTGTAGGCGTTGAATGTCGGTGTGCAGGTTCTCGTTGTCGCCGTGCAGGCGTTGAATGTCGGTGTGCAGGTTCTCGTTGTCGCCGTGTAGGCGTTGAATGTCGGTGTGCAGGTTCTCGT
>CAZCPU010000052.1:0-4199 GCA_964499855.1 uncultured Dehalococcoidia bacterium | reverse complement strand
GCGTTGAATGTCGGTGTGCAGGTTCTCGTTGTCGCCGTGCAGGCGTTGAATGTCGTCCTTGGTTGCCAGGTTTGGCAGCGCCTCTTCCAATCGATCAAGCCTTGCTTCCATAGTGGTCACCTTGCCTCCTATCGGTGGCGAGCAACCCCCACGCCGCTAGAGCGGCTCCAACACAGCCTCCCCAATTCGCCAGAATGTGGATGGATGGTAAAACAATTACCAGGCGCACGCAATACCCTGTGGACGGCGAATTTTCTCCGCCTTCCATCGCTGCAGAGGCTATGCTACCATCGAAACGTCAAATGTCTCGACTACTCTGAGGAGGCCCGCAGTGAACTTGCGCATACCCGGCCCCACGCCCTGCCCTGAGGACGTGCTCCTGGCGGGGGCCCAGCAGATGATCGACCACCGCGGTCCGGAGTTTGCGGAGATCATCGGCAGGGTGCACTCGGGACTCCAGACCATTTTCGCGACCAAGAACGACATTGCCATCATGACCGCCTCCGGCACCGGCGCCATGGAGGCCGCCATCGTCAACACGCTCTCGCCGGGCGACCGGGTGATGAACGTGAGCATCGGCGTCTTCGGCGACCGCTTCGGCCAGATTGCCGAAATGTATGGCGCGGAGGTGGTAAAGCCGTTTACCGAGTTCGGCACGGCGGCCGACCCGGCGATGGTGGACGCGGCTTTGGCGGACGACCCCACCATCAAGGCCGTGCTGGTCACCCACAACGAGACCTCGACGGGCGTCACCAATGACATTGCCGCCATCGCCAAGGTGGTGCGGTCCCACGACCGGCTGATCCTGGTGGACGCCATCAGCAGCGTGGGCTGCATCCCGATGGAGACCGACGCGTGGGACCTGGACGTAGTCGTGACGGGCTCGCAGAAGGGGTTCATGGTGCCGCCCGGGCTGGCATTCGCGGCGGTGGGGCCTCGCGCAAGGGAGGCCGCCAAGACGGCGGGCATGCCTCGCTTCTACTTCGACTTTGAGAAACACTTCAGCTACTTCAACATCGGACAGACCCCGTGGACGCCGGCCGTCTCCGTGATGTTCTCGCTTGACCTGGCCGTGCAGAAGCTCCTCGCCGACGGAATGGAGGCGGTGTACACCAAGCACGCGAAGATCGCCTCGGACGTGCGGTCGGGGGTCAGGGCGCTGGGGCTCGAGCTTCTGGTGAAGGACGAGGCCCGCGCCTCCAACACCGTCACCGCGGTAAGGGTGCCGGAGGGCGTTGAGCTCTCCAAGCTCCGCGGTCTGATGCGCACGGACCGAAACGTAGTGCTTGCCGGCGGTCAGGGTTCCCTGAGCAATTCGATCTTCCGGATCGGCCACATGGGATACATCACGGAAGAGGACGTGGACGACGTGATGGAGTCCCTGGCGGCCGTGCTGCCGCAGATAGGCTTCCCGGTGCCCGCCTAGGCAGGGCGGACCGGATGCTCGACGACAGGGAGAGGGCCGGTGGGGCGCCGACTCACGGTCTCTGAAGCTGCAGGACGCAGGAGGCAGTGGCTCACATGAAGGTCCTCATCACCGATCCCATCCACCAGGAAGGGATGGAAATCCTCGAGGCCCAGCCCGACCTCACCATCGAGCAACGGCTGCGCATGCCCCTCGATGAACTCCTCGAAGCCGTCAAGGACGCCGACGCGCTCATCGTCCGCAGCGAGACGCAGGTGACGGCCGACGTCATCGAGGCGGGCGCGCGGCTGCAGGTAATCGGGCGGGCCGGTGTCGGCGTGGACAACATCGACGTGGACGCTGCAACTCGGCGTGGCATCGCTGTGGTGAACGCGCCCACGGGCAACACCATCGCCGCCGCCGAGCACACCATCGCCATCATGCTCTCCATGGCCCGCAACATCCCACAGGCCAACGCCTCGCTGCGGGACGAGAAATGGAACCGCTCCGCCTTCCTGGGCACGGAGGTCAAGGGCAAGACCCTCGGCATCGTGGGACTCGGCCGCGTGGGCTCGGAGGTTGCCAAGCGGGCCATTGGGATGGAGATGCGGGTGCTCGGCTATGACCCGTACCTGGTGCCCGAGCGGGCGGCGAGGCTCGGCGTCGAAGTCGCGTCGTTTGACCAGGTACTGGCGGAGTCCGACATTCTCACGCTCCACACGCCGCTGACCGACACCACCAAGAGCCTGGTCGGCCCCGACGAGCTGGCGATGATGAAGCCGACCGCGCGGCTGGTAAACGTCGCCCGTGGCGGACTGGTCGACGAGGCGGCGCTGCTGGATGCGCTCGACGGGGAGCGGCTGGCAGGGGCGGCGATCGACGTGTTCGTCGACGAGCCGCTCAGGGACTTTGCCATCGCGCAGCACCCCAAGATCGTCTGCACACCACACCTGGGCGCGTCCACTGAGGAGGCGCAGGCGGGCGTGACGCTGGAGGTGGTCGACCAGGTGATCACGGTGCTCCGGGGGCAGCCGGCGCGCTTCACGGTGAACGCGCCGCTGGTCTCCCAGGAGGTGCATGAGCTCCTGGAGCCCTTCCTCTCCGTGGGCGTCGACATCGGAAAGATCGCCATCCAGATGGCGCCGGGCCTTCCGACTGCGGCGACCATCCTCTACCACGGCGAACTGGCCGCGGGGGAGACGGGCCCGCTGCGGGCCGCGGTGCTCATGGGGCTGCTGCAGCCCGGCCGCGAGGAGCGCGTCAACCTGGTGAACGCGAACTTGCTGGCCGACGACCAGGGCTTGCGCGTCGCGGAGGAAAAGGACGCGGCGCGCGAGGACTTCGCAAACGAGATCATCGTGAGGCTGGCCACCACGGGCGGCGAAGTCACCATCGGCGGGACGCGCCTGCGCGAACAGACGCACATCACGCGGCTGGGAGACTACCGCCTGGACGTCATCATCGACAGCCCGTACCTGCTCGTGGTGGAGAACGAAGACCGCCCCGGAATCATCGGCGCCGTCGGCAGCCTGGCGGGGAAGCACGACATCAACATCAGCTTCATGGAAGTGGGGCGCGTCCGCACGAGGGGCAGGGCGACCATGGTGGTGGGCCTCGATGACCCCATGCCGGACGCGCTGCTGCAGGAACTTGTCCGGCAGCCGGCGATCACCGCCATTCGTTTCGTGCGGCTGTAGCGCCCGCGGTGGCAGAATCGCCGCATTGAGAGCGGAGGAATCCCTTCCATGCCTGACGGCATCCAATACATCTGCCCGGAGTGCGGCACGGGCCACAGCCAGTGGATGGGGTTCTGCTACGCCTGTGGTTCCGGCCAGCCCCTGGTGGAGGCGGCGCCGAACCGTTCCGCGTTCGCGCCGTCGCGCGGAGGCAGGGCGGCGACGGCGCGGGAGCCGAGCGACGCGCACGGCCCCGTGGAGCTCGCAGGCGTCACCCTCGACGGCGACCCACGCATCGTCCTGCCCTACCCGGAGCTGGACCGCGTCCTCGGCGGCGGGCTGGTGCCGGGTTCCGTGGCGCTGCTGGCGGGCGACCCCGGCATCGGCAAGTCGACGTTGATGCTGCAGGTGGCCGGGGCCCTTGCGCCGGCGGCCGAGCTGGCCGACAACCGGGGCGGCGTGCTTTACGTCGCGGGAGAGGAGTCCGCCGCGCAGGTGCGCATGCGGGCTGAGCGGCTCGGCGTCAACGGGCGCAACCTGCTGCTGTTGAACGAGACCTGGGCGCCGGACGTGCTCGGCTGGATGGACCGCGTGCAGCCGTGCGCGGTGCTGGTCGACTCGATTCAGACGCTGCACTCGGACGCGTCCTCTGCCGCGCCGGGCAGCGTGGGACAGATCCGCGAGTGCGCGCGGCTGCTCATCGCGTGGGCCAAGACGACGCGCACGCCGGTCATCATCGCGGGGCACGTGACGAAGGAGGGCGACGTCGCCGGACCACGCGTGCTGGAGCACATGGTCGACGTCGTCCTGTACCTGGAGGGCGAGCCGATGAGCGCCCTCCGGCTTCTGCGGAGCGAGAAGAACCGCTACGGCTCCACCAACGAGGTGGCGCTCTTCCGGATGGAGGCCGCCGGGCTCGTGGAGGTGGCCGACCCGTCGAGGCAGCTGCTGGCGAACCGGAAGGGGCCGCTGGTCGGCTCCGTGCTCACGCCGGTGCTGCAGGGCACGCGGCCCATGCTCGTCGAGGTGCAGGCGCTCACGGCGCCCGTCGTTGGGCCGACGCCGCGGCGGGTGGCGAACGGGCTGGAAGGCAACCGGCTGGTGATGCTGGCGACGGT
>CAZCPU010000051.1:0-12969 GCA_964499855.1 uncultured Dehalococcoidia bacterium | reverse complement strand
CCGTCAAGTTCACAGTGTACGTCTGCCCAAACCCCAGTGGAACAGCCTTACCCGGCCGAATCCCGCCGGTTTCCTCAACACCGGATTGGTGCGTGGAGCCGGCCTCGCTTGGCGATTGCGCGCCATGGCCGTCGAGGCGCCCCGCGGCCAAGGACTCGTCGCCACAATGGCCGGCGTGCGTGGAGTCCCACGTGCGGCCCGCAATGTCTCGAGCGACCAATCGAAGTGGAGCGGCAGGCGCCCCGGGCGCCAGCCTTGCTTGTGTTGACCGAGTATTGCCGATTGGCCAACGCCGTATTGGAGGTCCCTTACAGAGGTGCAATCCCTGCCTCACGTTTTCGCTCCATTGGACCATCTCGGCAGATTGAACGACCGTCGAGGCTGTTCATTTTCCCCTTGCATTGCCATCGTTCAGTCGTCAGGATGGGTGCCGGAAGGGGTGGCGCCAAAGGGGTCCTTCCCTTAACAACGCGCGGAGGAGGTTTAGAGATGGGCACAATATCCGTGAACCGGCTGGCGGGGTTGTCTCTCATATTCGGACCTATCATTGCCTTCGTCTTTTTTCTCCTGGAGCCGGGAGGACTGCTGATAGACAGCGCCGAGGTTTCGGACGCCGTTGGTTCCATAACGGCCAAGGGTGACAACGCCACTCTGACCAACGTGACCAACATCGGCATAATCATCGGCTTGGCCCTGATCCTCTCCGGCCTCTACGCGCTCATGCGAAACGTAACCCTGCAGGGCAACGGCAAGGCCCTGGTCCAGATGGGCTTCTTCATGATGTTTGTAGGCCTGACCGGCTGGATATTCGCCGGCGGCATGGACTTCATCCTGGCCGATGCCCAGTCCAGCGAGCAGATCGCGACAAGCGTCCCCGTCTACTACGCCGGCTCCGCCCTCCTCTACGCCGGCGGGATCGCGCTCGGGCTTGGCGGCTTCATCTTCGCCTTGGGCCTCTCCACCAGGGACGACCACAACCGGATCATCTCGCTCCTGGCTGCCCTCGTCAGCCTCGCCGTCATGGTCTTCTTCATGGTGGCCGTGCTCGACAGCGACGGCCGCGACACCTTCATCTCGCTGGCACGGAGCTTCTACGTGCTGCTGGTCATCTGGTATGGGTACCTGGGCTTCGGCCTGATGAACCGGCCCGATCCCGACCTCTGGCAGTAGCCGCAGTCGAGGGTGCTCCGGCCGACGTTTTGGGCCACGGCAACGATGGCCGTGCGCGAGTCGCCGCTGTTTCGAGCCTGGCGTCAGGAGTGCTCCGCCGTTCGAGTCGGGAGCGCACCCAAGTGACATGGCGCGTGCGCTCCCGCTCGAGTGTGGGCGGCGCCGGACTCAGCGGGCGCCGGCCCATCACACGGCAAAGCGCAACCCCGGTCGGAATAAATGCACAAGCGCCACAAGCGAGCAACCTGGTGAGGACTCAATCAAAGCCGAAGAGATTGGCCTGGCTGTGGTGGGCGGCACAGGACTCGAACCTATGACCCCTTGCGTGTAAAGCAAGTGCTCTAACCAACTGAGCTAGCCGCCCGTGAAGAATGAAGTGGCGCGCTTGGCGGGATTCGAACCCACGGCCTCAGCCTCCGCAGGGCTGCGCTCTATCCTGCTGAGCTACAAGCGCACGTTGGTGGTGCCGAAGGAGGGATTTGAACCCACACGGGCTGCTGCCCACTACGCCCTGAACGTAGCGCGTCTACCGTTCCGCCACTTCGGCATCTTGTGGGCTAGGCCCCTTGGTGACACCGGCCAATCCAGGTAATTGGCCCATACCTGGCCCCTGCCCTCGCCTTCACCATCATACCCCGTCGCCGCTCGGCCCGGCAACCCGCGACGGCCCTCGACCGCCCCTCCCGCCGCGCTTTCCTCCGCTCTGGGCAGCGGGTAGAATGGACGCGAGCATCCCATCCCCTTCGACATCCTGCGAACTATGTCAAAGGAGCAGCAATCGTGACCGCAACAAACACTCGAATCGAACGAGACTCCATGGGTGAGATGGAGGTGCCGGAGGACGCATACTACGGCGCCTCCACCATGCGCGCCGTCCTCAACTTCCCCATCAGCGACCTCCGCTTCTCCCGCGGCTTCATCCGCGCCCTCGGCCTCATCAAGCAGTCCGCCGCCCAGACCAACGTGAAGCTCGGCCTCCTCGACTCCGCCCTCGGCCGCGCCATCGAGTACGCCGCCCAGGAGGTCATCGACGGCGAGCTCGACGACCACTTCGTCCTCGACATCTTCCAGACCGGCTCAGGCACCTCAACCAACACCAACGCCAACGAGGTCATCGCCAACCGCGCCACCGAGCTCCTCGGCGGCGACCGCGGCGACCGCCTCGTCCACCCCAACGACCACGTCAACATGTGCCAGTCCTCCAACGACGTCATCCCCACCGCCATCCACATCGCCACCCTCGCCGCCATCAACGAGGACCTCGCCCCCGCCCTGCGCGAGCTGCAGGCGTCGTTGGAGGCCAAGGCTGAGGAGTTCTGGCCCATCGTCAAGACCGGCCGCACCCACCTCCAGGACGCCACGCCCGTCCGCCTTGGCCAGGAGTTCCGCGGCTACGCCGGCCAGGCCGAGCGCGCCCTCCGCCGCCTCCAGCACGCCTCCGCCGAGCTCTCAGAGGTCGCCCTCGGCGGCACCGCCGTCGGCACCGGCGTCAACGCCCACCCCGACTTCTCCGCCAACGTCTGCGCCCTGCTCTCGCAGAAGCTCGGCGTCCCGGTCCGCGAGACCGACAACCACTTCCAGGCCCAGAACACCCTCGACTCCGTCGTTGAGGCCAGCGCCACCCTCCGCACCATCGCCATCAGCCTCTTCAAGATCGCCAACGACATCCGCTGGCTCGGCTCCGGCCCACGCGCGGGCATCGGCGAGATCATGCTGCCCGAGGTCCAGCCCGGCAGCTCCATCATGCCCGGCAAGGTGAACCCCGTCATTACCGAGTCTGTCATCCAGGTCGTCGCCCAGGTCATCGGCAACGACGCCGCCGTCGCCGTCGCCGGCCAGGGCGGCTACTTCGAGCTCAACATGATGTTCCCCGTCGCCGCCCACAACATCCTCCAGGCCGCCACCCTGCTCGCGTCGTCCGCCCGCAACTTCTCCCGCCAGTGCGTCACCGGCATCACCGCCACGACCGCCGGCCCCGACCTCGTCGAGAAGGGCCTCATGCTCGGCACCGCCCTCGCGCCCGCCATCGGCTACGACAAGGCCGCCTCCATCGCCAAGACCGCCGCCGCCGATGGCCGCACCATCCGGGAGGTCGCCCGGGAGCAGTCCGGCCTGTCGGAGGAGGAGCTCGACACGCTGCTCAAGCCCGACGAGATGACGGAGCCCGGCCTCGGCAAGAGCGCCGGTGGCGGCGGGTAACCGTGTTTCACCTGCCGCAAAGAGGATGGCACCTGGCATGATCCGTGCCGTAATCTTCGACTTCGACGGGCTCGTGATTGACACGGAGTCGCCCATTCTTCAGGCATGGCAGGAGCTCTTTCAGGAGCACGGGCAGGAGTTGGGTCTGGAGGAATGGGCCGTCAACGTCGGCCGGGAGAACGTCTTTGACCCGCTGCCTCACCTGGAGACGCTCATCGGTCGCTCCCTCGACCGCGACGCCGTCACCGCGCGTCGTCGGGCGCGCCAGACCGAGCTCGTCGAGTCCCAGCCCATCCTCCCCGGCGTCGAGGCCCGCATCGCCGAGGCCCAAGCCCTGGGGCTGAAGCTTGGGGTCGCCTCCAGCTCCTCCCGCGCTTGGGTCGAGGGTCACCTGACCCGCCTCGGCCTCATCGAGCGCTTTCACGCCGTCCGGAGCTGGGACCACCCGGAGGTCCGCGCTCGAAAGCCGGACCCCGCCGTCTACCTAGCGGCCATCCGCGCCCTCGGCGTCGACGGCGGCGAGGCCATCGCCATCGAGGACTCCTTCAACGGCGTGCTCTCCGCGGCGCGCGCCGGCATCTTCACCGTCGCCATCCCCAACGACGTGACGCGTGCCATGGGCGAAACCGGCGCGGACATCACGCTGGAGTCACTGGAGGCGACGACAATCGAGCAGCTGGTTAGCGCAGCGTCAGAACGCACCCGGAGCCCCGCATGATCCGCGCTCTTGTCTTCGACTTCGACGGCCTCATCGTGGAAACGGAGACGCCCGCGCTCGTGAGCTGGCAGGAGATCTTCCGCGAATACGGTCAGGAGCTTACCCATGAGCGGTGGGAGGAGAACGTCGGGCGCGGCGAGCGCATCGACATCGTTGGCCTCCTCGAGCAGCTCTCCGGCCGCTCCCTCGACGCCAAAGCCCTCACCGCCCGCCGTCGGGCCCGCCACGTCGAGATGGTGGAGGCCCAGCCGATACTGCCGGGCGTGCTGCGGTGCATCGCCGATGCTCGCGATTTGGGCTTCCGGTTGGCCGTGGCGTCCAGCTCCTCCCGCCGATGGGTCGCCGGCCACCTTGAGCGCATCGGCCTGGCCCGCCACTTCGACGCCGTCCGCTGCCGCGACGACGCCGACGTGGGCGTCGGCAAGCCCGACCCCGCAGTCTACCTCGCCGCCCTCCGCGCGTTGGGCGTTGGCGCCGACGAGGCCATCGCGTTTGAAGATTCCCCGAGGGGCGTCCAAGCCGCCAGGAACGCCAACATCTTTGTGGTCGCCATCCCCAACGACGTCACCCGCCGCATGGGCGACGCTGGCGCGGACCTCACCCTACACTCGCTCGCAGACATGACCCTCGCCGAGATCGTGCGAATCGTGGAGGCGCGGCGGTAGGCGGAGGGGGCAATCAAGCCTCACGGACCGGGTAATGCCAATAGTGAAGGGTATTGAAAATCGGAAGGGAATCTATAATATATATCTCATAGGGGGTCTTGACATGGCAGCAGTGACGAACATCGCTAAGTGGGGCACGAGTCTAGCTGTTCGTATTCCCAAATCAGTTGCTCAGCAGTGGGGAGTTGAGAAGGGAACTTCTATAGAAATGGCGCCTGAAGGTGACTCGCTAGTATTGCGCAAGCGCACCTACGACCTCACCACCATGCTCTCCCAGATTACGCCAGAAAACCTGCACAAAGAAGCTGACTGGGGCCCCGCCCGAGGTGCGGAAGCGTGGTAGGTGGCCAAAAGTCTTCACCTTACGTACCTGACCGCGGTGATATAGTTTGGCTTGAATTCACTCCACAAGCTGGACACGAGCAAGCTGGCCGAAGGCCTGCGCTTGTGCTTAGTCCGATTTCCTACAATAGCAAGACTAGTTTGATGTTGTGCTGTCCCATCACCAATCAGCTAAAGGGATATCCGTTTGAAGTATCTCTTCCAGCGAATAGCAAGACCACAGGGGTAGTCCTGGCTGATCAAGTAAAGAGCCTGGACTGGAATGCAAGAGCCGTTGCATATGAGGAACAGGCGCCACCGCAAGTAATCGTAGATGTACTCGCGAAGGTCTCGACCCTTCTTTAGGCCTTCTTCCCCCTAAACTCCCTCCATGACAATCACCGTCGCGTCTGCAGCCCATCTTCGCAGCTCTGCCAGTTCCGCGTATTCCTGCGAGTCGAGCCAGCGCCGAGCGCTGTCCGCGCTTTCAAACTCGACGAGGGCGACGCGGACCGGCGCCCAATAGCCGTCCGCAACGACGTGCTTGCCGCCCCTGACCAGGTATTTCCCTCCAAAGGAGTTCATGTTGTCCCGCACCTTGCCGAGAAACTCGGCAAACAGTGTCTCGTCCTTGATCTCGTGGTCCATAACCAACAGGTATCCTGCCATCGTCGATTCCTCCTCATGATTCGCCTGAACACAGCACTGTCCTATACGAGAATAACCCCCAGCCCCTTTGCGAAACTCGCCATGCTGTGACGTCACCTTGCCTCATTTTTCTGTCACTGACTTGACACATCGCCCGTTTCATGCCTACAGTAATAGCACGAAAGCGTTTCGGGCTTCTTCAGTACCGAAACCCAGATGGAGGGTTTAGCTATGCCAAGTAAGCGGTCGCGTTCTACCACTCAGGTCATTCCTCTCCCCAACATGCCTTTGTCGCAAGCAGGCCCCGCGTCTATCTGCGCTATCGGCGTCGGTGGCGGGGGCTCCAACGCCATCATGCGCATGATGCGCGCCCGCCCCGTTCCCGGCGTCACCTACGCGTGCGTCAACACCGACCTCAAGGCCCTGGGCCAGGTCGAGGGCGCTCACGTCATCCACATCGGTGAGAACCTCACCCGAGGCCTCGGCGCCGGCGGCGACCCCGAGATGGGCGCCATGGCCGCCAGCGAGTCCAAGCAGGCGCTCAAGAACGTCGTTGCCGGGGCAGACCTCGTCTTCCTCGCCATCGGCATGGGCGGCGGCACCGGCACCGGCGCCGCTCCCGTCGTCGCCGAGATCGCCCGCCAGTCCGGCGCCCTCGTCGTCGCCGTCGCCACCACGCCCTTCAGCTTCGAGGGCGCACGGCGCCTCGAGACCGCCCACTCCGGCATCACCCAGCTCAAGCCCTACGTGGACAACCTCATCGTCATCCACAACGAGCGGCTCCTCAGCCTCTTCCACGGCGACACCTCCATGGAGGACGCCCTCCGCATGGCCGACGACGCCGTCATGCTCGGCGTGCTCTCCGTCGCCGAGCTCGTCAACCTCCCCGGCGAGATCAACGTCGACCTCGCCGACGTCAAGGCGATCATGAAGGTCCCCGGCCGCGCCATGATGGCCATCGGCGAGGGCCACGGCAAGGGCGGGCCGCTCCAGGCCGCCAAGCAGGCCGTCAACAACCCCCTCCTTGACCTCTCCCTCGAGGGCGCCAAGGGCGTGCTCTTCAACGTCACCGGCGGCCCCTCCATGACCCTCATGGAGGTCAACGAGGCCGGCGCTTACATCGCCTCCCAGGTCGACCACCGCGCCATGATCTTCTTCGGCATGGTCAACGGCGAGCCCGACAGCGACGTCGCCCGCGTCACCCTCATCGCCACCGGCATCTCGGACGACGAGGAGATGACGCGCTTCACCGCTGACCCCAACTCCTTCAGCAGCCGCTACCTCGGCAGCGCACGGGAGTCGTCCACGGACCTCGACCTGCCCCCCTTCCTCCGCAGGACGATCATCCGCTAGCTTCTCCAAGCTCATGGTGAGGGAAGGGCCCGCCGTACGGCGGGCCCTTCTAATTCCTGCATGTGCCGGCCTTGCCGGCCATTGAATCGCTACCCCGCGGACGGCTCCACGATGGGCTGCGCAAGGATCCACAGGCTCACCATCGTGTACGCCACCATGAGCGCCAGCATCGGGTACTGGCTGCGCAGCGCATACTTTCGCTCCGGGATCTCCCGCAGCGCCGTCACGTGCGCGAGGTACACCGCCGCCACGTGCCCCACCACGATCGCCGCCACCGACAGCAGCCACACCGTCCGCGCTCCGATAATCGCGATGTTGATCTCGTACCCCACCGTCCCGAACAGGTCCCATCCGTAGTTGAACGGGTCTGACGCCAACGGGATGATGCTCTGCCCCTGGATCAGCAGGAACGACAGGAAGTGTGCCAGGTGATACGCCAGCGCAATTGGGATCAGCGACAGCACGAAGACCTGCCCGGTTTCCGCCGAGAGCAGCCGGTAGCCGCTGGCCATGGACATGAACCCGGCGAACACCATGTAGACGGCCGTCACGGCGGCAAACAATCCGACCAACCCATACGTTCCCACGATGTTGGCGTCGGGGAACACGTCAAAGAGCGCGTTGAACATGCGCCCCCACACCGGCGTCGCCGAGAAGCCGTCGAAGCTCACCGTGGACAGCAGCAGCAGCACGAACACCATCACGGACGTCGAGCGCCCCTCGCTCCGCAGCAGCCCAACCACGTACGGCCGCAGGTTCAGCTCGCGCTGTTCCGGCTCCGCCGCCATGAAGCACTCCACGCAGTCGACGCACCCGTCCCCCACGGTGAAACCATCGTCCGCGTCGCGGCCGTCCGCCCAGCACTCGTCGCACACCGCGTCGCCCGTCACCCGCAGCTCCGTCGGCGAGAACCGCGCCAGAAACCCGTAGACCAGCGTGAACGCGTCCGCGTGACGCAGCCACGCCTCGCGCCCGAACAGGAACATCCCCGTCCACAGGTACACCGTGTACAGCAGCGCAAACTGCGTGATCCGCCCCGGCGCCGAAGATTCGATGTAGACGACCTCCACCCACGCAAACACCAGGAACGCGGCCACCCCCGGCCACACGCCCAGCGACGCCGGGTATCGCCACCCCAGACCAAGTTCGCCGTCCCCGCTGACGGCCCGGTACGCTCGCTCCCCCCACGCGAACGTCGCGTTCCACGGGTTTATCAGCCGCCAGACGTTGCCGATGAGCGCCGAGACGTACGCCATCCCCACCCACCAGATGATCCACACCAGCGTCGGCGAGATGTTCTTCGCAGGGTCCCCGGAGCCGATGATCCCCGCGACGATGACCAGCGCCAGCACGCCCACCGACGCCATCTGCACCGCCGTCACGACCACCGGGTGCGCCAGGGCGCGGACCGCGCGCCACCTCAGCAGGTTGAACCGGGGGTAGCCGCCGCCGCCCTCGGCGCCCCTGACGAAGACCCCCATGATGACGAACGACAGCGCTACAGCCGCACCCGCTCCGAAGATGTACAGGCCCAGCGGCACCGGCAGGTCGTACCGCTCGCCGAAACCGTGGGCCGCCGCGGGGTGGACGGCGAGCGCCAGCCCCGCGACGGCTGCGATGATCGAAAGCCTGCTCAGTAGCCTCACAATTGCCTCTCCGGCCCCATCCTACGGCCTGACCTCAAACCGGCCAAGCTCCGACTCAACGGTCTCGGCGTCGCCGGCGCCCTCGCCGTGCCCGTGCCCGTGTCCGTCCGAGGCTTCCACCCCGGGCACGGTGACCGTTGTCGTAGCCTCGAGCACATGCCCATCGATCGTGTACTCCGAGTGCGTGTTGGCGTTCAGCGTCACCCGCACGGTCCGCTCGCCCGGCTCCACCGAGGCCACATGGTAGTCGGGGCCGTAGGGCCTGCCGACCTTAACCCCGTCAACGTACAGGTGCGCGTGACCGTGGCCCGGCACGTGGTCGCTGCCTGCCTCCTGTCCCGCGAACATGAAATTTGTCGTGGAGATGTGGACGTTGATGCCCGATACAGTATCCGGCACGGCCTCAACCGAGACGCTCATCCCCTCCGGCCCCTCGATGGCCTCGGCGTGACCCGCGCTGTGGTCGTCCATCGCTGAGGGCGCGGCGTGGTGGATGGTGATGGGGAAGCTGCCCGTCGCGTTCGCCGTGAAGATGAACGTCGCCGGGTCCCCCGGCTCGATGTCCTCCTCGAAGTCGTAGCCGTGCAGGTGGAAGTTGACCGGTTCGTCCGAGCGCACGATCATCGTGACCCGGTCGTCCGCGTTGACCTGCCACGTCGAGTCGCTGCCCGCGAGCGAGCCCCCCTCCAGGTTGATGTTGATCGTGTGCTCCTGCGGTTCTCCCCCGCCGCCGCACGCGGCCGTCGCCAGCGCCAATGCCAGCACGACTGCTGCCGCAAGCGCGGGTGCTCTCATCTTCCTCATTGCTCTCCTCGTTTCAGTCCTGCGGGCGGCGTCCGCGAGCGCGTCGTCGTCGCCGCCCAAACATTCGATTGCCAAGCGTAAATCCAAGAATCGCCAGCGCCACCGCGATGAGCGCGAAGATCGTCAGGCTCCCGCCGCTCGCCTCCACCACCGGCACCGCGAAGGTGATCTGCTCGCTCCCCGGCCCCGCGTCGACGGTCAGCGTGAACTCCCACAGCCCCGCCGTCTCGACCGGCAGGTCCGCCGCGTACCACAGCGGGCCCTCCAGCGTCCCGTACCCGGCGACCGGCCCCACCGCGAGTCCGGCGCCGTCGGTGTGCGTTCCCCGCATCGTGATTTCGGCGTCTCCGACGGGTAGCTCCTCTCCCGCCGTCGCGAGATAGATGATGAAGTGCATCGGCCCCGCCACGGGCGTCGTCGTCACCGTCAGACGGTACGCCCCAACGTCACCCGCGAAGACCTCGCGGCTGCCGACGTGTACGCCGTTCGCGTCCGCCGGCGCTGCCGAGCTCAGCAGCAGCACAACGCCCAGCACGACGCCAAGCGCCACGCGCACGCCGGGGACAAGTGCACCGGTAGGGGTCATTCTCCCGCTCTTTCTCGATACGGCGGCCGGACCGCCGCGAATGTCGCCGCTGTCGATTGCCGTGTGCGACTCTAGAGAGCGGGCCGGGGAGGTGGCGTGTCGACGCCCGGTGAGAACCGTGAGAGAGTCTCGCGCCACGGCAGTCGCACCAGCGCCAGGAGGACCGGGACAAGCAAGGCCAGCGCGGCCGCCTCGCCCAACGAGACGAGGTTGAAGATGCTCGCCCCCGTTATGTCATTTGTTGACGGCACAATCACCACGCCGTCCGCTGTCACCGGCATCCCGTCGGCGTGCCCGTGCTGCACCTCGTGGCCGTGTGCGTGGTCGATGGCGACGCCGCCCGGGAAGAGGTGCCCGTGTTGCGGGTGCCGTTCGACGGCGTGGTGGTCCATGGAGGGAGCGATCGCGGGAAAGAGCGCCGCCCACATCACCGCCATGAAGAGCGCCGTGTAAACTGTGCTCGCGCTGCGGCGCGTCATGATTCCGGGGAGTATCATTACTAGAGCTTAGCTGTGCCCGAACGCAAGCGTCAACGGCCTTGCCCCCGCATTGGGCGCGTGGAACAATTGAAGGCGAGGTGCGCATGCCCAAGCCTGACATGTCCGTCAACATCGCCCCCGGCCATCAGTCCGGCCTCCACCTCCGTTCCCCTGTCATGATCGCCTGCGGCACCTTCGGGCAGGACGGCTACGGCGAGGGCATGCCCGCCGGCAGCGATTGGCACACCCTCGGCGCCGTCGTCGCCAAGACCACCACCGTCCACCAGCGCCTCGGCAACCCGCGCCCCCGCATCGCCCACGGCCGCGCGTGGACCATGAACTCCATCGGCCTCGCAAACCCTGGCATCGACGCCGTCCTCCGAGACTACGCCCCGCATTGGCCCGCCTGGCCGGTCCCCGTCATCCTCAGCATCGCCGGCGAGAGCGTCGACGACTTCCACGCCCTCGCCTCCGCCGTCGACGGCGCCCCCGGCGTCGCCGCCATCGAGATCAACGTGAGCTGCCCCAACGTCGCCGGCGGCCTCGATTTCGCCCAGTCCCCGCAGCTCACCGGCGACGTCGTTCGCGCCGTCGTCAGCGCGACCACCCTCCCCGTGCTCGCCAAGCTCTCGCCCAACGTCTCAGACATCGTCCCCATCGCCCAGGCCGCCGAGGCCGCCGGCGCTCACGCCCTCACCCTCACCAACACCCTCATCGGCATGGCCCTCGACCGCGCCACGGGCAGTCCCGTCCTCGGCGCCGTCACCGGCGGCGTCTCCGGCCCCGCCCTCAAGCCCGTCACCCTCGCCATGGTCTACAAGACCTACCGCGCCGTCGCCATCCCCATCGTCGGCGTCGGCGGCATCGAGTCGGCCGACGACGCCCTCGACTACCTCCACGCCGGCGCCGCGGCGGTGCAGGTCGGCACCGCGAACTTCACCAACCCACGCGCGCCCGTCGAGGTGCAGTCCGGCATCGAGCGCCACCTCGCCCGCCGCAAGCTCGCGGCCGTCGCCGCCCTGACCGGCCTGGCGCACCAGCACGTCGGTTCCCCAATACGGGCGCCCGTTCAGGCCTAGCGGTTTACACCGCCCTACGCCTGTGCTATAGTCGGAAGGCATTTCGCTAGGAGTGGTAAAACATAGCGGGCAGAGACTACCGCATTAACCAACAAATACGTGTCCGGGAAGTCCGGGTTATCGGGGACGCCGGCGAGCAATTGGGCGTCCTCCCTACGCTTGAGGCCATCAATATGGCGCGCGATCAGGGCCTGGACTTGGTGGAGGTGTCTCCCAACGCGACCCCTCCCGTCTGCCGCCTCCTCGACTACGGTCGATTCCGCTATTCCCAGACCAAGCGGGAGCGCGAGGCGCGAAAGACCCAGAAGACCAACATCGTACGCGAGGTGCGCTTCCGGCCCCGCATCGCGGAGCACGACCGCGCCTCCAAGGTCCGCCGAATCCAGGAATTGCTGGGTGACGGCAACAAGGTCAAGGTCAGCGTCCTCTTCCGGGGTCGGGAGATCTCCCACCCGGAGCTCGGCGTAACGCTCCTGCGGGGCGTCGCCGAGGAGCTGAAGGAAGAGGCGAAGCTGGAGGCCCCTCCCGCGATGGAGGGTCGCAGATTGAATATTGTGCTGGTGCCCGGCGCGGCGCCGGCGCCAAAGGCCGCCAAGGCGGTGGTGGCAGAGGAGAAGCCCGTTGGCCAATAAGCAGCCCAAGAAGTACAAGCTCAAGACCCACAAGGCGTCGGCCTCCCGCATCCATGTGACCGCTGGCGGCCGGATGCTGCGCCTTCACGGCCAGCGGAGCCACCTCCGCCGCAAGAAGAGCCAGTCGCTCAAGCAGAGCTACGACCAGAAGGAACCCGTTTCCACAGGCGTCGTCAAGCGGCTCCGCAAGCTCCTCCCCTACTCCTAGCGGCGGCGAGCGGTCCGGCCTTCAGGGCGCATTCACCAATCGAGCAGACAACAAGCCGCCGTGCGCAATGCACGGCAACCGACGAGGTAGGGCATGGCGAAGACTAGCAACAGCGTTCCCAAGAAGCACCGGCACAAGAAGGTCTTGGCCCAGGCCAAGGGCCACTACAGCGTCCGGCACAAGCACTACCGGCGCGCCAAGGAATCCGTCATGCACGCCCTCGCCTACGCCTACGCCCACCGCCGCGAGCGCAAGGGCGACTTCCGAAGGCTCTGGATCCTGCGCATCGGCGCCGCCGCCCGGGGCCACGGCATCAGCTACAGCCGTCTCATCCAGGGCATCAACGCCGCCGGCATCTCCCTCGACCGCAAGGTCCTCGCCGACATGGCCGTCCGTGAGCCCGCAGGCTTCGCCGCCGTAGTCCAGCAGGCCAAGCAAGCCCTCCCCGCCAACGCATAACC
>CAZCPU010000050.1:6757-13153 GCA_964499855.1 uncultured Dehalococcoidia bacterium | reverse complement strand
ACGCCGTCGGCTATCGCCTGCTGCCGCTCCGCGTCGTCGCGCGGCCACGCCTTGCAGATGATCTCCCCGCCGATGCACCGGATCGCCGCCGCCGTCAGCACCGCCTCGGGCGACCCGCCGATGCCCAGCAGCATGTCGACGCCCGTCCCCGGCAGCGCCGCCTGGATGCCCGCCACGATGTCGCCGTCCGTGATCAGCTTGACGCGCGCGCCCGCCGCCCGCACCTCCGCCAGCAGCTCGTTGTGCCGGGGCCGGTCCAGCATGATGACCGTCAGGTCGGTGACGCTGCACCCTTTGGCCTCCGCCACGTTGCGCAGGTTGTGCGGCACGCCTGCCCGGATGTCGATGGCGTCGCGGGCTTCTGGGCCCACGGCGATCTTGTTCATGTAGAAGACGTTGCCCGGCACGTTCATCGTGCCCCGCGCCGACAGCGCGACCACCGCGACGGCCCCTGGCAGCCCCTTCGACAGCAGCGTCGTCCCGTCGATGGGGTCGACGGCGATGTCCACCTGCGGCGGCTGACCGTTCCCGATGCGCTCCCCGTTGTAGAGCATCGGCGCCTCGTCCTTCTCCCCCTCGCCGATGACCACCACGCCGTCCATCGAGACGTAACCCAGCGTGTAGCGCATCGCGTCCACGGCGGCCTGGTCCACCAGTTCCTTGTTGCCCATGCCCATGTGGCGCACGGCCGCCATCGCCGCCGCCTCCGTCACCCGGGCGAGCTCCATTGCCAGATTGCGTTCTATCGGTTGGCGCGCGCGCTGCATCGCCATAGCACACCTCCAATGCTCTGGGGCCAGCCGATTATACCACCGCACGCCCGGAATTCGGCGTTCGCTGCGCGGAAACTACGCTCCTGATTCCGAGTTGAGACCCGTTGGGTTCCTCGCCAACTTGGTGTAGATTACGCCTCACTTGGTGCCCCCCAATCCGAAACCAACGGTCAAGGAGGCGACATGGCAACGCAAACACAGGAAATCCGCAACATGCGGCTCATTTCCCACGACCTGCTCAACGGCTTCGGCAACATCGGCGAGGGCATTCACCTCTACCAGGACCGCGCAGGCCGCCGCGTCCTCTACCTCGCCCACGAGAGCGCGCCCAAGGACATCACCGGCGTCGACGTCACCGACATCGCCAACCCGAAGGTCATCGTCCAGACCGATCTCGACTACCCGCACCTCCGCTCCAACTCGCTGTCCATCGTCGGCGACACCATGCTCGTGGCCTACCAGTCGCAGCAGCCCGGGCAGCCCGGCGTCGGCATGGGCGTCTACGACATCAGCAACGTCGAGGAGCCCCGCCGCATCGGCTTCCTCGACACCAGCGGCCCCTTCTCCCGGGGCTGCCATGTGCTCTGGTGGGTCGATGGCCCCTACGCCCACCTCTCCACCGGCGCCGCCGACTTCCAGCCCCGCGACCAGAAGGACGACCAGCTCTACATGATCGTCGACGTGAGCGACCCCTCGGCCCCGAAGGAGGCCGGCAGGTGGTGGCTGCCCGGCACCCGTGAGGGCGACGACGCGCCGCCCCCCCAACGCAACCCCTACTTCGACGCCGGCCACCGGCTCCACAACGCCAACGTCTACCCCCAGCGCCCGGACCGCGCCTACTGCGCCTGGATCGACGGCGGCACAAACATCCTCGACATCTCGGACGTCGCAAACCCGACGGTGATCAGTGAGTTCAATTTCGCCCCCAACTTCCCCGGCTTCACCCACACCGCTCTCCCGCTGTTCAGTCGCGACCTGATGGTGGTGACCCAGGAGTCCGTCCGTACCGGCGGCGAGGACCATCCCAAGCTTGTCTGGATGGTCGACATCAAGGATGAGACCAACCCCGTCATCATCGGCACGTTCCCGACGCCCGATCTCGACGACTTCTTCAGCCGCCCCGGCCGGTACGGCGCCCACAATATCCACGAGAACCAGCCCGGCCCCACCTGCTCCCAGTCCGACACCCTGATCTACGGCACCTTCTTCAACGGCGGCATCCGCGTGTACGACACCACCAACCCCTTCCGTCCTGAGGAGGTGGCCTACTTCGTCCCGCCCATCCCGGAGGGCGCTGCCGCCAACGGCATCAACGATGTCTACCTGGACGAGAACGGCATCCTCTACGTGGTTGACCGCATCAAGGGCGGTCTCTACATCCTGGAGCTCACCCTCTAGCGCCGGAGTTGGATCATCGCGAGCAGGAATTCCCGCTGCCGCTCGGACAGCGGTGCGAGGCTCTCGATTGTCGCGCGCACCCGTGCGGTGAGGGCGTCGACGTCGGTTCCGTGTATGTTGGCGCAGCGTATTTCACCAAGCTGGCAGTGGTAGTCGCGCAGCAGCCGCAGCGCCTCCATGACGGCGTCGAGGTTGGCAGGCTCCAGCTCCACCCCGGTAGCCGGTCCCATCTCACCCGCGTAGGACGGCAATCGATGGAAGTGGATCTCGAGGAAGAGTGTCCAGTACCCGGGAGAGTCCTCCCACCACGCCCACGGAGTGTGGTCCTCCATCGTATTGATGAAGTCGACCAGCAATTGCCGGTCGACGTTCCTGAGCGTCGTCCGTAGCGGCTCGGGAATCCGCGTCCTGGCGGTGTAGTTTGCCTCGCGGGGCGAGTTATGCAGGATCGCGTGCGTGAGGAGGGTATCCCAGAGCCTACGGTCTTCGTCTTCGAGACTGATGTACCAGTCAAACTCCTCGTCCCATGTTCTGTCGTTACCCCTCGCCATGAATCCGTCAAAGTACTTTCTGAAGTGCGGTGGAATGAGAGTTGGATGATGGGGGTTGAAGCCCGGAATGAGTGACTCAAATTCCCACCACAGCCCTCCAAACCTGCCATACTCGCCGCGTTCCAACACGTCCCAGTAGTCCTCACCACCCAGGTCGTGGCGGGCGAGAATCGCCACGATCAAGTTGTAGTACGGCCGCCAGGGCTCCAACCGGTGTCCGGGCCCCGACCGCTCCAGGTCGCGGAAGTCCAGCGCGAACTGTGCAACGTCGCGCCAGAACGTGTAGAGGTTCATCTGGTCGCAGGGCTCGGGAAAACCGTCCCAGTACTCCCAGTAGGCCCGCATGACGTCTGCCATAAGGTGGCCGACGTTGCTTTGGCCGATCCCGACCTTCCCGAGGTGTGAGCCTCTGTAACCGGGTTCGCCGCGCTTCCACTCGATGAAGATGTCGTTGCTCATCCAGCGCTCGGCGGCCTCCGTGAGGCCATGGACCGCGGCGGTTTCCCTGATGCGCGCCTGCACCCACGGGTCCCGTGACCCGCTGTGTTCCCACGTCCGGGCAACCCGACCGCGGTTTACGTCGGGTCCTCCGTCCTCGGCGAAGTAGTAGATCGCTCTCTCAGTGACGCCGTCCAGGTTGCGCGCCTCCACCGCAAACGAGTAGTTCACCCCGGGTTCGAGGCCCTCAATCGTTCTGCACTTGCTGTTGCTCCAATCAGACGAGGCCCGACTGCCCGCCCCGAATGCCACAAGCCCCACTCGATATTCCGTGTAGTCGGGATTGGCCTCGCCGATGATCGGAATCTGCATGCCTGTCGCGTGCGTTGCCATCTGCCTGGTGACCCTTGGCGCATGGACAAGCGTGGCCTTGCTGAACTCGGCCGTCAGTTCCGTGCCGTTTGACCGCTGTATGTTGAGTCTGTAGGCGTACCGGGTGTTGGTGCTGAGTCCTTCGTCTCGGTAGGTTCGCTCTTCGATCGAGGGGGTTGCGATGAGCACGTCGTCCCGGAATAGCTCCAGTCGCTCCACGTCATCGAAAGCAATCGCCCACCGCATGTCTATCCTGGATGTCGACACGGCAAAGCCCCGCAGGGTCAATGGCAGTGGAGTAGGCAAAGGGGTGGGGGTGGGCCTGGGCGTAGCTGTTGCCGTTGGAGCGCGTGAGGGAACAGCAGTCGTTGGTGGCGTTGGAGCCAGAAGGGAGGTCGGAGTCGGGGATGGCAGGTCGAAGATGTTGAACAGCGCCGTTGCCGTCGGGGCCTGCAATGGTTCGGGTTCCCGGGTGGTCGCCGGCGCCGGCGAGGGGACCCGCGTGGGCGGCGCAGCCTGCGTGGGTGATGGCGTTGCATCAATTGGCGCGGGCGTCGGTTGCACCGGCGGAGCGTTCACGGGCGGTTGGCATGCAAACGCAAATACTGCCAGGACAAGGGCCGCCGACAGGCCCCACACCAGCGCAGACCTCGCACTTCCGAAGGACAACTCGTCACCAACCCCTGCGACAGCTGACCCCACGCGGTAGTCCCTGGTCCTCTCCCGTACCCCTACGCCGGCTCCGCGACGAACACCGGGATCTTCCGCTCGGTCCGTGTCTGGTACTCCGCGTACGGCGGAAATGCCTCCACCGCGAGCTCCCACAGCCGCTCCCGTTCTCCGTCGTCCTCGACCTCCCGCACCTGCATGCTGAACACCTCCGTCAGGTCGCGGATCTCGACGCTGCCGTTCGCCCGCAGGTTGTACACCCACTCCGGGTGCTTCGGTGCCCCGCCCCGGGAGCCCACCAGCACGTAGTTGTCGCCGTCCTTCACGCGCATCAGCGGCGTCTTGCGGATGCCGCCCGTCTTGTTGCCCACGTTCGTGACGATGATGACCGGCAGCCCCGTCTCCCGCAGCGTCGTCCCCTGCGTGCCGCCGCTGCTCTCGTAAAGCTCGACCTGCTCGCGCACCCAGTCCGACGGCGAGGGTAGGTATTCAGGCATAGTTCTCTCCTTCCGGTTTGTTTTGACATGGTAACGGTCTTGACCGCGACGGCAAGTGTGCGGTCACGCGACACTCAGGACGCGCCTACGCAGAGCCCTCGCGCGACTCCCGCGCCTGCTGCTGCAGCGCGTACAGCTTGTTCAGCGCCTCCAGCGGCGTCATCTCCGTGATGTCGAGTCCAAGCACCGCGTCCCGCAGCCCGTCGTCCGCCGATGCCATCAGAGGCAGTTGCGCGCCCTGTGCCTCCCCTCGCGAGCGTCCGCCGCGCCGGGGCGTGTCCGGCGCCTCCAGCTCCGACAGCAGCTCGCGGGCGCGGTTCAGCAGCGGCGGCGGCAGCCCCGCCAGCCGCGCCACGTGCACGCCGTAGCTGCGGTCTGCCCCTCCAGGCACGATGCGGTGCAGGAACGTCACCTGCCCGTCCGCCTCCACCGCCGTGACGTTGTAGTTCACCACGTTCGGCAGGTGGTCGGCCAGCGCCGTCAGCTCGTGGTAATGCGTCGCGAAGAGCGTCTTGCACCCCAGCCGGGGGTGGCTGTGCAGGTACTCGGCCACCGCCCTCGCAATGGCCAGCCCGTCGTACGTGCTCGTTCCGCGGCCGATCTCGTCCAGCACGACCAGCGACTGCGTCGTCGCGTGGTTGAGGATCGCCGCCGTCTCCACCATCTCGACCATGAACGTCGACTGCCCCGTCGCCAGGTCGTCCTGTAGCCCCACCCGCGTGAAGATCCGGTCGACGATGCCCATCCGCGCCGCGTCCGCCGGCACGAAGCTGCCCACCTGCGCCATCAGCACGATGAGCGCCACCTGCCGGATGTACGTCGACTTTCCGGCCATGTTCGGCCCCGTCAGCACCATCAGCGACGCCCCCGGCTGCCCGAGCGCCGTGTCGTTCGGCACAAACGCCCCCGCGCCGACCACGTGCTCCACGACAGGGTGCCGCCCCGCCGTGATCTCCAGCACGCCGTCGTCGGCGAACGTCGGCCGCACGTAGCCGTTCCGCGACGCCGCCTCCGCAAGCCCGCGGAAGAGGTCGACTTGCGCCACCGCGGACGCTGTCTCCAGGATGCGCGCCGCCTCGTCCGCCACCTGCCGGCACACCTGCCGGAAGATGGCGCTCTCCAGCTCAGCCAGACGCTCCTCGGCGTTCAGGATCAGCGCCTCGTACTCCTTCAGCTCGGGCGTGATGAACCGCTCGGCGTTCACTAGTGTTTGACGCCGGATGTACTCGTCCGGCACCCGCGCCAGGTTGGAGTTCGAGACCTCCAGGTAGTAGCCGAAGACCTTGTTGTACCCGACCCGCAGGTTCCCGATGCCCGACCGCTCTCGCTCCTGTCGCTCCAGCCCCGCGATGTACTCCTTCGCGTCCCGCGACGCCGATCGCAGGTTGTCCAGCTCTCCCGAAAACCCCGCCCGCACGACGCCCCCCTGCCCGATCGCCGTGCCCGCGTCGTCGTTTACCGCCTCCGCGATGACCCCCACGACGTCCTCGCATAGGTGCAGGTCCTCGCGCAGCCGGTCGACGGCCTCCCCGCCCTCCGCCAGCAGCTCGAGCATGGCGGGGACGGCCTCCAGGCTCCGCCGCAGCGAGACCACCTCGCGCGGAGTTGCCGTGCCCGCCGTGACGCGGTTGACCAGCCGCTCAAGGTCGCTCATCCCGGCGAGCATTTCCGCGGCGTTCTCCCGCCGGATGCTGCTCG
>CAZCPU010000050.1:5452-6657 GCA_964499855.1 uncultured Dehalococcoidia bacterium | reverse complement strand
AGGTCGCTCATCCCGGCGAGCATTTCCGCGGCGTTCTCCCGCCGGATGCTGCTCGCGTGGAACCACGCGACGGCGTCCAGCCGCCGCTCCAGTTCCTCGCGGTCCAGCAGCGGCTGCCCCAGCCACCGGCGCAGCAGCCGCCCGCCCATCGGCGTCTTCGTGTAGTCGAGCGTCTTCAGCAGCCCCGTCCCCTCGCCGAACCTTCCCGCGCCGAAGAGCTCGAGGTTGCGCCGCGTCTGCCTGTCGAGCGTCATGAACCGCTCCGGCGAGTACGTCCGCAGCGAGGTCAGCTGCCCCACCTTCCCCTTCTGCGTGTCCTGCAGGTAGGCCAGCAGCCCGCCCGCAGCCCGCACGGCGAGGGGCGCATCCTCGCAGCCGTACGCCTCAAGCGTGCTCACGCCGAAGTGCTGCAGCAGCGTCCGCCGTGCAATCGGGAGCCGGAAGTGCGCGTCCGGCGCCGCCGTCACCGTCGGCCCGCCGTCGTCCCCCTGCGGCGCTCTCAGCGCCCCGACGATGCTCCCGGCGTCCAGCTCCTCCGGGGCCACCAGCTCCGCGGGCCCCAGCCGCTCCAGCTCCAGCGGCAGCGTCAGCAGCGGCACCTGCGCCGTCGAGAACTCCGCCGTCGTGATGTCGGCGTAGGCCAGTCCCGCCAGGTCCCCCTCCAGCGCCACGGCCGCGATGAAGTTGTTGGCCCGCTCGTCCAGCAGCCCCGGCTCGACGACCGTCCCGGGCGTCACGATGCGCACAACATCGCGCTCGACCAGTCCCGCTCCGGCCGAGGGGTCGGTGAGCTGCTCGCATATGGCCACCTTGTAGCCGCGGCGTATGAGCCTCGCCAGGTAGCTCTCGAGCGCGTGGGCGGGCACCCCCGCCATGGGGACGCGCTGTCCCTTCCCCATGTCGCGGCCCGTCAGCACGATGTCGAGCTCCGCCGCCGCCGTCCGCGCGTCCTCGTCGAAGGTCTCGTAGAAGTCGCCCAGCCGGAACAGCACGATGGCGTCGGGGTGCCGCGCCTTCACCTCCAGGTACTGCCTGCGCAGGGGCGTTTCCCCGCGTACGGCGTCGTCGCCGTCGCCGTTCACGGCGCCGTCAGTCGCCTTCTTGTCCCGGACCTTGCCCGCGGCACGAGCCATGAGAAACACGTCGTCCTGTCGAGGAGAGTGGGAGCATCATACCCCGCCGGAGACGGCGGGTTCTACGCGGGA
>CAZCPU010000050.1:0-5352 GCA_964499855.1 uncultured Dehalococcoidia bacterium | reverse complement strand
GAGAGCTCGGCGCTCGCGAGCAGGTCCGGCCGCCGCTGCCACGTCCGCAGCAGCGCCTGCCGACGCCGCCATCGCGCGACCGCCCCGTGGTCGCCCGAGAGCAGGATATCCGGCACGCTCATGCCGCGGTACTCGGCCGGCCGGGTGTAGGTCGGGCCCTCCAGCAGGCCCGCCGAGAACGAGTCGTCCAGCGCCGAGCTGTCGTCGCCCAGCGCCCCCGGCAGCAGCCGCACCACCGCGTCGATGACCGCCATCGCCGGGATCTCGCCGCCGGTCAGCACGTAGTCGCCGATGGAGATTACGTCCGACGACAGCGCCTCCTCGGCCCGCTCGTCGACGCCCTCGTACCGTCCGCAGATGAAGACGAGCGCGTCGTGCGCCGCGAGCTCGCGCGCGACCGCCTGCGTGAAGGGCCGCCCCTGCGGCGAGAGGAGAATGACGGGCGCGCCGTCGGCCGACGCTTGTCCCCGTCGCCCGGCCAGCTCGGTCCGCACCGCCTCGACGGCGAGGAAGAGCGGCTCCGGCTTCATCACCATCCCCGGCCCTCCGCCGAAAGGCGTGTCGTCCACGACGTGGTGCCGGTCCTGCGCGAAGTCCCGGATGTTGTACAGCGCGATGGACACCACCCCGCGCTCCTGCGCGCGGCCCAGGATGCTCTGGTCCATCGCCCCCGCGAACATGCCGGGGAAGAGGGTGAGGATGGAAATGTCCATTTTGCTCCGATTTCGGCCCGATTCAAAACGGGCCTTTTGCCGCCGCGGGTGGACTGGAGACCGCTCGCCCCCGCAAAACGCGCGCTACGGGCCCGTTCAGCTATGAGCGCGAGCCACAGCGCTCCGCATAACGCACATCCGCGGCTACAGCGCGTCGGTCGGGTGCTGCGGCGTCGGTCCCTCCATCGTCTGCAGCGCGTGCGGCAGCAGCGGCAGCAGGATGTCCAGGCACTGCCGCACCCCGCGCGGGCTCCCCGGCAGGTTGACGATGAGACATCCGCCCCGCGTGCCTGACACGCCCCGGCTGAGGTAGGCCAGCGTTGTGAACTCCGAGGTCTTTGCCCTCATGTACTCCGAGAGTCCGGGCGCCACCCGTTCGATGACCGCCCGCGTCGCCTCCGGGGTCACGTCCCGCGGCCCGAACCCCGTCCCGCCCGTCGTCAGGATGACGTTCACCCGCTGCGACCACCGCGTCAGCCGGTCGACGATGGTGTCGTAGTCGTCCGGCACCACCTCGCGGATCGTTACCTCGAACCCCGCCGCCGTCGCAAGTTCTATCGCGGCTTGCCCGCTTGTGTCGTCACGTTCTCCCTGTGAGCCGGCATCGCTCGAGGTGAGAATGGCCACTGTGTACAAGGGTGTCCCTCCATCCTGAAACGGCTGCACCCAATGATAGCACAAGCCTCTTTCCAGCTTGGAGACAACGCCGATGAGTGTTCGACATCGGGCTTGTGACAAATTCCTGCAGGGTGGGACAAAAGTCGGACATCGTCTAAAGTCGTGCTGGCTCCATCCGGGTCGTTTCGCAGCCTCCTGTAGCAAACGAGGCAGTTTCCACATTAGGTTTCATAGCTGAAAATGAAAGTAAATGGTCTTTCTCAAACGTCTAATGTAAGTTTTAAACTTGTCTCAGAATGGGGGTTGACAAATCGTGTGGCGGGCCGTCTAATAGCGATGTAGCCCAGAGGTTGGGCATTTCTGTTTTAGAGTCGTTAACAGTGACGCCTCAAAACGTTGGGCCCCAGCCGGTGCACACGCCGGTCCTTGTGACGGAAGTCGTGGACGCCCTGGCGGTGGCTTCATCGGGCGCGATTATAGATGGTACGGTCGGCGAGGGCGGCCACGCTGAGGCCATCCTCAACGCCGCACCGGACTGCGTTGTCATCGGCCTCGACCGGGACCCGGCCGCCCTGGCGACCGCGAGAGAGCGATTGCTGGGCTTTGGCGCCCGCGTCCGTTTGGTCAACGCATCGTATACAACGCTAGCTGATCAGGCTCGGTTCCTGGGTGACGTGACGGTAACGGGCGTTCTCCTGGACCTGGGCCTCTCCAGCCTGCAGTTGGAGAGCGAGGATCGAGGGTTCAGTTTCCAGCGCGATGCTCCCCTCGACATGCGTTTCGGCCCGGACGACAGCCTCACCGCCGATGACGTGGTCAACCGCTACGCGGAGCGTGACCTCGCCTGGGTCCTGCACCAGTTCGGCGAGGAGCCCCGCGCACGACGGGTCGCCAGGGCAATCGTTCAGCGCCGCCCCATCAGGGGTACCGCCCACCTGGCGGAGGTCGTGCAGGGAGCCCTCGGAAGGAGGGGCCGCATTCACCCGGCCACCCGCTCCTTCCAGGGCATCCGCATGGAGGTGAACCACGAGGTCGACGCGATCAAGACGGCCCTCGCGGCTGCCGCAGAGACCCTGCGGCCCGGTGGCCGCCTGGTGGTCATCAGCTACCACTCGATCGAAGACAGGCTGGTCAAGACAACGCTCAGGGAGTCCAGGGTGCTAAAGGTGCTGACCAAGAAGCCAATTTCCCCCTCCGGTGAGGAGGTCGCGTTAAACGCGCGAAGTCGGTCCGCTCGCTTGCGGGCGGCCGAGCGGTTGGAAGAAGGCAATGCCTTCAAGTAGATGGGAACCGGTTGTACAGGGGTGCCGGCCTCCTCCCTTCAGGCGCCCCTCAAGTAGGCCTGGCCACGCGGACGGCAAATGCCTGCCCATGTTCAAACCGTCCTCCCCTCGGCCGGTGCCCCTGTACCGCTGGTAACCGGGTTGGTCATCTGAATGAATTTGCTCAGCCGCCCCACGGGGCAGGACTGAGACTCTTGAGCCGCCGTTCCCGCATCGCGCCGCGGGTACGGAGAAAGGGACGCGATATGGCTAAGGACGTCACCATTGCAGTCATAGACGTGGGCACTTCCAAGGTGCTCACCCTCATCGGCCGCCGCAACGGCATCGGCCCCGCCGAGGTTCTCGGAGCCGGCCTCGCTCCGTCGGCCGGCATCCGCAAGGGCGTCGTCGTCGACGCCGGCGCCGCCCGCGAGAGCATCCGCGAGTCCATGGAGGACGCCCGCGCCGCCGCCAACATCCCCGCAGCCTCCGCCTTCATCACCATCTCCGGCGGCCACCTTGAGGCCCACACTTGCTGGGGCACCCTCCACTCCATCGGAGAGGACGCGGCCATCACCCCCGTCGAGCTCGCCCGCGCCGTCGAGGCCGCCCGCCCCGAGGGGCTCTCTCCCCGTAGGGAAGTCCTGCACAAACTGCCGCGCTCCTTCTCCGTCGACGGCCTCAGGGGCGTGCGCAACCCCGTCGGCATGCACGCCCTCCGCATCGACGTCGAGACCGTGTGCGTCACCGCGGAGTCCGCTTCCGTGAACGCCCTCGTCAGCGCCGTCGAGAGCGCCCGCGTCCGCGTCGACGGCACCGTCGCCGTCCCCGTCGCCGCCGCGGAGTCCGTGCTCTCCCCAGACGATATGGAGCGCGGCGTCGTCCTCATCGACATCGGCGGCGGCGTCTCCACGGTGTCCGTTTTCCGTAACGGCGCCCTCTGGAACGCCGGCGTCCTGCCGCTCGGCGGAAACCAGTTCACTTCGGACCTTTCGCTCGCCCTGAACATCGCCCCCGAGACCGCCGAGGAGCTGAAGGTCCGCTACGGCCATGCCGCCCTCGACGTGACCGGCGACGAGTCGGTCGAGATCGAGTCCCCCGCCGACGGGCGACTCGTTCGCGTCGAGCGCCGTGTCATCGCCCGCCACCTCCACGAGCGCGCCGGCGAGCTCTTTCGCCTCGCCGACCGGAAGCTCAACGAGTTCGGCGTCACCAGCCTCCCCCAGGCCGGCCTCGTGCTGACCGGTGGCGGCTCCACCTTGCGAGGCATTGAGCGCGTGGCGCGCCAGCAGCTCGGCGCCCCGGTGAAGTTCGCCTTCCCGGAGGACCCCGGTCTGCCCCATGACCTGCGTGACCCCGCCTTCACGGTCGGCGTCGGCGCCCTCCACTGGGCCTCCCGCCAGCCGGCGGCGTCCATGCGGATGGACGACAGGAGCCAGAAGTTCAACACCAGCTACGCTCAGGCAAACGCCGGTCCCCTGAGCTGGCTCAAAGCAAGAATGACTAGGGTGCCCTCGTAGGCGCCTCGCACCCGGCAAAGCGATAGAGGAAGGAGACCATCCCAATGGCAGAGTTCCAGCCTTACCCAAAGGACTTCGCTTCCAGCAGCCACGCCCCCACCATCAAGGTCATCGGTGCGGGCGGCGGAGGCTCCAACGCGGTCAACCGCATGTTCCGCACGCCCATCCCCGGCGTTGACTACAGCGTCGTCAACACCGACTCCCAGGCCCTCCAGCGCTGCGATGTGCCCATGCGCATGCAGGTCGGCGAGCGCCTCACCCGCGGCCTCGGCGTCGGCGGCGACCCCGAGACCGGCCGCTTGGCCGCCGAGGAGAGCCGCGAGCACCTCACGGAGCTCGTCAAGGGCGCGGACATGGTCTTCGTGGCCGCCGGTATGGGTGGCGGCACCGGCACCGGGTCCGCCCCAGTCGTCGCAGAGATCGCCCGCGAGACCGGCGCCCTCACCGTCGCCGTCGTCACCAAGCCCTTCTCCTTCGAGGGCGCCCACCGGCGCCGCCACGCCGAGGAGGGCATCCAGCGGCTGCGTGACAAGGTCGACTCCCTCATCGTCATCCCCAACGACCGCCTCAGCGCCATCAGCGGCGAGGAGGTCACCATCTCCAATGCCTTCGCCATGGCCGACGACGTCCTCTTGCAGGCCGTCCAGTCTATCGCCGAGCTCGTGACGGTCCCCGGCGAGATCAACCTCGACTTCGCCGACGTGAAGTCCGTCATGTCGCAGGCCGGTCCCTCCTGGCTCGGCATCGGCACCGGCACCGGCGAGCGCCGCGCCATCCTCGCTGCCCGCGCAGCTGTCTCCTGCCCGCTGCTGGAAGTCTCCATTGAGGGCGCCAAGGGTGTCCTGTTCAACATCACCGGTGGTGTGGACCTGACCCTGCAGGAGGTCCAGAGCGCCGCAGACGCAATCAGCGAAGTCGTCGACCCCAACGCCAACATCTTCTTTGGCATGGCCACCGACCCGAAGATGGAGGACGAGGTCCGCCTCACCATCATCGCCACCGGCTTCCCAACCCCGGACGTCCTGGTGCCCAACCGCTATGAGGACATCACCGGAGCGGAGGACCAGGAATCTGAAATTGATTTACCGCCGTTCTTGCGGAACTCCCCCTCCCTGGCTCGTAACCGGGTCACCTCCCGGATGAACGGGCTATAACCTCCACCCCTCTCACATGCCCGATTAATCGGGCCCCTCCCTCGCCACCGGGCCGCCCTGCACCACAGGGCGGCCCGTTAACGTC
>CAZCPU010000049.1:0-13289 GCA_964499855.1 uncultured Dehalococcoidia bacterium | reverse complement strand
GGAGTACTGGAATGCGTATGAGGTGCCCGCAGTGAGGGCGGCTCTCACTGCGGGCTCCGAAAGTGCTAGTACTTGCGCCTTGTCACGACGATGACGCCGTCTGTGACGCTGTAGCCTACACCGGTGTCCCTGTAGTAGGCGTTTTCCTCCACAAATTTCACGCCGTGGTTTGAGTCACCAGCCTTTATGGTAGCTTCTGCGGCTCGACCGCTTACCAAAGGCAATAGGGCGATAGTCTCGAATCCGATTTGGTCCTGGTCATTGCAGAACTTGGCAAGATCTTCTGCTAGTTTCTTTCCAGCCGCCCGTTCGTTTGCGAGACCCGCTACTTGAGTAGTGGAGCCATTTCTCTTGGATAAGTGAGTGTCAATTGACACAAACTGAGCGAAGTACTTGGGCTGCTCTATGTTGGTGGGGAGGAACTGAGGAACGCCGATGATACTCGATTCGTCAGGGAACTGGCCAATAGACATACTGTCCAAGGCAATCTTCCTTCCTGAGTGTGCCAAACTTGCCCCTGCAATTAGAGGTCAATCGGCCTCCCCACTAATGCCGCCAGTGAAGACGATTGACTAAATGTAAGAGCATTGACCACTCCAAAGATGTTCTTATTATATCCCTGGTTTGTAGCTGCGGCAATTCACGCCAAGAGTCACCAGCCGCAACAAGAGGGGCCCCCACCGCGGCGGGGGCCCCTCCAATCGTGCGTGCTTCGCGACCTAGCGCAGCCGCTCGCCGCGCTTGGCCGTCTCGCCGGCGTCCGCGGCGACCAGCCACGGGTCGTCGTCCGGGCCGATGACGATGTCCTCGGAGCGGATCCGGTGGTAGGGGATCTCACCGTTGACGCCGGGCGGGTCTATGCCCTCCTGCAGGTTGCGGGCGGCCTTCGCCAGCATCTGCCGGAGCCGCACGATGGCGGCGTCGCCGTGGTAGAGGTGCTCCTTGGTGCGGTCCATGATGGCGCCCATGGTCTCCGTCACGCAGTAGTCCTGCTCCGCGATGGGCATGATGCCCGGCGGGTGGACAGACCGCTGGGCCTCGCGGTCCTGCAGGAACTCGTTGTCCATGCGCTTGAGGCGCAGCTTGGGGTCCACCGGGTCGAAGAGGGCGCGGCGCTCCTCGCGGATGGCCTGCCGCTCCTCCTCGGTGAAGGGCTGACCGGGCCGCACCCGGAAGCCGATGCGCATGCAGTTGTGGTCGTCGATGGGCAGCTGCGTCAGGATGCCGCCGAGACCGCGCTGGGAGGCGATCCACGACATGACGGGCAGCGCGAGGCAGTTGATTCGCACGTGCTGGTTGCCCTTTGGCGTCTTGCGCACGGCGATGAGCCGGTAGCCGTAGTCGGTGTCCTGCACGTCGATGCGGGCGTACTTCTCCGTGCCCGTGATGAAGTTGGAGAATCGCCGGCTGGGGTGGCCCGGCTTGTCGTACTCCTGGTCCTCCGGGATCTCGTACTCGTAGAAGTGGTGCAGGGTGCCGAGGTGGGTCGAGTCGAGGTTGCCCTCCATGCTCTGCAGGTAGTTGCAGTAGATGGGCGTGCGCTGGGCGACGACCTCGTCCTCGGGCAGCACGTTCATCCAGTAGCTGGGCGGCGGCGGCTGCTTGTCCGGCGGGCCCAGGTAGGCCCAGATGGCGCCCGCCGACTCCAGCGTCGGGTACGAGGTGATGTGCACCTTCTCCTTGAACCGGCTGCCGGGGATGTCCGAGGGCATGTCGACGCAGTTGCCCTCGACGTCGAACTTCCAGCCGTGGTAGATGCACATGATGCCGCAGTCCTGGTTGAGGCCGTAGTAGAGGGACGCGCCCCGGTGCGGGCACGCCTCCTGGATGAGCCCCACCTTCCCGTCCGTGTCGCGGAATGCGACCAGGTCCTCGCCGAGCAGGCGGACGCGGACGGGGTTGCCGTCGTTCACCGGCAGCTCTTCCTTGAGGAGGAAGGGCTGCCAGTAGCGGCGGAAGAGCTCACCCATCGGGGTGCCGCGGTCGGTCTGCGTCAGAAACTCGTTTTCCTGCTGACTGAGCATTTACCTTCCCTCCTCCCGGTTTTCCTCTCGCGCTAGCGCAGCCGCTGGCCGCGCGTCGTCGTCTCGCCGGCCTCCGCGGCGACGAGCCACGGGTCGTCGTCGGGGCCGATGACGATGTCCTCGGAGCGGATCTTGTGGTAGGGGATCTCGCCGTTGACGCCCGGAGGCTCGATGCCCTCCTGCAGGTCGCGGGCGGTCTTGCCGAGCATCTGCCGGAGCCGCACGATGGCGGCGTCGCCGTGGTAGAGGTGCTCCTTGGTGCGGTCGTAGATGGGGCCCATGGTCTCGGTGACGCAGTAGTCCTGCTCGGCGCCCGGCCAGATGCCCGGCGGGTGCTTGGTCTTCTGCGCGGCGCGGTCCTGCAGGTAGTTGTTGTCGAGCCGCTTCAGCCGCAGCCTCGGGTCGTTGGGGTCCATCATCATGCTCTGCGAGGCCGCGCTGTGCCTTTCCTGGTCGGAGAAGGGGCGGTCCGGGCTGCAGCGCCACCCGATGCGCATGCAGTTGTAGTCGTCGATGGGGAGCTGCGTGAAGATGCTGCCGAGCCCCCTCGGCGCGGCGATCCAGGACATGATGGGCAGCGCGAGGCAGTTGATGCGGACGTGCTGGTTGCCGTTGGGCGTCTTCCGGACGGCGATGAGCCGGTAGCCGTAGTCGGTGTCCTGCACGTCGATGCGGGCGTACTTCTCCGTGCCGGTGATGAACTGCGAGAAGCGCGGCGAGGGGTGCCCCGGCTTGTCGTACTCGAGGTCGGCTGGGATGAGGTTGTCGTAGTACATGTGCAGCGTGCCGAGGTGGGTGGAGTCGAGGTTGCCCTCCATGCTCTGGAGGTAGTTGCAGTAGATGGGCGTCCGCTGGGCGATGACGTTCTCCTCCGGGAGCATGTTCATGTAGTAGCTCGGCGGCGCCGGCTGCTTGTCGGCGGGCCCCAGGTACGCCCAGATGACGCGGGCCGACTCGATGGTGGGGTAGGAGGTGAGATGCACCTTCTCCCTGAAGTTGCTGCCGGGCATGTCCGAGGGCATGTCGACGCAGTTTCCGTCGACGTCGAACTTCCAGCCGTGGTAGATGCACATCAGGCCGCATTCCTGGTTGATGCCGAAGAAGAGCGAGGCGCCCCGGTGCGGGCACGACTCGGCGACAAGGCCGACGCGACCGTCGGTGTCGCGGAAGGCGATGAGGTCCTCGCCGAGAAGGCGGACGCGGACGGGCGCGCCGTCCCTGTCCGGCAGCTCGTCCGAGAGGAGGAAGGGCTGCCAGTAGCGGCGGAAGAGCTCGCCCATCGGGGTGCCGCGATTGGTATGCGTCAGGTACTCGTTTTCCTGCTGGCTGAGCATTTCCGCCTCCTGTTTTCTTCCCTGATAGGCACAGATCCGTCGATTTTCGGGATGGTATGCATTGGCAGTTGGTATGTCAACACGCGCCGCGCGCAGCCAATTGGGGGTCGTGGCGTTCCTTCCCTTGACAGGGGCAGGGGCCCCGCATATCATGCGGCGCCGAGGCCCTTACACCGGCTTGGATGGGGTGCGTCCTGCAGGCCGGGAGCGGGCCGAATTATTCCAGCCAAGGAGAGGCAAATGACTAGCGGATCAAACCGGACGCTCCTTACCACCGTCGAGGGCCCCAACGGCACCGCGGAGCTGTTCGAGGCGAACGACGGCGGCCCGCAGCCCTCGTACGAGGTCGTTTGCGGCGGCGAGACGCACACCTTCAAGTCCATGGGTGAGGCGTACATCACCGCCGGTGAGCTGGTCGGCACCAAGACCTAGTCGAGTCCTATCCTTCACGTCTTCCCTATCTGACGGGGCGGGCAGCCGCCCATAGGAGGTTTTCCTATGTGGAACGGGTTGAAGGTAGTCGACGTCCACGGTCACATCTCGCGCCCCCCGCAGGTGCGGCAGTTCGCCGCCGGGCTCATGTCCAACCGGACGCCGGCCAAGATGAACATCCCGGACGACGTTGCGGAGCCCGCCTTCCAGCGCCACCTCGCCGACATGGACGACCGGCTCATCGACTTCCAGCTCGTCGGGCCGCGCCCCGTCGATCAGTGGCACTGGATGCCCATGTTCCTGCAGCGATCGTGGGCGCGGGCCACCAACGACCACATCGCCCAGTCGGTGCGCATGCACCCCGACCGGTTCGCCGGCATGACGCACCTGCCCCAGGACGCCAGCGCCCCGGACACCAAGCACACGCTGGAGGAGTTGGAGTACACGGTCAACGAGCTCGGCTTCGTCGGCTGCTACCTGAACCCGGACCCGGACGGCAAGCGCGGCGCCCCCGGCGTCCATGAGCCGTATTGGTTCGACCTGTACGAGAAGTGCCTGGAGCTGGGCGTCCAGATCCTCGTCCACCCGTGCCCGACGGAGGACCCCCGGCTGCAGGTGGTGCCAGCCAACTACCAGATCAACAACGTGGTGGAAGAGTACATCGCCAGCATGCTCTACCTGTACGGCGGCGTCTTCGACCGCTACCCGGACCTGAAGGTCTGCATCTGCCACTGCGGCGGTGCCCTCCAGCGGTTCATTCCGACGGACTACCAGCACTCGGGCCCGGACAAGGACTTCAGCGAAAACCTCTTCTACGACAGCAACGCGCTGGACCCGGTGTTCCTGGAGGCCGCCATCAAGCAGCGCGGCGTGAGCCAGATGTGCTTCGGCACAGAGGTGCCCGGGTCGGGCCGCGCGGTGCGCCCGGAGACGGGCCGGCCCGGCGACGACCTGGTCCGCACCATCGACGGGCTCGATTTCCTGACCGACGACGACAAGACGGCCATCTTCCACAACAACCCGCTCAAGGTCTTCACCAAGGTTGGCGAGCTGGTCTAGCTGGCGGTCACGGCCGAAATGCGAAGCGCCCCTCCCTGCTGCAGGGAGGGGCGCTCTCTGTTTCGATGGGCTACCCATTAGCCGCTCATGGAGCTCAGCGCGATTACGCCCGCGACGGTGAGGGCGGCCCCCGCCCACTGCAGGGCTCGCGGGCGCTCCCGGATGAAGATGATGGCGAGCGCGACCGTCGCGACGGGATGGGCTGACGCCACCGGCGCCACGAGGGCGATGGGGGCTGCCTCGACCCCGAGGTTGTAGCCGAGGAAGCCGCTGGCGTCCAGCATGCCGGCCACCGCAAGCAGGAGAAGGGTTGTTCCCCACTTCGGAAGGTGGACGTCCTCCTTGCGAAGGGTGATGAACAGGAAGGTGGGAACAAAGGAGAAAGTCCTGACCAGGAGCAACGCCAGCACGGGCCCGGCGGCATCCGTCACCTTGTCCATGAAGGCCAGCGCCATGCCGAGACCCATAGTTGCGCCAAGGCCGTAGAGGAAACCCGCACTGGCCCCGGTTTGCGTCGTGGGTTGCGTCGAGAGGGTGATGATGCCGGCCAGCACGACCGCCAGCAACAACCCCTGCCCTATCGTCACCTGCTCGCCGAAAAGGGCGACCGCCACGATGACGGTGACTGCGAGCCAGCCTGACGATGCGCTTGACACCACGGAGACGGCGCCGCGGTGCAAACCGGTGTAGAAGCTGATGTACCCGCCGGCCAGGCAGGTCCCGCTGAGCGACGCCCAGATCGCGGCCGCCCCCCAGTCCACGTCCGGGAGAGAGCCGTCCGCGTAGGCAGCTGCGACAAGCGCTAGGGGCAGCGCAGTGCCAATTATCTGAATGAGCAGAGACGTGTTGGGTCCGCCGATGCGAAACGCAATGGACCTCGAAACGAAGTCGCCGACGCCCCAGCAGAGCATGGCAACCGCGCCCCAGAGGACGCCCTCCAGCGCCACTACGAGCGACCTCTTTCAATGGGCAGACGGAGGGGGAGGGGCTTGGGAAGGCACCAAGCGGCGAGCACCAAGCCTACCCCGCGTATCCGGCGAATTCGTCCCGCGCCTGAATCCGCTGTTCCAGGTTGCCGAACGCCATGGAGTAGTGGCCGGTGTAGCCCATTCCCTCGATGCGGCGGAACACCGCGGGGAAGTCGATGTTGCCCTCCCCGGGCAGGAGGTGTACCTCCTTGTCGCCGTTGTTGTCGGCCAGCCGCACTTCGCCGACGCGGTCGACCCCGAAGGCGTCCAGGAAGCCGTCGATGCCCTCGGGCACCAGGTTGGCGTGGTTGACGGTGAAGGCCATGCCGAAGTTGGGCGACTGGATGGCGTCGAAGTAGTACTTGCACTCCTCGATGTTGTGCGCCAGGTAGTGCACCTCGGCGTCGTCCGGCTCAAAGTTCAGGTTCTCCAACAGCAGCCGGACGCCGTGGGCCTCGGCGTAGGCGGTGGCCCGCTGCAGTCGCGCCAGCGAGGCGTCGAAGCGCTGCGGGATGTTGGAGCCGAAGTGGAGGCCGCCATGCACGATGGTCCACTCGCATCCCATGCGTTGCGCCAGGTCGATGTAGGCGCGCAGGTATTCGTCGACGGCGTCCGAGACGTAGGGCGAGAACTCCGCGGTGTTGATGGCGGACAGCGTGTGCAGGCCGACGTGGATGTCGTGCTCGCGGCAGGTGGCCTGCACCGCGGCGATGCGCTCGTCGTCCCATGAGCCGAGCACGTTCGGGCCGAGGTCCGCGCTGAAGTCGAGGAAGTGGATGCCGTTGGCGGCCGCCCACGCGAGGGCGTCCTCGAGCCGCGTACCGCCGGAGTCGTTGCCGATGCGGTCCTTGAAGTCCATGTCCCCTCCATTGCCCCGGTGACCTAGTCCTCGACCTCCACGACCATCTCGATCTCGACGGGAATTGCGTTGGGAAGCGCCGCCATGCCGACGGCGGAGCGGGCGTGCCGGCCGCGCTCGCCGAAGACCTCCACCAGCAGGTCCGAGCAGCCGTTGATGACAGCGGGCGGCGACGTGAAATCGGGCTCGGCGTTGACCATGCCCAGCACCTTGACGACGCGCGTCACCTTGTCGAGGTCGCCGATGACACTCTTCAGGTTGCCGAGCAGGTTGAGGGCGCAGCCGCGGGCGGCCTCGTAGCCCTCCTCGACGGTGTAGTCGCTGCCGACCTTGCCCGCCCACTGGCGGCTGTCGGGCTGGCTCGGCCCTACCCCGCTCAGGAACACCAGGTTGCCGGTGCGGACGCCGGGGACGTAGTTGCCCAAGGGCGTGCCGGGTGTGGGCAGGGTCAGGCCCAACTCCTCAATCTTTGCCTCGACCTGCATGGCGAGTCCTCCCCATCGAGATATTGGATTTGCATTGGGCGCCAAGCGACATACTACGGCACGGCGCGCCGTCGGTACAACGCGGCGGACCGGCTCGATAGACTGCTATACTCTCCAATTGCAGGAAATTGCAGCGCCAGCCTCGCAATGTGACCCTACTACGAAGCAGGAGGCCCACTTGGCGGCCAAGCGCGTTGGCATCATCGGCTACCCAATTCGGCACTCGGCTTCGCCGGCGTTTCAGAACGCGGGTCTCCAACACTGCGGCGTCGACGCCACATTTACGGCGTGGGAGGTCGCGCCGGAGGAGCTTTCCATGTGGGTGTGGGCACAGGACCGCTCAGACCTGCTGGGGTTCGGCGTTACCGTGCCGCACAAGACGGAGATCATCAAGGTCCTCGACCATGTGGACGAGGACGCTGCCTCCATCGGCGCCGTGAACACCGTCGTGGTCACGGAAGGTCAGCGGCTCTTTGGGTACAACACGGACACCTACGGCTTCCTGCACGCGCTGCAGCACGACGGGGGCTTCGACGTCCGGGGGCATGATGTGCTCGTGCTCGGCGCGGGCGGCGTCTCGCGGGCCGTGTGCGGCGTCCTGCTGCGCGAGGGCGTGGCGTCGCTGACGCTCGCGAACCGCACCGTCTCCCGCGCCGAGTCACTGCTCGCGGACCTCGACCACCACGGCGTGCCGGTGCGGAGCGTGGCGCTGGACGATGGCGCCATCGCCGCGGCGCTGCGTGGCCGGGGGCCGGTCGGCCTCATCGTCAACTGCACGTCGATGGGCATGCTGCACGGGCCCGCCGAGGGCGCATCGCCCATCGCCGCCGCCCTCATTCCGCCCGGCGCCTTCGTGTACGACCTGGTGTACAACCCCCCGGTGACGCCGGTCATGGAGCTCGCGCAGGGCGTCGGAGCGCGGACGCTGAACGGCCTGCCGATGCTCGTCTACCAGGGCGCGCGGGGATTCCAGCTGTGGACGGGACTCGACGCGCCGGTGGACGTCATGATGGCGGCGGCGCGGACGGCTGTGGGGGGGTAGGGTTGGTATGTTGACCGAAGTTCGAATGCGCTATAGTGTTGGTGTCCGCAATTAGCAGGGATGGACCAGAGCAGGGACACGTCATGGACAAGCGACAAGAAGAGACAGAAGCCATTCTCTATACCCAGGAAGAATGGATCAAGCGCCTGGATGAAGAAGCCAGGCTCCTCTTGGGCATGAGTGGATTCGAATTCGTGCATCGGGCGGAGGCCGGCAAATTGGGCCGTGGCCTGAATGACCACCTTGTCTGGATGACCTACAACATGGTCGATGAGGAAGAGAAGCCCTTTGTCCGCGAGAGACTCCGCCAATTGGCCAAGGCCTCACTGGACTCGCCGGTGGGCGGCTAGTCAGCCTTGCCCAAAGCCATCTTGCAGCGCCATGCTGCTGCGCTAGCACATACACGCCACCTCAAGGATCCCCATGACTTCCACGTCTAGACGAGGAGACCGTCCATACCTGCAGGCCTACGTTGATGCGCTGAACAAACTGCTCAACACCACGGTAACCAGCGGCCGACTGGTGCTGTCACAAGAAGATGGCAAAGACAGGTGGTTGGTGCAGCGTTGGCAACGAGGCGCAGGCCCAATGGCTCTGGAGCTTCAACCAACCGGAAACTACTTGTTCGTTCTTGAACGCATCAAGTGGGATGGCTCCAATCCGACTATGGAAGAGTGCAACTACCGCTACTCCACCTCTCCGGACCTGCGCGACGAGGCAGGTTGGGTAGTGCGGTTTGAGTTCAGCCGGGCCCCGTTGCCAAACCAGCCCCACTCCCACCTTCACCTCAACGCCGTGCACAAGCACTCCGGCTCGGCGCTGGACCGGCTGCACCTGCCGGCCGGACTCGTCAGCCTTGAACAGTTCCTTGCCCACCTCTTGCTTGAGCACGGCATTGAAACTCTGCCCGGTGTTCCAATTGATGAGGCGTTGGACGCCTTGCGCCGTGGGCATGAGGAGTTCTCCTACCGCAGGACAAACCTTGCCCTGTTCCCGTGACTCGCTTCCGCTATAATGTTTGCACAGGCTCACTGACTGCGGCGCCGCGCCGCGAGCTGCGGCATCGTATCCGGGAAGGGAGTGTCTCTTGGTCAAGTACATGACGGCGGGCGAGTCCCACGGCAAGGGCCTCACGATCATCGTCGAGGGCTTCCCGGCGGGCATCCCCATCAGCGAGGACGGCATCCAGGAGGACCTGGCCCGCCGCCAGCGCGGCTACGGGCGCGGTGGCCGCCAGCTCATCGAGAAGGACCGGGCCGAGCTGCTCTCAGGCGTGCGCCACGGCCTGACGATGGGCTCGCCCATCTCCATGTGGCTGGAGAACAAGGACTTCGCCAACTGGCACAAGGTGATGAGCACGGAGCCCGTCGAGGAGCCGGGCAACACCGTCACGCGGCTCCGCGCAGGCCACGCCGACATGCCCGGCACCATCAAGTACGGCCAGAGCGACGTCCGCAACATCCTCGAGCGGGCCTCCGCCCGGGAGACGGCCGCCCGCGTCGCCGCCGGGTCGGTGGCCAAGCACTTCCTCCGCGAGTTCGGCATCGAGGTCCGCTCGCACATCATCTGCATCGGCGGCATCTGGGCGAACTACGACCACCCCGTCGATTGGGCGCGCGTCGTCGAGTCCCCGGTGCAGTGCGTCGACCCCGAGGCCGAGGCCGAGATGATCAAGCTCATCGACAAGGCCAAGGAGGACGGCGACACCGTGGGCGGCATGGTCGAGGTGGTCGCCACGGGCGTGCCCATCGGCCTCGGCTCCCACGTCCACTACGAGCGCAAGCTCGACGCCCGGATCGCGCTTGCCCTGATGTCCATCCAGGCCTGCAAGGCCGTCGCCATCGGCAACGGCTGGGAGGCCGCCGAGCTGCTCGGGTCGCAGTACCACGACATCCTGCAGCCCATCGAGGACAACGGCCACGCCGCCGCCCAGCCGTACCCGAGCGCCAGCGGTCCCTGGCGCCGCGACACCAACCGCACCGGCGGCACCGAGGGCGGCATGAGCACCGGCATGCCCATCGTGGCGCGCTTCTCCATCAAGCCAATCGCGACGCTGGCCAAGCCGCTGCCGTCCGTCGACCTGGTCACGGGGCAGACCGTTCAGGCCCACTACGAGCGCTCGGACGTCTGCAACGTGCCGCCCGCCGGCGTCATCGGCGAGGCGGCCGTCGCCTTCGTGCTGGCCGACGCATTCCTGGAGAAGTTCGGCGGCGACCACATCGAGGAGACGCGCCGCAACTTCGAGGCGTACCAGAAGACCATCGGCCCGCGCTCGTGGCCGGTGGCGGCCGTCTAGCGCGTCTAGCGACTGGCGCGAGGCAAGAATCGCAGCGGCGTGCGCCGGCAGGCGTTCGCCATGGCGGGGGAACATGCCGCAGCCGCAGAACATCATCGGCATCGTCTACGACTTCGACAAGACGCTGAGCCCCCATTCCATGCACGAGGACACCGTGCTGCCCCACCTCGGGCTCGACCCGGTGTCGTTTTGGGAAGAGACGGACCGGCTCGTCGCCGAGGCAACGTACGAGGCGGAGCTGGCGTGGATGCGCCTGCTGCTGGAGTGCGAGGGATTCCGGCAGCTCTCCAACGAGGACCTTCGCCACATGGGCATGTCCCTCGTCTTCTACCCCGGCGTTCCTCAGGTCTTCGATGAGCTCTCTGCCGTCGTCGACCACCCCAAGTACCGCGAGCACGGCGTGGCGGTCGAGCACTACGTCATCACCTCCGGCCTGCGCGAGGTGGTGGAGGGCAGCAACATCCGGCCCTACGTCAAGGCCATCTTCGGGTCGGAGTTCGACGAGGACGCGGCGGGCAAGCTCTACTTTCCCAAGCGGGCCATCAGCCACACGCAGAAGACCCAGTACCTCTTCCGCGTCAACAAGGGCTACCTGGACCTGCGCAAGGACGTGAACGACCACGTGCCGCACGAGGAGCACCGCATCCCCTTCGCCAACATGGTGTACATCGGCGACGGGCCGACGGACGTGCCCTGCTTCGCCGTGATGACGCAGATGGAGGGCCACACGATGGCCGTCTACGACCCCGACGACCAGAACTCCTTCGACAAGTGCATGAACCTGCGCAGGGCCAACCGCGTCGAGGAGATTGCCCCTGCCAATTACCAGCGGGGCACCCACCTCTGGAAGCTGCTGGAATACCGCATCCTTGACCTCGCCGACGCCATCGTCGAGCGGCGCAAGGGCAACACGGAGGGGGCGATTATCCCGGCGCCGGGGTTCTAGGGTAGTCACTTTCACTACGGTTAGTGCCCAGGTCTGCAACCAGCCCAAGCAGGAGAGTGTATGCCAAACGGAGGATCGGACTGCTGCGGTACATGCTGGTACAACAGCGTCAATGAAGGCCAGGCGGGTTACGAACGGCCAGGGGTGGGCAAGGGCGTCAAGGACCACTGCGAGATCCGCGGCCTCGCCATCGAGACCCCCTTCTACACGTACTGCGCCAACCACCCGCACCACATGCCGGAAGGCCTCGCCGTCCCGGTTGGGCCGGTGTTCACGGGCGATTCCAACGGCAATCGGGAAGTGTGGGTGGAGTCGCCGGACACGGAGGAGGTCCGGCTTGGGCTGCTGGACATGCTGGACGGGCTTGCGCACGTAGTCTCCCGGGACAGGTATCCCTTTCCCTCGCCGAACATTGCACAGATTGTCGTTGGGCAGCTCATCGTGTTTCGGGAGCAGAGGGCAGTGCCCGTCCTGCAGAGGCTGTTGGAACGGTTTCCGGACACAAGTCTCTTTGAAGAAGCGTTGAAACAGATCCAGAACGAAGGGGAGGAATAGATGGCGGACATAGCAAAGCGGACGCTGGGGTCGACAGGGTACGAGGTCACCGCGCTGGCCTACGGCGCGATGGAGCTTCGGGGCGCCCCCCGCGGACGTGACATCGCCCCCGAGGAGGCCGGGCGCATCCTGAACGCCGTGCTGGACGGCGGCATCAACATGATCGACACGTCCATCGACTACGGCGTGAGCGAGGAGCTGATCGGCAGGTACATCTCGCACCGCAGGAACGAGTACTTCCTGGCGTCCAAGTGCGGCTGCTGGGCCAGCCACGGCGAGCCGCCCTCGGACGCCGCGTTGACGGGAGGGCGCTTTCCGCACGTCTTCACCCGCGAGAACATCGTGGCCGGCGTCGAGCAGAGCCTGCGCCGCATGAACACGGACCACCTGGACCTCGTGCAGTTCCACGCAAGCCCGGCGGTGTCCGTCCTGGAGCAGCACGGCGCCGTTGAGACGCTGCTCGACCTCCAGCGGGAGGGCAAGGTCCGCTTCCTCGGCATGTCCGGCACGCTGCCCAACCTGCCCGAGCACATCGACATGGGGGTGTTCGACGCCTTCCAGATCCCCTACTCCGCCGTCGAGCGCGAGCACGAGGACGCGATGGCGCAGGCCTGCGAGGCGGGCGCGGGCGTCATCGTCCGCGGCGGCGTCGCCAAGGGCGACCCCGACGGCGGCGGGCACGGCGGCGACCGGTGGGACCTGTGGGACAAGGCCAACCTGAACGAGCTGCTGGAGGGCATGACCCGCACCCAGTTCATGCTCCGCTACACCATCGCCAACCCGAGCATGCACACCACCATCGTCGGCACGGCGAACGCCGATCACCTGGCCGACAACCTGCGCACGGCGGAGCTAGGCCCGCTTCCCCCGGACGTGTACGCGGAGGCACAGCGACGGCTCACGGAGGCGGCGTCACGGCCCTAGGGAACCGATTAGCATCGGCAGGCGTTTACGCGGGCGAGTGCGCCTGTGCAATTCCCGTAGGACAACTGGCCCATAGCCTGATTGACCTGGCGAAGATTGCGCTGGTAATATGCGCACCTGCAAATGGACCCGCCGTGGGTCCGCGTGGGTACTCTTACAATTGCAGTGGGAGGGTGTGAAATGGACTCAATTGGAAGTCGGTTACGACACGCCTGGCTCCTCGCGGCCGCGTTAGCGCTCGTGCTCGCGCTGGCGGCCTGCGGCGGAAACGACAGCACAACCAGCACCACAACGACGACGAGCGCCGAGCCAGCGGCAGCGCCCGCTGCGCCACAGGCGCCGGCAGCCGCGGAGTTGCCCCAGGC
>CAZCPU010000048.1:3065-13500 GCA_964499855.1 uncultured Dehalococcoidia bacterium | reverse complement strand
GGATGCTCACCAAGGAAGACAACGATCTGATCACGCAAGTTGGCCCCGGCACGCCAATGGGCGAGCTGTTCCGGCGCTTCTGGCTCCCCGTGATGCTCTCCGAGGAGGTCCCCAACAACGACAGCGCTCCGGTGCGGGTCACCGTCCTCAATGAAAAGCTCATCGGGTTCAGGGACACCGAGGGCCGCGTCGGCATCGTCGACGCCTACTGCCCGCACCGCGGCGCTCCCCTGTTCTTCGGCCGCAACGAGGAGTGCGGGATCCGCTGCGTGTACCACGGCTGGAAGTTCGATGTCGACGGCAACTGCGTCGACCTCCCGAACAGCCCCGAGGGCGAGACTTACAAGGACAAGGTGCAGATTAAGGCGTATCCGGCTGTCGAGCGTGGCGGACTTATCTGGGCGTACATGGGCCCCAAGGACAAGCAGCCGCCAATGCCCGGCTTCGACTGGCTTGACCAGCCGGAGGAGAACCGATACCTGATGAAGTTCATCCTCCAGTGCAACTACCTGCAGGGCATGGAAGGCGACTACGACCCCAGCCATGCCGTCTACCTGCACTCGACCCTCGACAACAACGCGTCCAACCGGGCGCTGCAGGTGAGCCAGGTGGGCAATACCTTCCAGGACCCCCGGCAACTCTACGTGGACATCGAGGACACGGACGGCGGCATCGAGTTCGTGTCCAGCGGCAACGCGGAGCGCGGCAAGCTCCTGAGCCTCGGCCACTGGATGATGCCCATCTTCTGCACGGCGGGCATCGCGGGGCCCGGCATCTTCTCCAGCAACATGCGCGTACCCATCGACGACGAGAGCTGCATGTTCTTCCGCCTCCGCTGGAGCTACGACCCCATTCCCGACTACGAGCTTGCCGAGTACAAGTACGGGCAGTTTACCCACCCGGAGCTCATTCCGGGCACCTTCTACCCCGTCGCAAACATGCAAAACGACTACCAGGTAGACAGGATCGCCCAGAAGAACTATTCGTTCACTGGCATCAAGAACTTCCCCCTGCAGGACATCGCGATGATGGAGGACCAGTGGGGGCCTATCGCCGAGCGCGAGAAGGAACACCTGGTGCGTTCCGACGAGGGCATCATCCGCGTGCGCCAGCGCCTCATCCGCACCGCCCGCAGGCTCATGGAGGGCGAGGAGCCCACAGAGCCCACCAAGCCCGATGCATACAAGGCCCGCACAGTGCGCAAGTTCTACCCCAGCGATTTCCCTGTCGGCGAGGCCGTCAAGGAGCTGAAGGAGCACCGCATGACGTCCCGTCGCCCGGTATTGGAGGCGGCCACCGCCTAGGCTGAGAGTTGGTCGAAGCTGAGGGGCCCCGCCCGCCAGTGGCGGGGCCCCTTTTCATAACAGCCCACGCATTGAATGGAATCCATGACCACGAGACCGGTACCCGAAACCACAGACCCACCGCCGCAACATGCTGCCGGCGCTCCCCCTGATCGCCGTCCTCCGTGGGCCGGACCGCCCGACTCCGATCAGAGCGGGCCGTGGCTGCAGCGCACCTTCCGGTCTCTCGGCAACACGGAGTTTCGTTTCCTCTGGACCGGCTCGCTGCTCGCCATGGGCGCCATGCAAATGATGGCCTTCGCTCAGGGCTTCTACGTCTACGACCTCACCGGCGATCCCAAACTGCTCGGCGTCGTGACTGCGGCTAACGGCGTTCCGGGGCTGGCGTTGAGCCTGTTCGGCGGCGTCTTCGTCGACCGGTGGGAGAAGCGCGGCATTATTCAGGTCAGCCAGTTGCTGTTCGCCGCCATGGCTATGTCCATCGCCGCACTTATCTTCACCGACGCCATTCACTGGACCCACCTGATGGTCGCCGCCTTCATCCAGGGCTGCATCATGCCGTTCATGATGCCCGCGCGACAGGCCATCGTGCCGCAGGTTGTGCCGAGGCACCTCATCATGAACGCCGCCGCCCTGAGCGCCCTCGTCATGAGCGTAACCACAATGGCCGCGCCTGCCATTGCGGGGCCCCTGGCTGGATGGCTGGGTATGGCAATGCTCTATGTGATTATCGGCAGCTTCAACATTGCCTCATTCGCGTTTACGACACAGGTCAAGAAGCACTACCCGGAGGGCGAGCGTTCCGGCCGCAGCCCGGTGGGGGATATCATCCTCGGCTTCCAGTACATCCGCCGCGACACGGTCATCATGCTGCTCCTGATCATGGGAATCGTCCAGGTGATGATGATGGCGCCAATCCGCTTCGTGATGCCGCTGTTCGCCAGTGACAACTTCAGCGTGGAAGAGGCGGGCCTCGGATTCATGCTCGCGGTATTGGGCTTGGGCAGCATGGGAGGCGCCATCGCGGTCGCGGGGATGAAGAAGGCGGGCAATCGCGGACGTTTGCTGGTCGGTTCAGCCATCATCTCGGGTCTGACCCTCATTGGGTTTGCGGCAATCGCGGAGTTTTTGCCCGTGTTCGTCCTTGGACTGCTGACGCTGGCGGTGGTCGGCCTCATTCAGTCGGCGCGAATGACGTTGCAGGCCTCCCTGACGCTCGAGTATGTTGACCCCACCTACCGGGGCCGCGTCATGAGCATCCAGGGACTCATGTGGGGTCTCATGCCCATCGGCGTGTTGCCGCTCACCCTGATTGCCGACAATTGGGGAGCGCCGGCAGGACTGACCATGCTCGCGCTGGCATTCATTGTTATCGCCACCATAGTGCTCATCTTCTCCCCCACGATGCGCCGGCTCCAGTAAGACGACGCTCCCTGCCCTTGACCCTCCCCCCTCCGCTCCGTATCGTGTAGCCGCGCATAGCACGGAATGCCCATCCCCAAAGTAGCCATGTCAAGGAGCGTGGTTTGCCCAGTTTCGCAACTGCGATGTCGAAGCAATTTCTCGGGGCGCTTCGAGACTTGGCGCCCATCTTTGGCGTCATCGCCTTCTTCCAGATAGTCGTCCTCCAGCAACCCTTTCCGGAACTGGCCAGCGTCCTCGTCGGGCTCGTGTTCGTGGTCCTCGGCCTGGCGCTCTTCATCCAGGGACTGGAAAGCGGTCTCTTTCCACTCGGCGAGGCGTTGGCCCAGGGCATGGCCCGCAAGGGCAGCGTCACCGCGCTGCTGGCCATGGCATTTTGCCTCGGCTTCGGCACCACCGTTGCCGAGCCCGCGCTTATCGCCGTCGCCGCGGAGGCCTCTGACGTCGCGGCGGAAGCCGGCTTCATCCGGGCCACCCAGGCGGCGCGGGATTCCTATGCCCTTGAACTCCGTCTCGTAGTCGCCTTCTCGGTCGGTCTCGCCATCGTCCTCGGCGTACTCCGCATCATCAAGGGGTGGCCCATCCACCGATTCATCATCGGCGGCTACATCCTCGTCATGCTGATGACCATCTTCGCGCCCGAAGAAATCGTCGGCGTGGCGTACGACTCCGGCGGGGTCACCACCAGCACGATCACCGTCCCCCTCATCACCGCGCTCGGCGTGGGCCTCGCCACGACTATTCGCGGGCGCAACCCGATGCTGGACGGCTTCGGGCTTATCGCATTCGCCAGCCTGACGCCCATGATCTGCGTCCTCGGCTACGGGATGGTGTCGTGATGGCCGACTTCCTCAACGTCATCGTTACCACCACGCTCACCACGCTGCGAGACGTCATACCCATCGTCGTCATCCTCGTCTTTTTCCAGGTGGCCGTATTGCGGCGCAGGCTCCCGAACCTCCGGGCGATCGCTGCCGGGTCTGTCATGGTGCTCCTGGGCTTGGCGCTCTTCTTGATTGGACTGGAGGAAGCGCTGTTCCCTATAGGCGAGACTATGGCCAAGCAGCTCGTCGAGAAGAGCGCCTCGGGGGCCGATGCGGTGGCGCAGGTTGTCCGATGGGAGGACTACTGGCTGATCTACTGCTTCGCCGCTGCCATTGGCTTCGCGACCACGGTTGCGGAACCGTCGCTCATCGCAGTGGCGCTCAAGGCCGAGGAGGTGTCGGCGGGCGCCGTCAACGCACTCGGGCTGCGGATCGCCGTCGCGATAGGGGTCGCGGCCGGAGTCTCGCTCGGGTGCTTCCGCATCGTTACGGGCACGCCTCTGCCTTGGTACATCGTCGTCGCCTATGTCATCGTCATCGTGCAGACGTACCTCAGCAACCGAACCATCGTTCCACTGGCCTACGACAGCGGCGGAGTCACCACGTCGACGGTGACAGTTCCGGTGGTCACAGCGCTGGGGTTGGGCCTCGCAGCCAGCGTCCCAGGCCGCAGTCCCCTGATAGACGGGTTCGGTCTCATCGCGTTTGCCAGTGTTTTCCCAATCATGTCGGTGCTTGGCTATGCCATAATTGCAGACAAGGTGGGGCGCTGGAGGAAGAAGAGGCAAGAAAAGGAGGTTCGGCGGTGAAACTGTCGCTGGTAGTTGCGATGGTCGATGACGACAAGACCGAAGCCGTTATCGACGCGGCAAGGGCCGCCGGGGCCACCGGCGCCACCATCATAAAGAGTGTGCGTGGCGAGGGGCTGCAACCCGGCAGGTCGTTCTTTGGCCTGAGGTTCGGTGTCAACCGGGACGTCCTGCTCTTCCTTGTCACTGAACCGCGGGCCCGTGAAATCCTGGAGCGGATCCGCGATGCTGGACAGATGGAGTCCCAGGAAGGCGCCGGGATTGCAGTCCAGTTGGAGATTCTGGACGCCGTGGGGTTGAACTCCCAGATGACCGCCCTGTTGGCGGAGTTGGAGGGCGCAATATGACCCAGCAGAACACTGTCCGCATTTCCGATCTCATGGTGTCCGGCGTCAAGACAATTGACGGCCTTGCCACCGTTGCTGAGGCCATGTCTGCCATGAAGGAATACAACGTTAGCTCGCTGGTCGTCGACCGCCGCAGCCCCGACGACGAGCTCGGCGTGATCACGGTCACGGACATCGCCCGAGAGGTTGTCGCCACCAACCGCGCCGCGGACCGCGTGAACGTCTACGAGATAATGTCGAAGCCGGTGCTGACCGTCCGCGCGCAAATGCAGGCCCGCTACGCGGCCCGCCTGCTCGTGCACTTCGGCGTTTCACGGACCCTGGTAGTCGATGACGCCGGCAACCCAGTTGGCATCGTCACCCTCCGTGACATGGTCTTGGGCTTAGCTCCCGCCTAGGAGGACCCTGTCCGCAGGTTCACGTTGGTTCTGCCAAAGGAGAAGTGGCCGGACGCCCCACCTCAACCAAGCTGGGCCGTTCGGCCACCCCTTTTGTTCGCCTACTCGTACGTCCAGGTGTCGAAGAGGTCGTTGGCGCGTACCCCGTCGGCGTCCACGATCTGCGCGTCCATGCCGAAGCCGATGAACGCAATCTCGCTCTCGCCGGACACCAGCGCGGGGCTGCCTTCCGGCGCAGCATCGAAGACGAGCGTGTCCGTGCCGCTCCCGCTGAGAAGCGGCAGCTCCCACCCGCCGGTCGACGGCTCAAGCACGTACAGGATCACCTCGCCCTCCACGAAGACGGGTTTGTTGAACCGGACCGCCACGTGGCCGTCGGGGTTGCGCTCGAGCCCAAGCACCAATGCCGGCTCCTGCACGCCGCCGGAAAAGGCGTCGGGCGGAAGCTCAACGAAGCGCTCGGGGGCTTCGATGGTCAGTTCGTCGCCGAAGCCGTGATAGCGCACGGAGAACAGGTCACGGGTCACGCCGTCCGTGCCCTCCACCGTGACGCGGACCTCCTTTGTCAGGAAGTCGTCTACTCCGACGAGGCGCGTGATCCCCCCGGTCGAGAGGCCGAACATGGCGGCCTCTTCCCCAAGGTCGTTCTCGTCCGAGAGGAGAACGTACGCCTTTTCGCCACTATCGAGTTCGATGACGCCATCCAGCGTAGTGGGAACATCCTGAGGAAGGTATAGCATGCCGACCAGCTGCAGGGGCGCCAACGATTGGTCGTCCTGCGGCGCGCCCTTGAACCACAGCTGTGAGGCAGGGTCCTGCGTGTAGAAGTCGTCGCCAATCAGAATGCCGCTTGTCTCGACCGTCTGCCCCTCAGGCCCCAGCGTCAAGGTAAAGCTGGTCCTGTCCGGCTTCACCATCTCGCCATTCAGACTAATGCCCGCACCGCCGGCTGGCCCCCCAGGCACGGGGAAGACGGCCATAAGGTCAAATGTCCCGCCAAACGAGAAGCCAGTGAATCCTTCCATCGCCTGGCGGTTGCACGAAATGACCGTCGCGACGTCCGTCACCCCGCCGCCGTCAAGGCAATCCACAGAGAGCTGCAGGCCGCCTGACATCACCACAGTCGGCTCCGGCTCCGTGACTGGCTCGGGCTCGGGCGCCGGCGCCGGCTCCGTCACCGGCGCAGGTTCCGTCACCTCCGCCTCATCCTCGTCGCCGCAGGCAACGAAAGCGAACGCCGCCAGCGCAAGCAATACGGTGAATGCCAACAAAATCCGGCTCTTCATATCTACCTCCTGGCTGAATCAGCCACGCCTCTTCAATCCGCCGTGGTGCTTATCTATACGGGCATCGGATCGCCAGGCCGCCGTCTGCTGCCGGGTCTCGTGTGTCCTTGCCCGTCTTTCAGGAGAGGCCCCTTGCTTTTATTCTCCACACAGCCCGTTCGCAATTGCAAGACATTTCATTGTTTCTGACCAATTTGTCCTTGAAGCAATAGGGAGAACCTTTGGGAGGGGTGACCTGACAGCTTGTAGTCCCTTCTCGCCGCTTGCGGCCCACAGACCCATTGGCGCCCGCTTCGAGAGCGAACGCCAATGGGGAGAGGTGGGCATCGAAAGCCGCTCCTGTCGAGCAGCTAGTCAAGCTATTCTCTGTGATGCCGCCGGGCACGCACTGCCAATACCGCTGCAGCAGCGCAACCGAGCGCCGCGATGGCCAACACCGGACGGACCCCATTGAGTTTCCGGTCCCTGTTCAGCACGATCATATCTTCCTCCCTCTCAGCCACTGGGGCCTCCCTTGCCCCTCTTTTCTGCCTGTTTTGTTTTGAATCTCCAGTGGGCCTCTTTAATTGATTAAACGGGAGAAGTCTATTTTTGGTAGCAGTCGATCGCGGAACTCGCCAAACTGTGACCTGCGAGTACTGCGCCGTGTTGCCCCGACATGGCGTGGGTTGCCTCAACGGCAGCAGTTGGCGACAGCGGCACAATGGCCGTCTTTGCCGGCAGCCTGGCCCGAAAGGCCGGAATACGACAGGCTGGGAGCCTACTCCCCCTCGACGGGGTTCCGCAGCGTCCCAATCCCTGGGATCTCTATCTCCACCACGTCGCCCGGGCCGATGTCGGGCGTGGCGCCGTCGCAGCCGAGCCACATGACGTCGCCCGCGTAGAGCGTGACGTATTTGGTGGTCTCGACCAGGAAGTCGACGAGCGAGTAAATGGCGTCGCCGGTTGAGTACCGCGAGACCTCTTCGCCGTTGATTCGAGTCACGACCGTCAGCGCCTCCGGGTCCAGGCCGGGCGTGATCCATGGCCCCATGGGGTTGAATGTGTCCGTGTTCTTCGCGCGCCACAGCGTCCGGTCGCCGCGTTGCCAAGTGCGCTCGCTGACGTCATTGCCGATGGTGTAGCCGAGCACACAGTCGAGGGCGTTCTCGCGTGTCAGCCCCTTCACTGTGCGACCGATTACCGCGGCCAGCTCGCCCTCCACCTGCACCGGGCCCGTGGCGTCCCGCGGGATGACGATGGCCTCGTCGTGTCCGATGAGACTGTTGACCGCACGGTAGCCGATGTCGGCGCGCGGCGGCGCGGCTCCGCTCCCGCCGAGTGCCTGCGCGGCCCATGCCAGGTGCGCGCGGTAGTTGGCGCCGGCCGCGTAAAAGGTCGGCGGTAGACATGGTATGAGCAGCTTGACCTCTGACAGCGCCCTCGAGTCGTCGCACGGCTCGCCGCCGTCGAAGGGACTTCGGTCCATGACGCGCACGGTGTCGCCGTCCACGACGCCGTAAGCCACCCCATCGCTGTCCTGAAACCTGCACCAGTGCATAACACCCTCCCGCTCCGTACCACACGTAGCGTGGCACCCCCGGCTCCCGTATGATACGTTCACCGGACGAACAATTGGGAGGGGGTACACCTGTATGGCCAAGAAGCGTTTTCTCTTGGAGATGGGCATGGGCGTGGACCTGCACGGGCGCGACTACACCAAGGCCGCGCAGCGCGCCGTGCGTGAGGCCATCTGGCACAACAGCTTCGGCGCCGCCCGCCACCTCGGGAAGGGTGTCGACGAGATGCTCGTCGACGTGATCATCGCGGCCCCGGACCCGGACGCCGTCGACGGCCCCGCCGTGCTTGATGCGCTGCCCCACGGCAACAACAACACCATCAAGGTCGTCCAGGGCGGCCTCGAAATCCCCAACGAGGCGGGCGACGACTCTACGATCATCGTGAACGCGGCGGTTGTAGTCAGCTTCGACTTGTAGTGCGCCTGGTTGGCAACCCGCACTGAAGTGGAGGAAGGGGTTGCCAGGGGTTCGGTCGCAATGAAGCGTTAACCGGACCGTGCTTGCGCCCTACCACAGGTTGGATACAATACGGGCGAACCCAAGACACAGAGGAGGAACTATGAGCACCGTATCTGAAGAACTGGCCATCACCACGCAGGACGGCACCATGACCGGCTATGCCTTCATGCCGGAGGGCGATGGCCCGCATCCGGCGGTCATCGTCATCCAGGAGATCTTCGGCGTCGACGATCACATCAAGGACGTCGCCAGCCGCTTCGCCTCCGAGGGTTACTTCGCAGTCGCCCCCGATCTCTTCTACCGCCAGGGGGCCGGCCTGACCGTCTCCTACGACAACCGTGAAGAAGCCTTTGCGCTGCGAGCCACCACCACGCCCGAGGGCATCACGGCCGACCTGAACGCTCTCATGGCCCACCTGCAGGCCGACGCCCGCGCCAACTCCAACGTCGGCATCGTGGGCTACTGCTTCGGCGGCGGCGTGGTCTACCTCGCATCCCACGCAGTGCCCGGCATCTCCGCCGCGGCCATCTACTACGGCGGCGGCATCGTCCCCCGCGACGACGCCCCCGCGGGCGCGCCCAACGGCCTCGACAACGCCGCAGCAGTCGCGTGCCCGGTAATCGGCTTCTGGGGCTCCGAGGACGCAGGCATCCCCGTCGCTCACGTCGAGCGCATTGAGCAGGCGTTGAAGGACGCGGGCAAGGACGTGGAGTTCCACGTCTACGAGGGCGCCGGCCACGGCTTCTTCTGCGACGGCCGCGGCAGCTACCACAAGGAAGCCTCGGACGACGCCTGGCCGCGAACGCTGGCCTTCTTCAAGCGGAACCTGGGCACGGACTAGGCGAAACAGCGCAGAGAACGGGAGGGCGCTTCACACGGAGCGCCCTTTCCATTTGCCCTCGCTCGCTAGAGGTTGACGAGCACACCGCCGGTCACCACAAGCCCGGCGCCGGCCACGACGGCTGGCGTAACGAGCTCGAGACGTCTCAGGAAGAGTCTGGAGAGGACCACCGCAAAGAGCGGCTCCATATTCTGCAGGGGCACCACGATCAGCAGGTCCCCGTGCAACAGCGCGCCCAGGACGCACATGTGTGCAGAGATCGCCATCACTCCGCCAATCGTGAACATCAAGAGCGTGCGGCCGCGCGGAATGGTTAGCGCCTGCCCCTTGACCGCGCCCGCGCCCATCGACGTCAGGAGCGCCGTCGACGACATCACCGCAAGACCGAGGAACACCTCCGGCGTGATCTGCAACCCCCACTTGCGAAACACGTATGTGATCGCGATGAAGAACCCTGCTCCGAGTGGGAACAGCAGGTCCAGCGCGCGCCGCGGCCTGTCCCGATTGCCCCCGGAGGCGTCGAGGCCCAGCAGCGCGAGACCCACCAGCATCGCCACGGTTCCAACGCCGATGAACGTCGTGAACGTCTCGCTGAAGAACAACACACCGGCGACTGCGGTGAAGAGCACCTGCACGTTGTAGATGGGAGTCGTGACAGCCACCCCTACGCGCTGCAGTCCCGTAAACAGAAACAGCCTTCCCAGAAAGGGCCCGCAGAACCCTGCCGCAACGAAGGTAAGGACGGCCCAGCTCGAGAGGCTAGTCCACGGCGCAAGGAGCACGAAGAGAGGCCACGAGACCACGACGGCAACAACCGCTGCCGTTCGGACCGCCGCATCCGTGCTTCCTCGCTCGAGTCCCAGCCGGGTGAAGAACGATGCCAGGGCAAAGAACATCCCGGCGAGGACGGCCAGGAGCGCGGGAGGCATTCGGACAGGCACCGCCCTTCCTGAATTGGCGCCGAGGTGCGGCGCTACGCCTCACTGTAGACGCCCAGTCACAGGTTAACCAGCACCGCTCCTGTCATCACGAGCGCCGCTCCCGCCACCACGGCCATCGTTATCCGCTCGAGCCGGCGGAGGAACACCAGCGAAAACAACAGCGCGAAGAGCATTTCAGTGTTCTGGAGGGGGACAACTACAACCAGGCTACCGTGCAGCAGCGCGGCCAGGCTGGTGAGATGGGC
>CAZCPU010000048.1:0-2965 GCA_964499855.1 uncultured Dehalococcoidia bacterium | reverse complement strand
ATGCCGGGGACTTCATACGTTAAGGTGTCGCCGTCCATCCTCTCCGCCGACGCGGCCGCGTTCGGTGCCCAGGTGGCCGAGGCCGAGGCCGCCGGCGCCGACTACATTCACGTCGACGTCATGGACGGCCACTTTGTCCCCAACCTCACCTTTGGCCCCATGCTGGTGGACGCCCTGCGGTCGAGAACGAGCTTGCCCCTTGACGTGCACCTGATGGTGGACTCGCCTGACCAGCTCATCCCGGAATTCGCGAAGGCGGGGGCGTCCATCCTCACCGTGCATGCTGAGGCCTGCGCTCACTTGCACCGGACTGTCCATCTCATCAAGGAGTCGGGCGCTCGGTCTGGTGTTGCCCTGAATCCCTCAACGCCCGCCAGTGCCCTCGAGGAGATCGTCGACGATCTGGACCTTGTGCTCGTGATGACCGTGAACCCCGGCTTCGGCGGTCAGCGATTCATCTCGTCCGTCGTACCCAAAGTGCGCAGGGTACGCGCCATGCTGGACGAGCGTTCGCTCGAGACCGAGCTGGAAGTGGATGGCGGCATCAATGCTGAAACGGCGGATGAAGTGGTGAGGAACGGCGCGAGAGTGCTCGTCGCCGGGTCCGCCGTCTTCAATAAGAGGGAGAGCGTCGCGGAGGCGATGAGCCGGTTGCGCGGAAGCATCCATGCAGTCTAGGTGACGCGGAAACGGCACACCTCGACTGATGCGCAACCTCGGGAGAGTAAGTGGCCACGCCTACCTGACTCGAGCGGGCTTGTACTGGCTCCGAATGCACCGCGTGCAAGCCTTCACCCGCACTCGCTCGCCATTGATCACCATGGTTGCCCGCTGGACGTTGGGAAGCCAACGGGTGTTGGTGCGTCGCTTGGAGTGGCTAACGTTGTGGCCGCTGCCGCCAACCTTGCCGCAAATCTGACAACTTGCCATGGTCTGCCTTTTGACGGCTAAATGCCGCACACTTACAATTTCCAAACTACAGTAGCACAGCTCTGGCGCGTGGGCAAGCTGACGCATACCTTGAGAGTGGAGGTTGCAGGGTGACCGAAGGTACCCCGACACGACTGGACGCCGCGGGCCTCCTGGCCCTGCTCTCCGGCGGCGCTGAAGCCCTCGAGGTCAACCTGGAGGCCGTAAACGCCCTCAATGTCTTCCCCGTGCCCGACGGCGACACCGGCACCAACATGCTCCTCACCCTGAAGACCGTCGTCGAGTCGGCGCAGCACGCCGGCGGCTCGACGCTCACCGACGTTGCGAGCGCTGCCGCGCACGGTGCGCTCATGGGCGCCCGCGGCAACAGCGGCGTCATTCTCTCGCAGTTCATTCGCGGCCTCGCCGAAGCGGTCGAGGGGTTGCCGTACGCCGGCACGGCGCAGCTCGCTGAGGCCTTCGCCCAGGGCGGCGCCTCCACCTACCGCGCCGTCAGCAACCCCGTCGAGGGCACGATGCTCACCGTCATGCGCCGCACCGGCGAGGCCATGCAGGACGCCGCCTCTGCAGCCGAGGACGCCACGGCGCTGCTTGAATGCGGGCTGGTCGCGTGCAAGGAAGCTGTGCTTCAAACACCCGAGCAACTGCAGGTGCTCCACGACGCCGGCGTCGTGGACGCTGGCGGCCAGGGGTTCGCCGTCCTGCTTGAGGGCGGCCTGCTCGCCCTCCGCGGCGAGGACCCCACCTCCATTCGAATGGAGAACGTAGAGGGTCTCGGCCACGTTTCAGACAGCTTCCTTCAGTCCGTCGAGCAGGATGTGTTCGGCTTCTGTACGCAGTTCATCATCACCGGCGAGGCGCTCGACCCCGAGGGACTCCGCGCCGCCATTGATGCCTTGGCCCACTCCACCGTCGTCATCGGCGACGCGCGAACGGTGCGCGTCCACGCCCACACCCTGGAACCCGACACGCTGCTCGATTTGGGCCGCACGGTCGGTGTGGTCGACCAGGTCAAGATCGAAAGCATGGACAACCAGCACCAGGACTTCCGTGCAGCACGCACCGACGGCCCCCCGGCCGCCGTCGGTGTGATTGCCGTCGTCCGCGGAGACGGCCTTGAGAATGTCTACCGCAGTCTGGGCGTCGAGGTCATCGTCTCCGGCGGGCAGACCATGAACCCCAGCACCGAGGAGTTGCTGGAGGGCATACGGTCGCTTCACGCGGAGTCGGCGGTCCTCTTGCCCAACAACAAGAACATCGTGGCGTCGGCGCGGCAGGCCGCGGACATGTCCCCGATTCCCGCGCGCGTCGTGCCGACGACCTCCCTCCCGCAGGGCATCGCGGCGATGCTCGCCTTCTCCCCCGTCGGCGACCTCGACGGCAACGCCGAGTCCATGGCTGACGGCGCGGAGTCGCTCATCGACGGCGAGGTGGTCTCCGCCGTCCGCGACGCTGTCATTGACGGCGCGCAGGTGCGCGCTGGCGAAGTCATGGCGTTGCTGCGGGGCAAGCTCGCCGCTTCCGAGCCGACGGTGCAGGACGCAATCGTCGCGCTGGTTCGCGTGGCGAAGCCGGAGCAGGGCTCGCTTGTAACGCTGTACTGGGGCGGTGACGTCACCCACGGCGACGCCCTCATTGCCGCCGATGCCCTCTCGAGCGTCGCGGACGACCTGGAGGTGGAGGTGGTCTACGGCGGGCAACCGCACTACCACTACCTGGTGTCGATTGAGTAGCTGCGGCTTGAGTTCAAGGCAAAGCAAGAGGGCCCCGACAAAATAGCGGGGCCCTCGTCATGTCCAGTTTCTACCGCGCTATGCCTTCTTGGATCTCGTTCGCCTGGTCGTGGTGTTGGTGTTGGACGATCCCTCGTCCAGCGACGGTCCCGCCGCCTTCCGGAACTCCTTGATCGCGGAACCCATCGACTTGGCGAGCTGCGGCAGCCGCGTAGCGCCGAAGAGCAGCAGCACAATGAACAGGATCAGGATGATCTCTGGCAGGCCGAACCCACCGCGGAATAGCCCAAACACGTTGCACC
>CAZCPU010000047.1:4040-13512 GCA_964499855.1 uncultured Dehalococcoidia bacterium | reverse complement strand
TCACTTCCCTTTCGCTTCTTCCAGGGCCGCGAAGTTTGACAGGATCTTGGCAGCTGTCGAAACGAAACTTGCCCGCTCCGAATCGCTTATGCCCCGATAGAGTTGGGCGTCGTAAACCTGAGCTTGCTGTTGAATGTCTCGGGCAAGGTCCCGGCCCTGCGGAGTCAGAGTCAGCCGAACCACACGCCGGTCACTCCGCAGCCTACGGCGACGCAACAGGCCCAACCCGACCAGTCGCGACACGACTCTGCTGACACGAGAGGGACTCACGCCAAGGGCCAAGGCCATCTCGGAGATGGTCCATTCCTCGTGGCCCAGAAAGCCTCGCAGAATCGCGAACTCCAGCGGAGCAAGGTTCTGTGATGCGACCAGCTCGGCTGTCCCCTTGGAAACCACGTTTGCGAGACCTGCAACCGACATCCCAATTTCTGAAAAGCTGTCCACAGTCTCCTTGCCGGCATTGTCCGTTCTAGCCACCGCTCAACCACCTCTTCCCCACCAAATGGGCTATGCCGGTGAACAATGTACACCGAGAGTACGAATTGTGCATGGGGAACCACCCAATTCTATGAATATTCTGTGAAGAACACAATATAGATTTCCCCACGGGTCTCAATTGGAGTTGGACTTCAGTGGCCTTCGAGCCCGACCGACACATAGTTGCCAGCCCGGGGAATCCTTGCTCCACACGTTGCTTGAGCGGTCACTTACTGAGACAGGGTGTGCATATATTGTGAAAAACATGCCGGACAGGTACAGTTGCGACGTGGAGCATACGCAAGGCCCTGCCCCAAGACCCTCGTTGCACCGGGCGGGTGCCGAGTTGGCACTTGCTCGAGAGAACGCAGAACTCCGGGAACGGCTCGCCAAGTTCACCGAGGCCAGCCTCTACGCCACGCAGAGCCTCGACTTGACGACGGTTCTAGAAAACTGCCTGCAGGCGGCCTGCACTCTCACGGGGGCGCAGCACGGCGCCATCGTTACCGTCAATGACGCAGGAGCGACTGAACACACCGTCACTGTAGGCATACCTCCAGACGCGAGAGACGCTTGGCAGGCAATTCCCAAGATGCGAGAGTTCTTCGCACACCTCAATCGTCTATCGGCTCCCCTTAGGGTAGCAGATTTTCCGGGCTACGCCTCCTCACTGGGTTTCCCCGGAGAAAAGCTGCCGGTGCACACCTTCCTCGGCATGCCCATACACTTCCGCGGCTCCCGTGTCGGCAGCATCTATCTGGCCGATAAGGAAAGCAAGCGAGAATTCACCCCCGCCGACGAAGAGACGATAGTTACATTCGCGTCGCAAGCGGCGGCCGCAATCGCCAATGCCCGGCGATATGAGGATGAACAGCGCGCAAAGGCCGACCTGGAGGCGCTCATCAACATTTCCCCGGTGGGTGTCCTGGTATTTGACGCCATCACCCCGCAGCTTGTGTCCCTCAATCAGGAGGCAAAGAAGATCCTGGGTGAACTCGACCCACGGGATGAGGGCCTGAGAGAGATTCTCAGCAGGACCGCTATCCGGCGAGCGAGCGGGCAGGAATTCTCACTCGACCTCACAGCGTTGTCGGAGCAATTGCAGAGCGGCGAAACGGTCCGTGCGGAAGAGATGACCCTGTCCTTCCCGGACGGATCCACCCTATCCGCGCTTGTGAATGCCGTCCCCATCCGCTCAGACGGAGGCGAGGTAACCTCTGTCGTCGTGACGCTACAGGACATGGCGCCCCTGGAAGACCAAGACCGACTACGCGCCCAGTTCCTCGTGACCATAGGGAACGAACTCCGCACGCCTCTCAGCGCCATCAAGGGTTCAGTTGCGTCCCTGCTAGACACGAATGCCCCACTGAACCCAGCTGAGTCCAGCTACCTGTTGCACTTAATCGACGACCAAGCTGACCTCATGCGCTCACAATTGAACAGCTTGATCGAACTCACACGGATTGAAGCCGGGTTGCTCGCCGTGCAGACCAAGAGCGTGGATGTCGCCACGCTGGTGAGCGATGCGGTACGCCGGCATGAGGGTGCAAGCACAGGGTTCGCGATCGAGCAGGCCATCCCCGCCACGTTACCGCAGATTATGGCGGACTCGGAGCGCCTCAACCAAGTCGTGCAGAACCTCCTCACCCATGCAGCCCGGTACTGCACGGACACAACAGCCATACGAATCTCGGCGTCAAGCGACGACGTCTTTGTCGCGATTACCATTTCCACCAACGGCTTTGGGGTTCCGGGGGCCGGCCTGTCGTATCTCTTCAGACGACTCTCGCCTTCAGGACCGGACTTCGCGCGGCAAGCCTTCAACGGGGACGGGCTGGAGCTGGCGATCTGCAAGGGGATTGTCGAGGCGCACGGGGGCCGCATCTGGGCAGGGTTCGGCGCGGGCGGCCGAGGCATGTCCTTCACCTTCACCACACCGGTGGTCGATGAACCCTCGGCCCTCGCTTCAGCCGAGTCCTTCCCGCCCGGAGCGGCCATATCTTCCAGTCCGCGTGAGCGAATCCGCGTGCTGGTCGCCGTCGACGACGCGGTCGCCCTCAGGGCAGTCCGCAACTCCCTGTTCGGAGCTGGCTACACGCCGATCTCCACGTTTGACTGGGACGACGTCGAGCGCCTCCTGAACACCGACCGACCGGACGTGCTTCTCCTGGACCTATCGACAGCGGGCGGGCGTGGATACGAGCTGGTGCGGCGGGTGTCCACGGAGTACGGCATCCCAGTTGTCGTGCTCTCCCGCCAGGATTCCGACGACCATATTGTGCGGGCTTTCGAGATGGGAGCCGCCGACTACATCGTGAAGCCATTCTCCCCGTCCGAGCTGGTGGCGAGAATCAAGGCGTCACTGCGAAAGCGGGTCAACCCGCACAGGGCCGAGTACCTGGAGAACTATAACCTCGACGACCTCAGCGTCGACTTTGCGGCGCGGTCTGTGATCGTCCGGGGGAGCCCAGTGAAGCTAACGCCCACTGAGTTCAGACTGCTGAGCGAACTGAGCACCAGCGCCGGGCGCGTCCTGACCCAAAACGAGCTCCTGCAACGGGTATGGGGGCCCGAGTACTCCGGGGAATTCCAGCTACTTCGCGCATACGTCAAATCCCTGCGGAGGAAACTGGGTGACGACGCTCGCAACCCCAAGTACATCTTCACCGAGCACGGCGTCGGCTACCGTGTGCCGAAACCGTAGCCGTGAGCGCCCGTCACCGGCTGCATGAGGACGGGTTCCCACCACAGGCACTTCCGGTCCATGGCGCGATAGGCATCATCGATTGCAGGTATCTCAGCTGCCCAGTTCGCGGGGTCAGGAACGAACCGCATTGACGCGCGGGGGCGCGGTTGCTACCCTTTGTGCGCTTGTGATGCATTTCCCAAGACTTACCCGTATTGAGGTGTGCGATGCCCCCCGGCCCTGTTGAGGAGCTCAATCCGCCGCGACGAACCCTCCTGGGTCCCGGCCCGAGCGACGTGGACCCGCGCGTACTCCGCGCCATGTCAGCACCCATCCTAGGTTACCTGGACCCGGAGTTCATCAAGATCATGGACGGCGTCGCGCAGATGCTGCGCGAGGTCTTCGGCACGGAGGAGTCGTTCACGCTGCCCGTCTCCGGCACCGGCTCGGCGGGCATGGAGGCGGCGCTCGCCAACCTGCTGGAGCCAGGAGACGTCGCCGTTGTCGTCGAGAACGGGTTCTTTGGGCTGCGCATCGAAGAGATAGCTTCGCGGCAGGGCGCGACGGTGGTCCCCGTTCCCGTCGAGTGGGGCAAGACGGCCGATCCCGACGCGGTAGAGGCCGTCCTCAAGCAGCAGCCGAAGGTGAAGCTGCTTGCCGCAGTCCATGCCGAGACATCAACGGGCGTGCTTCAACCGTTGGGGAGGCTCTCGCAGCTGGCCCACGAACACGACGCCCTCTTTTTGGTGGACGCCGTGACCTCACTCGGCGGGTCCGCGGTGGACTTCGACGACGTTGACATCGACTTCGCTTACAGCGCGACGCAGAAGTGCCTGGGCGCGCCTCCCGGGATGTCGCCCGTGGCGGTCAGCCCCCGTGGGCTGGAGGTCATCAAGGGCCGCACCGAGAAGGCCCGCAGCTGGTACCTGGACCTGGGACTGCTGCTGCAGTACTGGGCGGGCGGCACCCGCGTATACCACCACACGGCGCCAATGAGCATGATCTACGCGCTGCGAGAGGCACTGCGGCTGGTGCTGCAGGAGGGTCTGGAGAACCGGATTGCGCGGCACCGGCGCAACGGCCGCGCCCTGCGGGCCGGGCTGACCGCGCTTGGGCTTGGGCTGCTGGTACCGGAGGAGCACTGCACCTACCAGCTCACCAGCGTCCACGTGCCCGAGGGAGTAGACGACGCAGGGCTGCGGCGCCGGCTGCTGACCGAGCACAACATCGAGATCGGCGGCGGGCTGGGACAGTTCGCGGGCAAGATGTGGCGCATCGGGCTCATGGGCGAGTCGTCGACGTCCAGCAACGTGCTGATCCTGCTGTCCTCGCTGGAGGCGCTGCTGCCGCAGTTCGGGTACGAGGTTGCGTCAGGGGCGGGCGTCGCGGCGGCGAGCCAGAGCCTCGCTGCGGACTAGCGACTACGGCGCAAGGAAGCGCACGAAGGCCTCGTTGGCGAGGAACATGCCCTGCTTCGTGAGCTTCAGCACGGCATCCGGCCCGTTGCCTTCGTAGGCCAGCAATCCGAGGGCCACGTTGCGGGCAATGGCATCGGCGAAGGCCTCGTGGAGACCGACGCCGAAACGCCGCCGGAAGGCCCGATCCGAGACACCCTCAGCGAGCCGCAGCCCCAAGATTACGCTGTCCGCCATCTCCGTGCGCGCGTCCATGGGGTCAATGTCAGCCACCGGCCCCGGACGCTCGCGGAGCAGGGCGTCGAGGCTGCCTTCCCGCTCCTCCCATGCCCGGACCGCGGTCATGTACCCCACCGGGGACTTCATGTTGGCGAACCGGTAGCCGCCGACGTAGGAGTGCGCCCCCGGGCCGACGCCTAGATAGGGCACATTGCGCCAGTACGTGACGTTGTGACGGCTCTCCATGCCCGGCCGGGCCCAGTTGGAAATCTCGTAGTTGGCGAGGCCGGCGCGGGCGAAGGCATCATCCGCCCACCAGTACATGTCGGCGGCGAGGTCCGTGTCCTGCTCCGGGAGCAGCCCGTCGGCGGCCTGCTTGCCGAAGGGGGTGCCCTCCTCCAGGGTGAGCGCGTAGGCGGAGACGTGCGGGGGGCCCGCCGCGATGACGCCCTCGACGGTGCTCCGCCAGGTGTCCATGCGCTGGTGCGGCAGGCAGTACATCAGGTCCGCGCTGAAGTTGGCGTAGCCGGCGTCGACTATTGCTGCGAGGGCGGCGAGGGCCTGGGCCGCACCGTGGCGCCGCCCAAGCATTTGCAGCTCACCGTCGTCAAGGGACTGCACGCCGAGGCTGATGCGGTCTACGCCCGCGTCGCGGAAGGCCGACAAGCGCTCGACCGAGGCGTCGTCGGGGTTCACCTCCGCGGTGATCTCGGCGCCGACGGCTACGGGGAAGGCGTCGCGCACGGTCGAGAGGAGGCTGGCCATCTGGGCCGGTGAGAGCATCGAGGGCGTGCCGCCGCCGAGGAAGACGGTGTTCACCAGCGGGTGGCCGAGGACGGCGCCCCACACGCGGACCTCGCGCTCCAGCGCGGCGAGGTACGGCGGGAGCAGGTGGTTGATGCCCGCGTAGGTGTTGAAATCGCAGTAGGGGCACTTGGACTCGCAGAAGGGGATGTGGACGTAGAGGGCGATGCCACCGTCCAGGCTGCGCGCGGTCTCACTGACGTCGGGGTGAGCGAGCGGTTGGGCGTTCATGGCGGCGGCAGGTTACACGCTGAAGAGGAAGTTGACGACGTCGCCGTCCTGGACGGGGTAGGTCTTGCCCTCGGAGCGGAGGTGCCCGGCCTTGCGGGCGGCGGCGAGGCCGCCGGCCGCCATAAGGGCCTCATAGGTGACGACCTCCGCGCGGATGAAGCCGCGCTCAATGTCCGAGTGCACCTTGCCGGCGGCACGCTGCGCGGGGGTCTCGCGGGCGATGGTCCATGCGCGGACCTCGTCAGGGCCGACGGTCAGGAAGGAGACGAGGCCGAGGAGCGCGTACGAGGACTCAGCGACGCGGTCGCGGCCGGGCTGGCCGGCGCCGAGGGAGGCGCGGAACTCCGCCTCGTCGTCCTCGGGCAACTGGGCGAGCTCCTCCTCGAGGCTGGCGCACAGGGCGACGACCTCCCGGCCGGCCTCAGAGAGGCGGGCCCGCCACTCGGCCTCAAGGGCGTGAACGCCGGCGACGTCATCCTCGGCGACGTTGAGGACGACCATCACCGGCTTGGCGGTGGTCAGGTTGAAGTTGGCGAGGGTGGACCTGTCCTCCGGGGCGATGTCCTGCCGGTAGACGGGGACCTCCTGCTCCAAGCCGCGCTTGACCCGCTCGACCATGGAGGCCTCGTACTCGATGGCGGCGCGGTCGGCGGCCCTTGCGCCCTTGAGGGACGCGTTCAGGCGCTCGAGGCGACGCTCAAGGATGCCGAGGTCGACCAAGGCGAGCTCGAGGTCCATGGAGACGACGGCGTCCTCGGGTGGGGCGCCGCCGTCGTCGAAGGCGCGGACGACGTGGACGAAGGCGTCGGCGCGCTGCATCAGGTTGAGGAGCTCGCCGCTCACGCCGCCGCCGCGACTGCGGCCGCCGCCCATGGCGGGGGTGTCGACGTACTGGATCTCGGCGGGCACGACGCGCTGGGGGTTGAACATCTCCGCCAGCGGCGCGAGGCGGGCGTCGGGGACCTTGGCGACGCCGATGCCGCCGCCGGTCCGGCCGCCGGGGGCGGCCTGGCGGTGGGTGAGGGCGTTGAACAACGAGGTCTTGCCGCTCTGGGCGAAGCCGATGATCAGGAGGTCCATGGCAACTCGCATGGAAGTGGGTGGGATTCGTCCTTGGCAATGCCCGGGCGTTTCATCATACTCAGCACACACCCATTATAGCTTGGGAGCCGGGCTTTGATGAACAGGCTCCCGGAGGCGGCCAAGCCGTGATCTACCTGCTGCACGGACAAGACACCTACTCGCTGCGGGCGTTCCTGGACACGCTGCGGGACGCCGTGGGGATGCCGGACGTGCGGGACGCCAACATCACGACGCTCATGGCGGCGGAGGCGGCGCCGGACACGCTGGTCAACATGTGCCAGGCCATGCCCTTCCTCGCGGAGCGGCGGCTCGTCATCGTGGAGGGGCTGCTGGGGTCGCTGGGGGGCGAGGGCCGGGGCGGGCGGGGACGCGGCGGGGGGCAGCGGGCGACGGAGTGGGGCGAGCGGATCGCGGCCTTCGGCGGGATGCTGCCGCCGACGACGGACCTGGTCTTCGTGGAGGGGCAGCTGCGGGGCAACCCCCCGCTGCTGCGGGACCTGAGCGCCGTCGCGGAGGTGCGGGAGTTCCCGTCGCTGAACGGGAACGAGCTGCGGGGCTGGGTGCAGAACCGGGTGATGGCCCGGGGCGGGAGCATGACGACACAGGCGGTGCAGCTGCTGGTGGACCTGGTGGGGCCGGACCTGTGGGCGCTCTCGGGGGAGATCGAGAAGCTCACGCTGTACGCGTCGGGCAGGGCGGTGACGGCGGAGGACGTGGAGGAGCTGGTGGTGTCGGCGCGGGAGGTGAGCGTCTTCGCGATGGTGGACGCTGTGCTGGAGGGTAACCGGGCGGGGGCGATGCGGAGCCTGACGCGGCTGCTGGAGGGCGACTCCACCGTCACGTACCTGCTGGCGATGCTGGCGCGGCAGGTGCGGCTGATGGTGCTGGCGAAGGACCTGCTGGCGAAGCAGGCGCCGCAGGCTGAGCTGGGCAGCCGGCTGGGACTCACGTCGGCGTACCCGCTGCGGAAGACGCTGGAGATGGCGCGGCGGTACTCGCCGGGGGCGCTGCAGCGGCTGCACCGGGGGCTGCTGGACACGGACGTCTCGATCAAGACGGGGGCGCTGCCGGAGCGGCTGGCGCTGGAGTACCTGATAGCGGAGGTGTGCCAAGCAGCCGGGCGCGGGGGAGCGGGCGCGCGCCGGTGACGGCGGGGGTCCGGGCGGGCCGCCGAGGGCGCGGCTGGCGGGCGCGGCGACCGCATTCGATTCGATTCGTTTCGTTCCGGTGCTATTTTGGGAAGCGAATCAGATATAAAATGGCCGTTTTCAGATAGGACTCGTTTTTCCGATCCGAATGGGTCTCAGATAGGACTCGCATGCGCGCAAACCCCATTCTGGGCGCTTCCAGCTTCACCATAATGCCGCATTGGGTGTCGCTGGGAGCGACCGGGAGGGGCGTGACGCGGTTAAGGGTGATGAAACGCAGGCTGTCCATGAGGGAAGGGTAGCGGGGGGACGCAGCGCAGGGCAACGCGGCGGTGTCAGGGGGCGGCCGTTTTACGGCCGCCCCCTGCACAATCTCTCGAACGAGGACGCGGCGGCGCGGGCGTCCTAGCGACGGCCCGTGCCCGCGCGGGGAGCGCCGCCAGTGGTGTCGACGGCGGCGGCGGAGCCGTCCCACCACGCGGTCATCGCGTCGACCTCGGCGCGCTCCTCGGGGGTCAGCACCCACTCGGAGGCCTTCACGTTGGCGACGATGTGCTCGGGCCTGTCGCAGCCGTTGATGATGACGGGGATCTCCGGGTGGGAGAGGAGCCACGCCAGGGCGAGCTCCGAAATGGTGTGGCCGTGCTCCTGGGCGAAGCCCTCCAACTGGAGGAGCATGTACTCGGTGCGCTCGTTGCGGACGTTGGCGGTCATGCCGGTGGGCACGAGGTCCGCGCGGCTGCCGGGGGGCGGGGGCTGGCCGGGGCGGTAGGCGCCGGTGAGGAAGCCGCCGGCGAGGGGGAAGTAGGGGATGAAGGCGGTGTTGTACTTGCGGCAGAAGGGGAGGATCTCGAGCTCTACGTGGCGGTAGAGCATGTTGTAGTGGTTCTGGGTGGAGACGAACCAGGACAGGTCATTCTGCTCGGCGACCTGGAGGGACTCCATCTGGCGCCACGAGGCGTAGTTGCAGTTGCCGACGTAGCGGACCTTGCCGGCCTTCACGAGCTCGTCGAGGGGGCCGAGGATGTCCTCGGCGGGGACGTCCGGGTTGACGTGGTGGATCTGGTAGAGGTCGATGTGGTCGGTGCGGAGCTTGGTGAGGCTCTCATCGATCTTGCGCATGATGCGCTGGCGGGGGGTCTCGTCGCCGAGGTTGGAGAGGTTGAACTTGGTGGCGAGGATGAAATCGTCGCGGTGGTCCTGCAGGTAGGCGCCGATGTTGGTCTCGCTCTCGCCCTGGGCGTACATATCGGCCGTGTCGATGTAGTTGACGCCCAACTCACGCGCCTGATCCAGCACGCGGGCGGTCATTGCCTGATCGCACAGGGGCGGGCCGAAGGGGTAGCCGCCGAGGCCGATGACGGAGGGCATGAGGTCCGTTGATCCGAGCTTACGGTGCTCCATGGTGC
>CAZCPU010000047.1:1687-3940 GCA_964499855.1 uncultured Dehalococcoidia bacterium | reverse complement strand
GGGCGTTGACCCGCTCAGCGATGAAGGCCTTCACCATCTCAACCATCCTGTCGGTTGCGGGGCCGGGCTCGTTGGCGAAGCCGTGGGGCTCGCCCTCAAACTTCTCAAAGCTGACGCTCCCGCCGGCGGCGGCGTAGGAGGCGACGAAGCGCTCGGCGTGCTCGACGGGGACGTTCTCGTCAGCCGTGCCGTGGATGACGAGGGTGGGGGGCAGGCTGACGGACTCGCCGCGGTCGAGGAGCTCCTGGGGGTTGCCCTCGTGCATGGCGGCCTCGGTGAGGAAGTAGCCCTCGGTGTTGGTGACGAGGCGCTCGGCGTTGCTGGCCTTGGCGACCTCATAGCGGGCGTGGGAGTCGATGACGGGCCAGCAGACGATCATCCAATCGAGCTTGGCGGGGGTGGTGGAGGGGATGGGCATGGCGAGCTCGGCGTACTTGGGGTCGACGAGCTCGTGGGCGGAGTAGCGGGAGTCGAGGGGGCGCATGGCGGCGAGGGGGAGGGTGTGGCCGCCGCTGGAGTAGCCGATGCCGCCGACGGCGCCGGGGTCACCGTTGTACTTCCCTGCGTGCATGCGAGCCCAGCGAATGGCGAGGTTGGCGTCCTGCACCTGGGCGGGGTAGGGGAACTCGGGGGCGACGCGGAGGCCGATGGTCATGACGACGACGCCGCTGGCAGCGATGGGGGCGCTGGTGACGGCGTTGTTGGTGTGGTCGCCGCCGCTCCACGCGCCGCCGTGGACGCTGACGAGGACGGGGAAGGGGCCGGGGCCGTCGGGCTGGTAGACGCGGGCGTAGCGGACGGCGCCGTCAGTGCTGAGGTAGACGACGTCCTTCTCCGTAACGGAGTAGGAAGCGGACGGGTCGTAGCGGAGTCCCTGTTGCGTAGCCATGTCGATGCTCCTCCTTCCGTGGTCAAACGAGGGTGCGCGGGGACGGACATCGACCGTCTCCGACGCGGCGTGGGGCGATTGTACACGATTCGGCGGAGGCTAGCCCCCGGGCTCGACGGCGGGTTCGCGGGGCTCGGGGCCGGGGGCGAAGGCGCCGCTGAGGTTCCGGACGCGGCCGTCGCGGGCGATGCCGAGGGTGGCGACGGCGAGGAGGAAGCCGGCGCTGATGGCGACGGCCGCGGTGGCGCCGATGGCATTCGCGACGCCGCCCATCTGCAGGCCGCCCATCGGCTGGGCGACGGAGTGCATCATGCTGCGGAGGCCCATCACCCTGCCGCGGAACTCGTCGGGCACGAGGGCGTGGAGGGTCGCCTGGGTGGTGACGTTGAAGAGCTGATTGCTGGCGGAGGCCACCCATTCCATCACGACGAGCAGCCAGAACCAGGGGGCGAGGGCAAAGGCGATCAGGGCGCAGCCAAAGCTCCAGGAGCCTCCGACGATGAGCCACCCGTGCCGCCGGAACCGCCCGAGCGAGCCGCCGACAACGGCGCCGGTCAGGCCGCCGACGCCTCCGGCGGAGCTGAGGACGGCGAGGGATACGCCGGTGGCCTCTCCGAGGAGCTTATCGGCGAAGACGGGGAGGAGGATCATGTGCCCGCCGCCAAAGAAGGCGTTGGAGAAGCTGGTCAGGATGATGAGCAGGAAGATGCGGTTGTTGGTCACGTAGGACAGGCCCTCGACGAGGGTGTGAAAGCCGCCACCGGCGGCGGCGCGGCGGATGGGGGGCACGCGGACCTGCGTCAGGGTGAGGGTGAAGACGACGGTCAGGCCGGAAACGACGAAGAGGGCGGCTGCGGCGCCCTCGAGGCCCATGCCGACGCGGTCGATGAGGACGCCGGCGACGATGGGGGCGAACATGCGGGTGCCGGGGTGGACGGCGGAGTTGAGGCCGACGGCGCTCATCATGTGCTGGCGGTCGATTAGGTGGGGGAAGAGGGACTGGCGAGAGGGCTGCATGAAGGCCTCGCAGGCGCCGGCGCCGAAGACGACGGCGAGGACGTGCCAGACCTGGACGTTGCCGGTGACCGTCAGGGTCGCAAGGGTGGCGAAGAGGGCGGCGGTGAGGGTGGACGCGGCGATGAGGAGACGGCGCTGGTCGAGCTTGTCGGCGAGGACGCCGCCGACGAGGTTCATGATGATGCCGGGGACGGCGCGGGCGAGGCCGAGGAGGCCGAGCTGGAGGGCGGAGCCGGTGAGGTCGAAGATGAGCCACATCTGGGTGACGATGGCCATCTGCTGGCCGGCAACGGCGAAGGCGTGGCCGCTCCAGTACAGCCGGAAGTCCCGGTGCACCAGCGCGGTGA
>CAZCPU010000047.1:0-1587 GCA_964499855.1 uncultured Dehalococcoidia bacterium | reverse complement strand
ATGCCGCAACTCAACAAGAGACCACGGGGCCACCGCGTCGTCACGGGACGACGGCATCGAAGCTGACGATCGACGCCTTCCGGGGGGAGCGTCGGGATAGCCGGCAAGGGCCGGCCAGATGGCAGCAACATGCAAGGAGGGCTCAATGACGTACAGATTCAAGGGTCTCAAGCTACTGCTCCCCCTCTCCGTGCTCCTGTTATGCCTGCCCCTTGCCGCCTGCGGCGGCGACGACGAGGCGGCAGCCGTCCCGGACGCACCGGCGGCGGTGACGGAGCCGGCGGACGCCATGCCAGCGGCGCCGGTGCTCGAGGGCGCATCAGCGGCGCCCGTCGTGCAACCGACCGTCGCGGCGGCGGACGCGCCCGTCACAACGAAGATCGACCGGGTGGTGTTCGGCATGTCGCCGGTGAGCGAGGAGTACAACAACCCGATGCGGTCCGGGCCGCCGAACAACATCCAGCTCAACCCGATGTACGAGTACCTCATCGGCATGGACCCAGTGTCGGGCGCGTGGACGCCGGAGCTGGCGACGGAGTGGTCCGTGGAGCCAGACGGGAAGAACATCCGGTTCCAGCTCCAGGAGGGGGTCCAGTTCCAGGGCGACTGGGGCGAAATGACGGCCAAGGACGTCGAGCTATCGTTCGAGGAGCTGAGGCACCCGGAGGCCGGGCACGGCAACAGCGGGTACATGCGATCGGCGCTGAAGAGCGTGGAAATCGTCAACGACCACGAGCTGGTGCTGGACGTCAATGAGCCGGACGCCGGGCTGCTGTGGGTGATCTCACGGCAGGAGCAGAGCATCCTGGTGATGAGCAAGGACGCCTACGACGACCTGGGGCACTCGCCGACGCTGCAAGACGACCCGATACCGGGAACGGGGCCGTACCAGTTCCAAGAGCGGCGCGAGGGCGAGTACATCCGGTTCGAGCGCATATCGGAGCCGCACTGGCGGTTCACACCGGACTTCCCGGAGATGGAGCTGCGCTGGATGGCGGAGGCGTCGACGCGGCTGGCATCGCTGCTGACGGACGAGATCCACATCACGAACCTGCCGGAGGACCAGATCCAGCAGGCGGTGGGTGACGGGATGGCGATCGCCAAGGGGAACGCCGCGGGGCAGCGGGCCTTCTTCAGCTTCCTGGGCGTGTTCCGGACGCCGAGCTCTTCCGACACGCGGGGGCAGCTTCCACTGCTGGACGCGCCGTTCAGGTACCCGGACTCGCCGTTCCACGACATCCGGGTGAGGCAGGCGCTAAACCACGCCGTGGACCGCGACGAGATCAACACGGCGTTCTTCAACGGGAAGGGCGAGTTGATGTACATCAACCACTTCCACCCCACGCGGCCGGGCTGGGACCCGTCGTGGCAGGAGCGATACCCCACGGCGTACGGGTACAACCCGCAGCGGGCGGTGGAACTGCTGGCCGAGGCCGGCTACGGCCCCAACAATCCGTACGAAATCAACATGCACCTGCAGGAGATACGGGTGACGGGCGCTCTTGACGTGATTGAGGGCGTGGCGGGGCAGTTCCGCGACGTGGGCGTGAGCGTGAACCTGGTGAGCATGGACGCCGCGGCCTTCTC
>CAZCPU010000046.1:7240-13701 GCA_964499855.1 uncultured Dehalococcoidia bacterium | reverse complement strand
CGCCCGCTCCCCGCGCGACGGCGGCTACATTGACCAGGTCGGGCTCTACAACCCCCGCACAGAGCCCGCGACCGTGCAGATTGATACCGATAAGGCGCTGGCGTGGATGAAAAATGGCGCCCAACCTTCCCAGCCGGTGCAACGCCTGCTGCGGAACCTGGGAGTGCTGGAGAAGGCATAACCCATGCGTGAGCTCATCGAGTACATTGCCAAGTCCCTCGCGCACAACCCCGATGCCGTCAAGGTGACGCAGGTCGAGGAAGAAGGCGTTTACGTCATCCAACTCGATGTCGACCCCGACGACAAGGGGCGCATCATCGGAAAGCAGGGCCGCGTCGCCGAGGCCATGCGCGTCCTGTTGCGTGTGGTCGCCATCAAGCAGGGCGTCCGCGCGTCCCTACAGATCCTGTAGCCCCGGCGGCAGGCCCGGATCCCGCCCATGCCGTCGTCGTCTGAAGAACGCACTCCCCAGCCTGATCGTTTGGCCGCCGCGCGCATCCTCGGACCCTGGGGCCGCCACGGCCACCTCCGCATCGCTTCCCTCAGCGACGTTCCCGACCGCTTTGCCACCGGCGCGCGCTTTCTCATCGGCGACGAGACCTATGTTAGCGAGGGCTCGTTCCATCAGGGCAGGTCCCTCCTCATCAAGCTTCAAGGCATCGACACCCGCTGGGACGCCGGTTACTTGCGGGGTGAGCTCCTTGAGACCCCTATCGAGGAAGCCGCCGCCCTTCCCGAGGGCGCCTACTACCAGCACCAGGTGATCGGTCTCGCCGTGCGCACCACTGACGGACGCGACCTCGGCACGCTGTCCGACATCATCGAGACCGGCAGCAATGACGTCTACGTCGTGCGCGGCCCGGAAGGCGAGCGCCTCATCCCTGCCATCCCGGACATCGTCCAGGACGTGAACATGGAAATCGGCGTAATCACCGTCGAACCTGTGCCGGGACTGCTTTGACCTCATCGCGCGCCCGCTTGTAGAATGCCCGCAACGGGCCGGCCGATTCCGGCCGCCCGCGTGAACCACAGGGGAGGTGGCCGTGAGCGGACACTCCAAATGGTCAACTATCAAACACCAGAAGGGCGCCGCTGATGCCAAGCGTGGCCAGCTCTTCACCCGCCTCACCAAGGAAATCGTCATTGCCGCTAAGGCCGGCGGCGGCGACCCGGATATGAATCCCCGTCTGCGCCTTGCGGTCCAACAGGCCAAGCAGAACAACATGCCCCTCGACAACATCAATCGCGCCATAAAGCGCGCCACGGGTCAGTCGGACGATCAGACTGAACTTGAAGAGCTCGTGTACGAGGGTTTCAGCCCCGGCGGTGCCGCAATCCTTGTAGTCGCCGTCACCGACAACCGTAACCGCGCATCCTCCGAGGTCCGCAACGTCTTCGACCGCAACAACGGCAAGATGGGGCAGGTCGGCTCCGTCGGCTGGATGTTCGAGCAGAAGGGAGTCATCAGCCTGGAGCTCTCCGAGGAGCAGATGGAGGAGGCCGAGCTCCTCGCCATCGAGCACGGCGCGGAGGACATTACCGACGACGAGAACAGCGTCGAGGTCCGCACCGCCCCGGAGAACTTTGAGGCTGTCCGCCGTGCCCTGGAGGACGCCGGCATGTCGCCCGTTTCAGCCGAGGTCACCCTCGTCCCGACCACCCAGACCGGCCTCGACGAGCGCACCGCCGAGCAAACGCTTAAGCTGCTGGACCGCCTCGAGGGTTTGGATGACGTCCAGAAGGTCGTCACCAACGCGGATTTCCCGGAAGCAGTCTTGGAAAAGTACGCGACGGCGGCTTAGGCGCGCCATGGGCCAGCGCATCCTCGGCATCGACCCTGGCACCCTCCAGTTCGGCTATGGCCTGCTTGAGGCCGAACGTGGTGACGCCGCCTATCTCACCGCCGGCGTCTTCAAAGCCCCGCGCTCACTGGAGATCGGCAAGCGTCTCCACCGCATCCACACGGAGCTCCTTTCATTGCTGGAGGCGTGGCGCCCGGACGTCATCGCCGTCGAGGAGCCCTTCGTCCCGCCGGAGGTCGCTAGCCGAGGGGGGCACCGCACCAGCATCCGCTCCGCGATGGCCGTCGGCCAGGCGCAGGCCATTGCGTTGCTGGCAGCAGCACATTTTGGCCTGCCCGTCCACCGTTACCCGCCCACGCAGGTGAAGAGCGCGGTCTCCGGTTACGGTCAGGGCAGCAAGGAGCAGGTCGCCGCCATGGTCGCCCTGCTCTTGGGGCTGTCCACACCTCCGCAGCCCGCCGACGCCACCGACGCCCTCGCCGTAGCCATCTGCCACCTCCAGCACGAGCGCCTCAACACCATGGCATAGACTCGTTCACCCTGAGGACAAGGCCCTCGTCGTTCCCGCGCAGGCGGGAACACAGACAAACGCGAACCGTTCGTCCCAAAGCCCGTCGAAGGGTGAGCAGGCGGAACAAGAAAGGACAACCATGATCTCAGGCGTTCGAGGCACCCTGGAAGCGGTCGGCCAGGACTGGGCTGCCGTCAACGTCCACGGTGTAAGCTTCCGCGTCTACGTGCCGTCGTCGACGGTCCCCACCCTCGGCGCCGTCGGCTCACCCGTGCACCTGCACACGCACCTCATCGTCCGTGACGACGCCCTGGAGCTGCACGGCTTCCCCTCCGACGACGCGCTAAGGCTCTTCACCCTGCTCATCAGCGTATCCGGCATCGGCCCGAGGCTCGCCCACTCGATGCTCTCCGCCATGCCCGCCGACACCCTCGCCGCAGCCATCGCCGCCGGCGACACCCGCGCCCTAGCCCAGGCGCCCGGTTTAGGGCAGCGCACCGCCGCCCGCGTCGTCGTCGAGCTCAAGGACAAGCTCGACATGGGCTTCGGAGGCGGCGGTGTCGGCGTCCCGACCACCGGCGCGGCCGACGCCGTCACAGAGGCGCTCCAAGCCCTCGGCTACTCCGCCATCGAGGCCCGCCAAGCGGTCGCCGGCGGCGACTCCGCACTCCCCGTCGAAGAGCAGGTCCGCCAGGCCCTCCAGCGCATCTCCCAGCGCTAAGCAACCGCTCCTTCCCCCGCGAGCGGGGGAAGGTTGGGATGGGGGTGCCATCTCCCAACCACCCACGCCCCGCATCGTCATTCCCAAGAAATCGGGATTCCAGGAACATCCGCGCAGGAGACAATCCCCCGCTCGCCCTGAGCCTGTCGAATGGCGCTCTAGCTCAGCGGCGAAAAGTCCGTCGGTGCCAGCATCACGTTCTGGACGTCCGCAACAATGGGCCCGTTCGCCTCGGACTCCGCGAACACCCTTGCCCGGTCCGGGTCCTCCCGGAACGCCGCGAAGCACCGGTTGCGCTCGTCGTAGCTCTCCCACGCCAGCATGTAGATCAGCTCGTGGCTGGACCCGCCAACCTGCGGCGTCCAGAACCCGATGATGCGGAAGCCGTACTCCGTAAACTTGGCCGCTGTGAAGTCTCGGAACCTCGCGACAACGTTGGGCAGCTTGCCTGGGCATGCCTTGTAGGTGCGCAGCTCGTAAAGCATGACATCTCCTTGTGGCGCATATTTCTAGGGCATGATACACCAGAAGCGTGAGGGTGATTCTGCGGAGGGAACCGCCCGCGCGGTTCAGCCCCAGGGAACATTGAGGAGAAGATTGACCCCGGGAGTTAGTTGGGGGCGTCCTCGTCGCTGGCTGGGGCCTGATTGAAGCGGTTCATGGCCGCCTCGACGCCCTCTGAAACGAAACAGTGTACCGCTTCCGTCGCCCGCGTTAACAACCGCTCGACGGCCCCCGACTCCGCGTCCGTGAACCCGCCGAGCACGTGCCGGATCGGGTCGTCCACCGGCGAGCGCCCTACACCGAGGCGCAGACGCGGGATCTCCTGCTTGCCGAGCGTGTCGATGATGGACCGCATACCATTGTGCCCGCCATGCCCGCCGTCGGCCCGCACGCGGGTGACCCCCAGCGGAAGGTCCATGTCGTCGTACACGATGAGCAAGTCTTCAGACTTAACCCGGTAGCGCGCAGTCAGGTACGCTACCGGCTCGCCGCTCAGGTTCATGTACGACCGTGGCTTTGCCAGGGCTACCTCGTTTCCGTCAACCCACGCCGAGCCCAACAGCGCGTACTGGTTCTTCCGCTCCAGCGAGATCCCCCACTGCTTGCATAGCCGGTCTACCGTCATCGCGCCGACGTTGTGCCGCGTGTTGGCGTACTTCGGCGTGGGGTTGCCCAGACCAACGATGACCTTCATGTCCATGCCCGCATGGCGTCAATGTCACTTTCCGAAAATTGTTTGAGCCTTGGCTTAGCCGTTTGACGAACGGCCTACCCCGGCAGCAGCGCGAGGAACTCGTCCTCGTTCAGCACCTGCGTCCCGTACTTCGCCGCCTGCGTGACCTTCGACGCCCCCGCTTCCGCGCCGACCACGAGGTGCGTCGTCTTCTTCGTCACCGAACCCGACGCCGCGGCCCCCAGCGACCGCACCAGCTCCTCCCCCTGCGAGCGCGGCATCGCCGCCAGCGTCCCCGTGAAGCAGAACACCATGCCCGACATCGGCAAGCCCTCGGCGGGCGGCGGCGCCTCGTCCGCGTCCATGCGCACGCCGGCGTCCCGCAGCTTCTTGATCAGCCGCGCGTTGCCCTCGTCCGCGAAGAACGCCGCCACGCTCGCCGCGATCTTCGGCCCGACGCCCGGAATTGCCGTCATCTCCTCCTCCGGCGCCGCCCGCAGCCGCTCCATGTCGCCGAACGCCGTCGCCAGCAGCTCGGCCACCTCGCTCCCAACCAGCATGATGCCGAGCGCCACCAGCAGCCGGGGCAGCGGCCGCCCCTTGCTCTCCTCGATGTTCCGCAGCAGCTTGGCCGCCAGCAACTCGCCCATCCGCTCCAGCTGCACCAGGTCTTCCATCTTCAGCCCGTAGATGTCCGCCACGTCCGTGATGAGCCCCGACTCCAGCAGCGATGTCGCAATCTTCGGCCCCATGCCGTCGATGTCCATCGCGCCCTTGGACACGAAGTGGAAGATGTGCTCCGCCAGCTGCGCCGGGCACGACGCGTTGGTGCAGTAGTGCGCCGCCTCACCCTCCGCGCGCCGCACGTGGCTGCCGCACGCCGGGCACAGCTCCGGCATCGCGAACGGCATCGCGTCATCCGGCCGGTGCTCGGGCAGGCTCCGCACCACCTGCGGGATCACCTCGCCCGCCCGTTCGACGACCACCATGTCGCCCACGCGGATGTCCTTCTCGCTGATGTAGTCGGCGTTGTGCAGCGTCGCGTGCTGCACCGTCACGCCGCCCACGAAGACAGGCTCCAGCACCGCGAACGGGTTGATGCGTCCCGTGCGCCCCACGTTGACCTCGATGCCCAGCACCCGCGTCGTCTCCTGCTGCGCCGGCCACTTGAACGCGATGGCCCACCGCGGCTCGCGGCCCACCACGCCCAGCGTCTCCCAGTGCGCGCGGCTGTTCACCTTCACCACGGCGCCGTCCGTGTCGTAGTCCAGCTCCTCGCGGCCCTCCAGCCACTGCCGGTAGTAGTCAAACGCCCCCTCCGGGCTCTCATAGCGCTTGTTGTTCGGATTGGTGCGAATACCCATCTCGTTGAGCCACTGCAGGATGTCCCACTGCGTGTCCGGCACGGCGCCGCCCTCGACGTAGCCGAGCGCGTACACCCAGATGTTCAGCGGCCGAGTCGCCGTCACGTTCGGGTCGAGCTGCCGGACGCTGCCCGCCGCGCTGTTCCGTGGGTTCGCGTACAGCGCCAGCCCCTCCGCGGCGCGGGCCTCGTTCATGCGGCGGAACCCCTCGCGCCCCATGTAGATCTCGCCCCGCACCTCCAGCAGTTCCGGCGGCGAGCCGAGGAGCTGCAGCGGGATGCTTCGGATCGTGCGGACATTCGGCGTCACGTCCTCGCCCCGCTGCCCGTCGCCCCGCGTCGCGCCGCGCTCCAGCGTCCCGTTGCGGTACGTCAGCGACACCGCGAGCCCATCTATTTTGAGCTCGCACGTCACGTCGAAGTCGTCGCCCCCCAGCAGCCGCCTCGTTCGCTGCACCCACGCCATGTACTCGTCGTCATCGAAGGAGTTGGCGAGACTGAACATCTGCGCCCGGTGCACCACCTCGGCGAAGCCCTGCGCAGGCGGTGCGCCGACCCGCTGCGTAGGCGAGTCTGGCGTGACGAGTTCGGGATGCTCAGCCTCCAACTCCCGCAGCTCGCGCATGAGGGAGTCGTAGACGGCGTCGCTGACGGAGGGGTCGTCGAGGACGTAGTAGCGGTAGTTGTGCTGCGCCAACTCGGCCCTCAGGGCCTGGGCGCGATTGAGGGCTTCCGGTGGGGCCACACTCAATCTCCTGCCTCGTCGTGAGCGGGGCGCCGGATTACCCCGCCAAACTAGGCTACCATCTCCGCCCAAAGCGTCAAGCTGCAACAGGTGGCGACCCCTTTGAGATGAAGGGGCGCCTTGACTATACTGTCCGCAACAC